>CANQZM010000040.1 GCA_947628345.1 uncultured Bacilli bacterium
TAACTGTGGAGTTTGTATATTTTTAGGTGGTAGCTGATTTAGAATTGAAGCTGCATTATTAGTTGTTGCTCCAGCAGCTACTTGATTAGGAATGGCAACCGAAGGAGTTGTAGGTATTGATGGAGTAGGTTGAACTACGCTTGAATTTACGACCTTAGTGTTAGTTTTTTCTTTTAACTGCTCCTGTTGTTGCATCATTTTTCTTTCTCTTTGAGCTGCCGCAAGTTGTGCTCCATAATCTTCATTATCATCAGAATCAATTTCAATAATACGATAAATTTCTTCAAAACTAGTTTTACCCTCTAAAACTTTCTCCAAGCCATCTTGAAGTAGAGTAATAACGTTAGAAGTATAAACCATTTCTCTTAAATCTTCTTTTTCTAGTTTTTCATTATTTAAAGCATTTCGAATGTCATCATCAATTTCTAGCACTTCTTGAACAGCAATTCGTCCTTTATATCCACTATGACAATTTTCACAGCCATCATGATTAGCATCATATATTTCTTTAATATCAATATTTAAAACTTCCTGAAAAATCTTTTTTTCATAGGGAGTTGGATACCTTTTAATTTTACATTTAGGACATAATAGTTTAGCAAGTCGTTGAGAAATAATTCCTGTTAAAGCACTAGATAGTAGGTAACGTTCAACATCCATATCTAAAAGTCTTTCAATAGTAGCTAATGAATTATTAGTATGGATTGTTGATAAAACCAAGTGTCCAGTAATAGAAGCACGAACGGCAATTTTAGCAGTTTCAGAGTCACGAATTTCTCCAATAAGGATAATATTAGGATCTTGTCTTAAAATAGAACGTAATACAGTTGCAAAATCTAAACCAATTTCGCTATTTACTTGAACTTGGTTAATACCTTCAATATTCATTTCTATGGGATCTTCAACAGTAATTATATTAGTTTCAGGTTTATTTAGCGATTGCAATATAGAATAGGTAGTAGTACTTTTACCAGTACCAGTTGCTCCTGTTACTAAAATAATACCATTAGGTACTGCAATCATCTTTTTCAATTTTATAAAATTAGTATGAGAAAATCCTAAATATTCTAGTCCTTGTAAACTACGACTATAATCTAAGATACGAATAACAATTTTTTCTCCCTCATTAGTAGGTAATGAGGAAACACGCATATCTAAATATAATTTTCCAAATTGTCTTTTAATTGCTCCATCTTGTGGAAGTCTACTTTCAGTGATATTCATATTAGCTAACAATTTAAGTCTAGTAGATAAATTTCGTTCATAGTCTGGTGGTATTAATGTATAATCCTGTAAATCACCATCAATCCTAATTCTTACCATTAGACCATTTTCCTTTGGGTCAAAATGGATATCACTAGCCCCACTTTTAGCAGCATACATTATTATGTAATCAGCAATTTGTGTAATGGGAGTTTTTTTATAATCAAATGTAACCATATTTTCAACCCCTTTTTGTCTACTTTCTATGGTAATTTATTCTTTTTTATTATATACTATATTTAGTATAATATCAAGGAGCGGATTAAAAAAAATGAAAAAAATAAATAATAAGGGGTTTGCATTAGTAGAAACACTTATAGTATCAGTTTTTGTTTTAGGAATTTTTACTTTAATCTACACAAACTTTTATCCATTAATTGGGGAATATGAAAAACGCGAGAACTATGATGCAATTGAAAGTGTTTATAAAACTAATGTTATCAAAAGATTTATCGAATATAACAATATTAAATTTAACATAACTACTACGAATCCAGTTATTATTTTTCAATCAAGTGAAAGTTTTTGTAATAGTTCATCTATGGTTGGAAGTCAAAAAACTAATTGTCAACTACTTATGAATAAACTACGTGTTTCAGAGATTTTAGTAGCTACTTATGATATTACTAATGTTAAATATAAAATAGATAATAACAATAATTGTAGTGAAGGAATGGAGTCATATGTAAAATCATTACCTAATTATAAAAATAATCTTTATAATATTAAAGGAAGAATAATAGTTAAATATAAAGAAACTGTTGATGAAGAAAGTAGTGAAGGAAAATATGATGTTTATAAATATGCTACACTAGGAGTTGATTTATATGATTAAAAAGTTAAATAATAAAGGTTTAACGGCTATTGAAATTCTAATTTGTTTTTCAATAGTTATGGTTATAGTTATGTCTATGTTTAAAGTTATTACCAATCAAAAAGATAAACAGACTATTGAGTCATATAAAAATGAAGTTATAACATTAAAAAATACTATGATGAAACAAATTGAAAGTGATATTGAAGCTGGAAACGGATTAAAGAATTCTTCTACTTTGGGTGCTACAGTTTGTTCAGAAGGTGTTGAAGAGGATAAACAGATAATAACTGCCATGATGATATTTAATCAAAGTATTACAGTTCCAGAAGTTTCTTATCCAATTGAAGGAGTAAATATAAAAATCTACAAAGATACTGATTGTAATGAAGGTAATTGTCTTAATAATTATATTGAGTATAGTTATTTATATAAAGATAATATGTACTCACGTGTTTATTCACTATATACTCAGAAATTTGAATTACCTAAAATTCCTAATTTAAAATTTAATTTTATTAATTGTAGAATCCAAGATAAGTATATCGAATTATATGCTGGACTTAATCATCCAGATTTAGGTAATAAGTATTCGATAATTGATTTAGTAGAACCTATTGAATTAGGTTTTTAGATAAATGAATAAAGAATAAAAAATAAACAAATAGAAATAGCTAATTGAGAAATTCTTCCTAGTAAAAAGTTTTTGTACTTGATACCAGATTTACCAATAATATCTAAAACCTGCATATGAACGTTAATTCCACCAAAACAAATAAAGCTTAATAATAAAATACCTTTAAACAGAATAGATGAAGTATTAAGTATAGATATACTAGTTATTCCTTTTGTCATATCAAAAAACCCATTTATTAATAAAGATAAAAAATTATTTAAATTTAAATAAGTAGTTAATATTTTAGTAATAATAAAGAAAAAACAGGTATTACCTAAAATTAATAATAAAAGATTAAAGGAAGATTTTATAGAATTTGATAAATTGATAGAAAAAGGTTTAATTTCATTTAATTCTATTGGTTTATCAATTTCTTTTTCTTTAGGTCTTACAATAATTCCAATAATAATATTAGCTAAAATATGACATAATATAATTAAATAACCTAGTGTTGAATTATTAAAGATTAATTTAGAAACAGAAAGAATAAATAGAGGATTAGCAAAATGAGTAAAAGTAATTAGATAATTAGCTTGATTAAGATTAAGTAATTTTTTATCAAGTAAAGTTTTAATATATTTAGCTCCACTAGGAAATCCTGAAAAAATACTCATAATAATAACAAAGTTAGAAGCATTGGCAGTATGAAATAAAAAGTTATTAATTTTGGAAAAGTATTTACTTAAGGTATTACAAAAGTTATAATTAATTAATAAGTCACTAATTAAAAAGAAAGGAAAAATTGAGGGAAATAAGGTGTAAATAAATATTTTCAAAGCGTTAGTTATTTCTGTTGTAATAAGACCTGGACTAATAATTAACGACAAAAAAATGACAAATATAACTACTTGAATTAATTTATTTTTCATAATTTACCAACTTTCTGATATAATTTAACATAAAGGACTGATTTAATGTTTAATAATTTGTATGAAAAAATAAAAAAATTTATTAAAGAATATTATAAAAATATTATTTTTTTTGTAGTACTTTACATAATTTTCATGTGGCCACTTAATTATTATATAATAGTTGGTGGAGGAATTATGGAAGTTGGTAATCGTATTGAGGTAGAAGATGCATATAAAGCTAAAGGAAGTTTTAATTTAGCCTATGTAGGTGAAGCTAAAGGAACGGTAGCTACCTACTTACTTAGTTATATTATGCCTGATTGGAAACGGGTAAAGATAAGTAATTATACTTATGATGAATTAGAAGATTTAGAAGATGTAGCTTTTAGAGGTAATATTGATTTATTAAATGCTCATGATAATGCGATTAAAAATGCTTATTTAAAGGCCAATAAAGAGTATAAAATTAATAAAACAGATTTTTATATTTATTACACTGATAAAGATAATAAAAATGATTTACAAGTAGGAGATAAATTATTAAAAATAGATGGGCAAGATATTACAGATTTAAACACTTTAAAGACAATTCTTACAAATCATTCTAAAAATGATAAAGTAAAATTAGTTATAGAGCGTGATAATAAAGAAAAGGAAGTAGTAGCTACTATATATGAAAAAAATAATGAATTAATTTTAGGAATTTATGTTAACGCAATTAATAATTATACTACTAATCCTAAAATAAAAATAAAATTTAAAGATAGTGAATCAGGACCAAGTGGGGGAATTATTGAGACTTTAGATATTTATAATAAATTAACTAAGGAAGATATTACTCATGGTTTAAAAATTGCTGGAACTGGTGAAATTGATAGTGAAGGTAGAGTTTTAGCTATTGGTGAAGTTAAATATAAATTACTAGGTGCAGTTAAGGAAAAGGCTGATGTTTTTATAGTTCCAAATGACCAAAATTATGCAGAATGTGTCAAGATCAAAAAACAAAAAAAATTAAAAATTAAACTGATTGGAGTAGATAATTTTGAACAGGCCTTAGAAGCATTAAATAACTTGGAAATAAGTAAAAAAAATAAATAATTGCTATTTATTTTTTTTAACTTTTATAGTATATTATACTTATAATAGATGGTGGTTGTTAAATTTAATTTTATAAGTACTACTAGTGTATTTTTTAGAAAAAAGTTAATACTATTTATATAATTAAATTATATATTGTAATCAATGATAATTAAGTAAAAATACCATAAAACAAATACGTGTTAATTCTTTTTTATTTGCAAAAGGAAGGTGGTAAGATGCAATCTAATTTTACTAAAACAGTTTTATTTTTAATTAATGGTTTTGGTGTTGCTTCTAAGGATTCTTTTGATATTAATTTTAACAATACTATGCCTAATTTATCCATGATAATGGGTAATTATCTTTATTCAACTTTAGAAAATATTAATTATAATTATAAAAATGGTTATCGTAATTTTAGTTTGGGTAATGATTTATTGCCTACTTATCATCGCCTAGAAAGTGATACTAATTTTGGGAATAATAAAACAATTTTAAATATAGCTGCAGATGCTATTAATAATAAAACTAAAGTTCAAGTATTTTGTTTTTTAGATAATGAGTCTGTTATTAACCAAGTTATTAAAATTATAGATGTTTTAAAAACTAAAGGAGATTTTCCTATTTTTATTCACTTAATTTTACGTCAAAAAGATTGCGTAGATTATGATAAAATTTTAAATATGATAAAAAAAATAGAAGAAAGAATAACTTTATATAAAAATGTAGAAATTGGTATGATTGCAGGAGAAAGAGTAGTAAACAAAGAAGAGTATTATTATTTATTTAGCAAAGAATATGGAGAAAAATGGCCTGACTATACTAGAAAAATTAATTACTCTGTTACTAAACAAATTCCCCCAAGACAATTAGATCCTTTTTATATACATCCAGGATTTAAACTTCAAAATAATGATATTTCATTATTTTTAAACTATGAAGATGTAGATTGTAATGAATTTATTACTAAATTACGTAATGTAAAATTATATACATTATTTCCTATGAAAGCATTTTCTTATGCAATTAATATTTACGAAGAATTAGAACCATTAGATTATCTTAGTAAAAAATTAGAAAAATTTAATTTAAATTGCTTAGTTTTAACCACTGAAGAAAGAATGACTAGTATTAGTTATAGTTTAAATGGACTAAAAGAGACTAATAGTAATCACATCAAATATATTAATATAAATGACAAAAATTTGGATATTGATAATATTTTAAAGCAACCATATCATTTAATAATTTTTGATTATGATTTAGAAGGTTTTAAAGAAATTGCTAAACTAAAAGATTTTCTAATGGAACTAGATGATAAAATTAATGATATTTATAACATCTGTAATCAAAATGATTATAATTTATTTATTTCTTCTTTGTATGGAATTTTTAAAGAAGATTACTTAGTAGGAGTTGATAAATTAGTAAAATTAGACTATTCATTAGAAGTCCCAGTTATTATGATTGATCAAAATTATCCTGCTTCTAAGTATTTTTTAAAGTATGGAACTACTTATAATTTATGTAATACTATTATTAATTCTATAACTAAAGATGAATCTGTACCATCCTTAATTAGAAAAAAAGGGTTCTTGTCTTATTTTAAAGATTAAATATCAAAAAGTGTAAAGTAACTAAGAAAGTTGAAACAAACTTTCTTTTCTTATGTTAATATTATTTTGGGTGATTGGTAATGACAAAATATAAATTATATAGAACATTAACAGAAATATTTAATCCTACTATATCAAGACAAAATATTTCTAACTATCAAATCATTATGGATAATAATTTTTTACCATTAGAGGTATATTATCCTCATAAAGAGGTACCAATAAATAATGTACTTATCTGTCTTAATAGTCATAAAAAACATTTTTCCCAAGAATTAGCTGAAGCTACTAATCAACTAGTTTTTACAATAAATATTAACAGCAAAATTGACTTTCTTAAATGTTATAATTTAATTTTATATATTTATAATAATATTGAAAAATGTAATATTCAAAAAGATAATATTACAATTATGAGTGATAGAAAAAACAATGATATACTAGAAAAAATTTATACTAGTGCCATCGAAAACGATGATTTCTCGATTGCCAAATTAATTACAGAAACAGATACACAAACACCAATTATAATAAAAAACCAATTGAATATACCTGATATTAGAAATAATTATTGCTTTTATAACCAAGAACAATTATTTACTATAATAAATTCATTCTTATACAAAAATTAAAACTACAATTAATTTAAAAAATATGTTATGATAATTATTAATGAAAGAGTGATGAGAGTGAAAAAAATATATTTATTAATTATACCAATTTTAATAATTTTAATTACTGGTTGTGGGGCTGAAAATCAAGGTGAAATTAAAAGTAATTCGATAGATGAAAAAAAATATGATACTTCTAATTTTAGTTATGTTAGTTGTAAGCGTGATACTGAAACAGAAGATGATACAAAAGTTGATATTAAATATGATGTTTATTATAACAAAAGTAAATATTTACAAGTATTAAAATCTTATGAAAAGGTATCTTCAACAGATAAAACAGTTTTAAAAGAATATAAAGATGCATATGAAGAGGTATATTCTGTTTATGATAACTTGGATTACTATGATAATGTAGTAACAAGTGATGATGATAGTGTAACTAGTATTACTTATATAAATTATGGTAAAATTGATATGGATAAATTAATGGAAATCGAAGGTAGTGAAGATAATGTTACCGTTACAGATGGAAAAATAAAATTAGATGATTGGATTAGTTTTGCTAAAAAGTATGGTGTTCAATGTGACACAGTTGCATAAAATAATTTAGTAAATTAAATAAGGAGTTATCATGGAAAAAATTCATTTAATTGCTCATCGAGGTGGTTATAAAGAATCTAATACAAGAGAAAATTCTATAAAAGCTATCAAATATGCTGTTTCTAAAGATTACATAACAGGAGTAGAATTTGATGTTAGACTAACTAAAGATCAAAAATTAGTAATCATCCATGATGGAAGCATTAAATATAAAGGTAAAAAATACTTAGTTAAAAATTTAACATATAACCAACTAAATGATATGTATTTAGATTTATATCAAGAGAAAATAGATAGTTTGGAAGAAGTTTTAGCAGTAATTCCAAAACAAAAATTAATATTTTTAGAAATCAAAAATAGTAGTGACTCAAGTAATATTTTGCAACTAGTTTATAATGTTATTAAAAAATATCCTAGTAAAAAAATCTTTATTATTAGTTTTGTTTATGAATATTTAAAATATTTTAAAGATAAAGGTTATAAAACATGTTTATTAATTAGTAAAAAAGAACGTTTTGCAAATATAAAAATATATCTAAAACTATATACTCAGATTAATATGATTTCTTTAAATAAAATTATGCTTAAAAAAATTAATAATAAAATGATTTTAAAACATCATAAATTATTAGGTATATATACAATAGATGATGCAACTGAAATTAATGATTTATGTCAAATAATTGGTGATAAGTTAATTGAAAACTTTCAAGATAAAATTTATATAACGACAACTAATCCCAAGATTATATATGAAAGGTTAAAATTAGTAAATGAAAAAAATTAAAGAATATGGCTGTTACATTATTATAATTTTAGTTGCGATTTTTGATTTAATTTATGGTTTTATTAAAATTCATGATGAATATATTTTTTTAAATAAAGCTGCAAAAATCAATGCTACAATTACGACAGTTATTAATAATAAAAAGAGTTTAACTTTACATGTTGATTACTATATTGATGATAAAAAGTATCAAGGAACAATTTTAACTACAAATAAAAAATATCTTGATAGTAGCACTATAACCATTTATTATGATAAAAAAATACCAGAAAAAATAAGTAATGGGGAAATTAATAAATCAATTTTTATTATCATTATCATGGGATTTTTATTCTTATTTATAGATTTAATTCTGTTTTTTAAGAAATATATAAAATCAAAACAAACACTTTGATGTTTTTTTATATATTAGAAATTTATTTAGAACAAGTAAATAAATATTGTTATTAATTTTATTTTGAACAAATCTTAGGAAATTTTGTATATATAAAACTATTTTGAAACTAAACATTGTAAAATATAAGTCTGGTGATATTTAAAAAAATAATTAACAAATCTGAAATACATTATTGACAAATATTTGATGAAAGGGTTAGAATCCTATTAGAATAAACAATAGGAGATGAATTAATTAATGGAACATAATAGAAGTACAAAAATAATATCTATCATAGCCCTAGTGGTTGCAATATTTGGTCTTTCAATTGGATTTGCAGCTTATTCTAGGGTGTTAAATATTAATACTAATAAAACTCAGAATATATCCAAAAATAATCAAGCTAATTTAAATGTTCAATTTTCAGCAGCTTCGGAAAGTGCCTGTACTGATGTTAGTGTATCAGGTCTTGCTAATGGTGGTAGAGGTGGTGTTGCTACATTAAGTGGTACTACAATTTCTAATCTTACGGCTAGTTTTGACAGTGCTGTTAATAATGGAAAAGGGAAAGTAACATATATTTTTTATGTACGTAATGAAGGAATGATAACAGCCTATTTGACTGGTGTTGATTTTGAAAGTAAAAATTGTGTAAGTACCAATGGAGCAAGTATAGAATTGGTACAGATAGCTTGTAATGATATTACAGTTGATGTGCAAGTTGGAAATCAAATATATAATAGTTCTAGTGATAATATAATTGATTCTAAAGCTTTAAATCCAAAGGATAGTGAAAAAGTTATTGTTACAATAAGTAACGATGGTGCTCATGCGGTAGATGGTAATTTTACTGCAACAATTGATAATATTATATTTACCTATAGTCCTATGCCAAATTCTTAAATAAAAGTGTCTTAATAGATTAACTAGTATTATAGTTTAATTTTTAAGTAATTAGTTTTATAGGTGAATATATGAATATTTTAAAAAAATGTAATTTGTGTGGTCGGAATTGTCAAATTAACAGATATAAAGAAAAAGGTTATTGTAGGGCTGGTAGTAAAATTAAAATTAGTTTAGTATCCCTTCACAAATGGGAAGAACCTTTTATTTCAGGTACAAATGGTAGTGGTACTATCTTTTTTTCGTATTGTAGTTTAAAATGTGTATTTTGTCAAAATAAAAAAATCGTAGAAGGTTATGGAAAAGAAATAACTATAAAAAGGTTTTCACAAATATGTTTAGAACAACAAAGAAGGGGTGCACATAATATCAATTTAGTGACTCCAACTCATTATGCTCCTTTAATTAAAAAAGGTCTTATTAGTGCGAAAAAAGAAGGACTAAGTATTCCAATTATTTATAACACGAGTAGCTATGATAATATAAGTTGTATAAAACTAATGGAAGGAGTTGTAGATATTTATCTTGCTGATTTAAAATATTATGATAATCGTCTTTCTAAAAAATATTCGAAATGTGATAATTATTTTTTAGATGCTACTAGCGCTATTGATGAGATGTATAAGCAAGTTGGAAAACCAATTATTAAAAATAAGTTATTAAAAAAGGGTGTAGTAGTTAGAATATTAGTATTACCAAATCATGTTAATGATGCTAAAAAAATTATTTATTATTTATATACTAAATATAAAGATAATATTTATTTAAGTATTATGAATCAATATACTCCAGTAAATAAATGTAGATATAGTGAATTAAATAGAAAGCTTTATGAAGAAGAATATATTGAAGTTGTAAATTATGCCTGTAGTATTGGTGTTAAAAATGCTTTTATTCAAGAAGGTGAAACTCAAAAAGAAAGTTTTATTCCAAATTTTAACTTAACTAATGTGTAAATTAAAATTTTAATAAACAAAAAAACTTAAACTATGTAAGTTTAAGTTTATAACAAAATGGTGTCCGCGAGGCGACTCGAACGCCTGACCGATCGCTTAGAAGGCGATTGCTCTATCCAGCTGAGCTACGCAGA
>CANQZM010000041.1 GCA_947628345.1 uncultured Bacilli bacterium
AGAAAATTATCATTTGTTGAAAAAATAAAAGAAGAAGAGTTAGAAGAAATTATAGATATTATTAATGGAATAATAGAGTTATAGTCTATCAAAAAAGGGCAATCACATGTTTGCCCAATTAGAACTCGTATAATTAATCATCATGTTTATAAACATACTTATAGACCAGAGTATTCTTGTTGTGAAGAAAATACAGTAAGTAATGTACAATGTGGATCATGTAATCAATTTAGATAATTATAGTTTACATTGTATAATGTCTATGTCAAAAAATGTATATTTTTGTCTATTGACTTGATTTATTTACATTCCTATTTTATCCTTATAATAGGAGTGTGATACAATGATTTATCCATCAATTGATAAGCTACTAAATATAGTAGATTCAAAATACGAATTAGTTCATATTGTTGCTAGAAGGAGTAAAGAAATATCTAAAACAGGTTATTTACAGATGCCAGAAAGTGACTATAAGTGTAAAAAAAATATTGGTAAAGCATTAGAGGAAATAACAGAAGGTTATTTAAAAATTAAAAGAAATTAATAATGTTTATTGCCTATAAAATTGCACTAAAAAAGACCGTGAGGTCTTTTCTTTTGCTATAATTAATTAGTATTCTTTCTAGCCATAATAATACCAAATACAATTCCACCACCAACTAGTAAGATAAGAATTATAGATATAATATCTGCAGTAATATTTTCAGAGCTTTTACTATTTAATTTTTTGATAACATCATATCTTTCAGAATAACTTTTGTTATATTCACTTTTAATAGCTGCAATAATTTCATCATCGTATTCAGATGAATAACCATTCCATGATTTTTTACCAATTATAATATATGGAACTCCACTAGCTTCTTCACCCAATTTATCAGCTACTTTTATCATTAAGTCCGCATTATCAGTGTTATACCAAGTTTCATAGTCAACAAGATTATAATATTTTCCATATTCACTTTTAATTTTATCAAAAAATTCTTCAGCTTCTTGACAATGTGGGCATCCTTCTCCTCTAAAGAAATAAATGTTTATTTTAGACTTTGATTTAGCATTTACACCTAGAGGTAAGATTAATAAAATTGCAACTATAAGTAAAAGATAATATACTTTTTTCATTTTTTCATCTCCTCTTCTTAAATATATCATAATCAAGCATATTTTTCTATAATATTTATAAAAATATTGGTATAAATAAATGTTTATGACTCATATTATAAGTAGTTATATAGAAAGGAATGACGAAAGTGTTACCAAGGAAAATGATTTTTGATGATTTGTTTGATAATCTAGAGCCAATAAAATATCTAGATAAAATAATGAAATGCGATATCTATGAAAAAGAAGGGAATTATGTGTTAGAAATAGATATACCTAGATTTCAAAAGGAAGAAATTAAAATTGAATATGAGCAAGGTTATTTAAAAGTAATTGCTGAAAAAAGAGAAAATGCACTTGATGATAAAGAAGAGACCAAGTACTTACGAAGAGAAAGAACATCTATTTCTAAATGCCAAAGACAGTTTTATATTGGCAATGTTTCAGAAGATGAAATTAAAGCTAGTTTTAAAAATGGAGTTTTAACAATTTTAGTTCCAAAAAAGGAAACTGATAAAGAAACTAAAAAGAATATTTTAATTGAAGACTAATAAAGTCTTTTTTTTTAATATTTGCAACTAAATTTATACAAAAAGATATTAATAGTTGGTTTTGCTACTGATATTATATATAATATAATTTTAGTGGAGGTGAAAAAATGAAGTTTTGTGATAAATTAGCAAAGCAAAGAAAAAATAATAATTTTTCCCAGGAACAATTAGCTGAAAAATTAGGGGTATCAAGGCAAGCAGTTAGTAAATGGGAGTTAGGAGCATCTTATCCGGATATGGAAAAAATAATCCAGATGTGTAATATTTTAAATTGTACATTAGAAGATTTATTAGACGATGGTATTATAAAGGGAGAAGTTAATATTAACCAAAATCAAAAACTAAATAATTATTTGCAAGAATTCTTAGGATTTATAACTAAGATCTATAATATGTTTACTAAAATGAATTTTAAGCAAAAGTTTATTTGTTTATTAGAAATCGCTATATCTATTTTCTTATTATTTATATTAGGAGGTATAATATGTTTAATATTGTGCTCAATAACAGAATTATTATTGGAAATATTTCCTAGTAATATAAGGAATTATATTCAAAATATTTTTTCTTTTATTTATATAGTTATATTATTGATAATAGGAATTATTATTTGGATTCATTTATTTAAAATAAGATATTTAGATTACTATATAACTATTGAAGATAAAAACACTACTAAAAAAACAATTGAAAAAGAAGTAGATAGTGATATTAAAGGCAATATTAATAATTATCAAACAAGAAAAAAGGAAAAAATAATTATTCGTGATCCTAAACACTCTTATTTTAGTTTCTTTACTTTTCTTGGTAAAATAATAACATCTTGTTTAAAATTTATTATCGCGATGTTCTTAATTCCAGTAATAGGATTATTAGTTTTTTTACTATTTATAATGACAGTAAGTTTTGTACATGTTAAATATGGAATTTTATTTTTCTATATTGGTGGTGCCTTATTTGGTTCATCATTGTTATTAGCGCTACTAATATATGGTATATATAACTTTATCTTTAATCAAAAACATTATTTTAAAGTTTACTTCATTATTTTTATAACAAGTCTTTTGTTAATAGCTATAAATCTAGGTATATCATTTGTGACAGTTATTAATTATAAGCCTATAGATATTTCTAAACAAAAACAAATTACTAAAACTGAGTATTTAGAATTGAAAGATTATAATCAAATAAATTTATTAGCTACTTGTGAAAATGGTTTTGTTAACAAAGAAATTGTAATTGATAATAGTATAGATAACATTAAATTAGAAATTATTTATCCAAATATATATCAGTATCAAATTATTGGTGAGAAACAATATCTAGAAGGAACAAATGATTCTTATTTGTATCATTTATATGTTGATTATGATATTTTTAAGACATATAAAATTCTGTTAGAAAATTTAAAAAATCAACGATTAATTACATTTTATGATAATGCAATAAAGGTAAAAATATATGTATCACAAGATAATTATTTTAAAATTGTCCAATAAAAGCTCCTGAAAGAGCTTTTATTTTTTGATAATATTTTTAAATTTATATAATAATGAAAGTGGTAGAGAAAAACTACCTATATATTCTTCAACATGACCATTGAAGTTTCTTTTGAATTCATATACTCCATAATCTTTATCATTTTTATCAAAAATACCAGATATTCCATAAAAATTATAGCGATATATATCATGTTTTAAACCATATTTAATCATGTACCATTGAATTAAATATTGGGCATTGAATTTCATATATTTATCAATGTTACCACTAAACAAATAAATTATTTCATGATTATAAATTATAAACATAGAAGCTGCTAAATCAATTATATCTCCATCTTCTTCTTCAATTTTTTTTGCTTCCTTAATTTTTTGATTGTAACTTTCAATTAAGTTTTTGCAGTTTTTAATATTGTTTTTGGCATTTTTACTATCTGAAGCAATAGTTTCTAATTCTTTTAATTTATTTTCTTCTTGCTTTTTTTCTTCTTCTAAATATTTTAAATATTGTTTTATAGATAATGATGCAAGTAAAAATTTAACTTCGTTTTTGGGAGCAAATAATTTATACATTTTTTGATAATAAACTAAATCTCGATCGTGAAAATTTCTTCTGTTTCCAGTTTCTTCAGTTATTTTTTTAAATCGAGGTAATTCCTCATATGATAATTCTTGAATCTTGATACCTATTTTTTCAGCCTTACGGATTAAATTTCTAGTGTTTGATCTCATCTCGTTCCAAATAAGTTCTTCTGTTTTATCTTTAAGAGGTAGAACAAAAATCCAACGTACTTGTTTACTCGTATCCATTCCTTTAGTAAAACCTTCATGTTTAAATCCTAAAGAAATAAGAGTATTAACAATTTCACTATTATCAAATCCATCTTTTACTATATTACCATCAATATCACGCTCTTTATATAAAATGTTAGGTTCAATTACTAATTTATAACCTTTTTTAGCTTTTAAATATTTAGAGAGTTCTTTAACAAAAAAGGTAAGCACTTTTTTATCTTTATAATCAACTAATAATCCTCTTGGTGCATAACAGAAATAGCCAAACCTTCCCTTTTGTAACATAACCCTAGTTGCGGCAATTATTTTATTATTTTGTTTAATACCTACATAATAAGATTTATGGTGATTAAGTTTACCGATTTCTTCCATTTCGGCTGTTTGCACAAAATCCTTTAATGGATGGGCATTTAAAAAGTCTGAAAATTCATCTTTATTTAGTTCAACAAATTGCATCTAAATTCCTTCTTCCTATTATATCTAAAGTATACCCTAATTAGGATAGTTTTACAAATATAAAAAGGTATAAATTAAAAATTGTGTTAATTGCTTTTAGAATATTTAAAAAAAAGATTGTAAAGTTTTAGTAAAATATAAAAAACCTATTATAATTTATATTAAAATTCGACAAAATTTGCTATAATAATTTTACAATATATTAAGGGTAGTGGTGCTATGAAAAAAGTAGTAATATTAGTAATGTGTTTTTCTATTTTATTTATGCCATTTGCTGTTTATGCTTCGAATACTTATGTTATTAATTCTAAAGCATCTACTAGTAAATCTTGTTCTATTAAAACAAAACCAAATGAACAAGGGGATTATATAGAGCCAGGTATAACACACTGGTTAGATCCAGGAGATGTAGTGACTTTGATAGATGGTGAAAGTCCAGTAAAATCTACCAATTCTGCTTGTAGTAGTTCTTATTATCCAGTTTTATTTAAAGGACTTAAGGGTTATGTATGTGGAGATTTTATTAACTTTGATACTAATGGTAAATTTGATGAAGAATTTAAAAATGCAGGATTTCCTAGTAGTTATTGGTTATCTTTAAATTCATTAAAAGAAAGACATCCTAATTGGAAGTTTACTGCATATATAACTAATGTGGATTGGCAAACAGCGATTAATGCTGAAAGTGCAGTTGAATATAATAGTAGTAGTAATACGTATTGGAGTAGAAGTTATATTCATTCTACTAATCCTAGATATTTATCAAAGGCAGAAGGTTCATATAATAGTGCTACAGGGACCTATAATGCTATGGAAACTGGAGAATGGTATGCTGCAAATGCTGATACGGTTGCATATTATATGGATCCTAGAAATTTTTTAAATGATCGTGATATATTTATGTTTGAATCTGCATATGCTAATCAATCAAGACAATCCAAGGAGGTTATAAGTGCTTTATTTTCTAAAACCGCTCATTCTCCTTATGTAGATGATTTTTATGATGCTGCAACGGCTGGTGGAAATAATATAAGTTCTGTCATGCTAGGTACTCGTTCTAGATTAGAAGTTGGTGGTTCTAAATTAAGTAATGCTGCTAATGGATCTAGAGGGTATTATAATTTTTATAATATTGGATCTTTATCATCTTGTTCTAATCCAGTAGCGTGTGGAAATAACTTTGCTCAAGGAAAAGGTTGGACAACAGCAAGAACTGCAATTATTGGAGGCGCTTCGTTTATTTATAACAGTTATGTTCAAAAAGAACAAAAGACTATTTATTTTCAAAAATTTAATACAACTTTAAATGGTAATTTGTATGCCCATCAATATATGACAAATATTGAGGCTCCAAAAAATGAAGCTAGTATGATGTATCAAGCATATGTAGATGCTAATAAGTTGAACGATTATACAGAATTTTTCATTCCAGTTTATAATAATATGCCTAATGAATCAAATGATTTACCTAATACTGAAGAAAAAGCACCTAGTGATGATAAGACACCTACATATGATGATATACCAACAGTAATAGCTAAGGCAGGGTATATAATTAGTGGAAATTATCTTCGAAATATTTCTAATGGAACAACTACAGAACAAATAAGTTCTAATTTAAAATCAAAAGGTAATGTTACAGTTAGTATTGCTAATAAGTCTATTTCGGCAACTCAAAATTTAGTAACTGGTGATACGATTACTATAAATAATGGTTCTAGAGCTATTTCTTACCAAATAGCTATAAATGGTGATACTAATGGAGATGGAAAAGTGACTGCTTCTGATTATGTAAAAGTAAAAAATCATATCATGGGAACTGGTTTACAAGGTGTATATCAGTTAGCTGCTGATGCTAATGGAGATGGAAAAATTTCTGCCTCTGATTATGTTAAAATTAAAAATTATATTATGGAAAGTGGAAGTATATAATAAGAGGTGATTAGTGTGAAAAAAAAGTTTATATTCGTCTTTACACTGCTAGTTTTTGTTTTTACTAGTATACGTGTAAATGCTGCAAGTTTAGGAATTTCAGCAAGTAATAGAAATCCTAATACAGGTAGTACCGTTACTATTACTGTAAATGCTAGTGGGTTAATTGGAAAATTTTCTGTTACTTCATCCAATCCTTCTGTTTTGTCTGGAGGAACTTTAAGTGATTGGATTGAAGATGGTACAAAACGTTATCAATTTACTGCTAAATCAAAAGGAACTGCTACCATTACTGTTTTGGCTTTAGATGTTGCCGATAGTAGTGGAACTCCATTTAGTGGTAGTAAAGCTATTTCTATTACGGTAGGTGAGGCTGCTACTAATAATTACTTGTCTTCTTTGAGTGTTGATAATGCTACATTGACTCCTGAATTTAATAAAGATGTTTTGTCTTATACTGCTGAGTTAGAAGCTGGTACTACTAAAGCAAAAATCAATGCTTCTAAAGCAGATTCAAAAGCTAGTGTTTCAGGAGTAGGAGAATTTGATGTTGAAGAAGGAGATAATAATTTTGAAGTAACTGTTACTGCCGAAAATGGCGCTACAAGAGTTTATAATTTGAATATTGTAGTTAAAGAATTTGATCCTATTGAAGTAAAAATTGGCAAAAAGACTTATACAGTACAACGCAATGATAAAAAAATAACACCCCCTGATGGATATGAGAAGACGACTATAAAAATCCAAGATAAAGAGGTTCCAGCATATAAAAGTAAATTAACTAAATATACTTTAGTTGTCTTGAAAGATAGTAAGGGAAATCAAGCATTTTATATTTATAAGGATGGTAAATATACTAAATACCAAGAATATACTTTTAGCCAAATAAGAATAGTTCCTTTAAAGCTAACTAAAATTCCTGCAGGTTATGTTAAAACTCAAATTAAATTAAAGGATGATAAAGTAACTGCATACAAAATGAATAACAGCTCTAATTATTATTTAATATATGGTATGAATTTAGAAACTGGTAAACAAAATATGTATATGTATGAAAAAGGGGAAGGCACATTACAAATATATAATAAAAATATGAATAATAAACTATTAGATAGAATGAATTTATATAAAATATGTATTATTAGTTTAGGAAGTGCAGTAATCCTTTTATTAGTCATTTGCATTTGCTTAATGGTTAAAACTCATAAATATAAAAAAATTGTTCATAGGAAAAAAACAAAAAAGAAAGATCAACAAAATGAAGTTGTAAAATAAAAGTATACACAAAAAAGTGTATGCTTTTTTTTGACATAATAAAAAAACGATTTCTCCTTGACATAATACGGAAAAATCGATGATTTCATTGGTACAGTAATAGAAGAAGTTTCCAAATCTTAATTATCTGCTTTTTCTTGTTCCTAAGACGTCTTTAACTTTAGAAATTGTTTCTGCATTTGGATGAATATATTCTTCATAAGTTATACCATATGTTGTAAGATCTTCATAATCTTCTAATACGCCTGTTAAATTTATTAATTCTTCATCATAAGGATTTTCAACATAATTATTTGTCTCTTCTTTATCATAACTACTTGTAATATCATAATCTTTTTCCAAAGGATTACTAAATTCTTTAAATTCCATAGTATATATCACCTCTATAATATTGTTGAATAAAAAAATGGTAGGGTAGTAAATCTTGAACTCACGACATTCGGTTTTGGAGCGTTTTCTTACCCTCCCTTGTAAAATAACTCGATTTAATACAATTTTTACTATAATTCTATCAAATAAGGAAAAAAAGTAGCATTGCATTTTTGTCTCTTTGTAAATTTTAATCACTATTTATACTAGACTAACGTCTTCTATCTAAATATAATTTTTTCTCTCTTTTCATTGTTTCATCTGTAATATTTGTATAAGAATTAATTACTTGATTTTCAAAATTCACTCCAAACAGTTGTAATTTTGTTAAATTATTTTGCATTTGACTAACTAAATCAACTAATTTTTGATTATCTTTTATTTTATCAATTTTTTGAGTTTCTGCTTTTAAACATTCAAAATAATCTTTAAAATCGCTAATTGATATGCTTAAATCTACGGAATGTCGTAAATCATCATATTCTGCTTTTTTCTTTTGTGCTAGTTCATAAATTACACTTATAGTAGACTCTGTCGTTATTTCATTTGGCAATCTATTTGGATCAAATATCAAACTATTTAATTTTATATTTCTATTATATTTAGTTACTTCTTTTTCCTCGACAAAACCATGCGCATTTAAAGCCAAGCAATAACATGAATCATTTGTTCTATATTTTATCGTACTTAAATATGTAGGAATAACTTCCATGTTTTCAAGATAAGCAAAATTAACGTCATATGATGAAGTGTCTAAGTTATATTCGATTCCTGTAAAATCTACTTGTTCTCCAAAATTAATCACATTAAATCCAAGTTTCTTAATTTTTAATGCCACTGATTTTATTGTTTCTATATCCTCTTTATGATTTTGAATATATTGATAAAAATAATCCTCGGCTAAATTTTCTTTACGTTTTCCATTTATATCATAACTTAAAATAGTTAAATCACTTAAGCAGGAATACTTTTTCATTATTTCTATAGTCTGCTTATGTTTCTCTATAAAATTTTTATATTTACTAGACGTGATAAATAAATCTTTTTGCATAGCGCGATATACTTTACTAACTAAATTTCTATTACTTTTAGATTTAATTAATTCCTGTAAATCTTGGCAAAATGATTTATAATCATCTTCAATTTCACATAAAACAATCAAATGGTTAGTTTCTATTTTTTTTATTCCTTTTTCAAATTCAACCGAACAAATCACAATTATTCCCCCTTTAGAAATTAAATGATACTTTACCATAAATTACGTAAAAAGTCAACCATTTTTGACATTTGGCGGAGTAAAACTCGAATAATTTAATTGTTAAAACAAATTTAATTATTTGACATTGGTGAAGTAAATGTTGGAAAAATTTAAGAGAAAATACAAGTTATATAATTAATTTGTATTTTTTTTATATTCTTTTTGACATAATAAGGTCATTATTTAAAAGAAATTATTTTGTTTCTTCTAAGTATAACTTTTTATATATTTCGTTATTTTTTAAAAGTTCTTTATGAGTACCAACACCAACAATATTTCCATTATCCATTACAAAAATTTTATTACAATCTTTTATTGTTGATAATCGATGAGCAACGATAATCATCGTATAATCATCTGTTATGTTGTTAATTGACTTTTGTAATTCTTGCTGTGTTACATTATCAAGAGCTGATGTTGCCTCGTCAAGTAATATAATTTTGCTTTTTTTAATTAAAGCACGAGCAATGGCTAAACGTTGTTTTTGACCTCCTGATAAATTTGTTCCTCCTTCTCCTAATAAGCTATCATATTTATCAGGCAAACTCATAATAAAATCATGAATTTGAGCTATTTTACAAGCATGAATAATCTCTTTTTCTGTTACATTCTCATTCATTAACTCCAAATTTTCTCTTATAGTAAGATTAAATAAATAAGGATTTTGACTAATCATAGAAATATTATCTTTAATACTATCTTTAGATAATTTATTAATATCAATATTATCAATAAAGATTTGATTATCTTTTACATCATAACTTTTATTAATTAAATTTAATAATGTTGTTTTTCCACTTCCACTTGCTCCGACTATTCCCACAGTATCATTCGGTTCTAATATAAAATTAACATTATTTAATATTTTCTTTTTACTGTAAGCAAAGGATAAGTTTCTACATTCAATTTTTCCCTTTGCATTTTTAATTATTTCTTTTCCAAATGTTTCCTTTGGAAATTTTTTAGGATCCATTAATTCAAATATTCTGCTCGATGCTACTTTATAATTAACACTATAATCTTTAATACTTGTGTAGCATAATATTAAATCAAATATATTCGTTCTATACATATAAATAATTAATAAATTAGTTACAGATAAAAGTTTTTTGTCTACTAATATAATTCCTGCAATTATAATCACAAACGTAGTAATAGCTTGTATTACTTTAACAGTTTCCCAAATTATTTGAACATGACTCTCTCTTTTAATATCATTATCAGTAGAATCATCTAAACTACGACTAACAAGTTTATAAATTGGATTCATAATATTAAGTATTTTGATATCACGAATTCCTCGCATTGTTTCATTTAATAAGGTAGAATT
>CANQZM010000042.1 GCA_947628345.1 uncultured Bacilli bacterium
AGGGACAATCGTTACAGAAATGGCTTTGTCACCTAAAAGTAATACTGCCCATGTTGCTTTAGATGAAGCTTTAAAAGATATTGAAGAAGGCTCAGTAGGAACAATACCTAATCATATTAAAACTAACTCTACTACCTATAAATATCCCCATGACTATAATGGTTGTTATGTAGTTCAACAATATTTGCCGGATAAATTAAAAAATAGGAAGTATTACCATCCTAAAGATAATGGTTATGAAAAAAATATTAAAGAAATTTATGATAAATTAGAGATAATTAAAGATAAAAATAAGCCTACTCAAAATAATTGAGTGGGCTTTATAAATTTAATATAAACATATCAAGAGCTATATTTTGATCAACTCTACCACTTTTAATTTTATAATCTAATTCAGCTATTTCTTTGATTAATTTAGCCAATTCTATATAACTATAATCGTAACTATATTCAGATAATTTTTTAACTTGATAAGTCGATTTAAGATTAAGTTTGTTAGCAATTTCTTCAAAAGTATATTTTTTTTCAATTAATAATTTAATTTGATAAATTAGTCGTAATTGTGACCCTATTAAACCTATAATTGAAAAAATATCAACTTCATACTCAGTTAATTCTTGATATGACTTAAGAGCATTTTTTTTATTTTTTAATAATAAATTTCTAATAAAGGCAAATAAAGCATCACTTGACTCCCCTAACTTTTTAACTACTAATTCTTCAATATCTTCTTCAGTTATTTCTAAGCTATCAATTTTATATAGACTTAGCTTATTGCATTCATTACGCAATTTAGTTACATCGTTTTTACATTTATCAATCAAAAGATTAATAGCTTTATTACTAACTTTATAATTTTTTAAAAGACTATTAACATATTGAACTGCACTAACATCATAAGTAATTAATTTAAGATTAGAATTCTTCTTTAATTGTTTAACAATACTAAGACGATTATCTAGTTTTTTACATACTAGAAATAATAAATTATCTGCAAGGGAGTTATCAATATATTTTACAAGTTTTTCAAATTTTTTATTATCGTAATTAGAAAATACGTTTTTAATGATAATAACTTTTTTACTGCTTAAAAACCCATATGTATCCAAATCTTCTAGGGCATCATCTATATTAACTTCTTCTAAATCATAAGTACTTATTGTTGCGTCCTGAAAATGTTTATTATTAATAATATTATTGATTTGATTTGTTAAAATAGTTGCATCTATTTCTTCTAATAAATAATTATTAGGCATTTTCTAAATCCTTCTTAATATCTGCAATAATAGTATCAACTGTTTGAGGATCATTACCACCACCTTGGGCAAAAGACTTGTTACCTCCTCCATTACCATTGGCCTTCTTAGCAGCAATTTTAACAATTTCTGATGCATCAATTTGGCAATTACTCTTTGCTATAAAATTAACACTGGCTTCAGATGAAACATTAGCAAAGAAAACAAAGCCCTTTACCATATAGTCAGAAATAGCATCCACTATTGTTTTTAATAGTTTGGTATCAATATTATTAGTTTTCATAACTAACGCTTTTATATCATTATAAGTGATAATATTTTCTTTATAACTATCTAAATTAGCTAATAATTTTTCTTCTTGCTTAAGATGATATTTTTTCTCTAACTCTTTGACTTCTTCTTGAATATAACCTAATTCATTTTTAGCAAAAATAATATCTTTATATGATGTTGGTTTAATGTTAGCTAAATCAATATCAAAATCTAAATTAATTCCTTCTTTTTTGGCTCCAGCTATAATTTCTTTAGCTTTTAATAGTAATTTCATTATATTATTATTATAAGGTTCAATAACTTCAAATAATAATGAATCAATTCGATTACCTGTAGTTGCTTCAATTCGGTAAGTATAACTACCTTTGTTTTCAAAATTATAAATTGCAAATTTCTTAATCTCTTGAGTGTTAGTAGCGTGAGTTCCCCCACACAACTCAATGGATTTGCCAATTTTGACAACTCGAACATTATCTGCATATTTCTCTGTAAATAAAGCCATAGCACCTAATTGTTTAGCCTTTTCTAGAGGCATAACTTCTGTTGAAACAAGGTGATTTTTAGTAATTTCATTATTAACAAAATCTTCAACTTTAATAATGTCATCTTCATTTAATTTTGCAGAATAAATAAAATCAAAACGTAATTTTTCGTGATCAACATATGAACCAGCTTGATAGATGTCTTTTGAAATCACCTGTTGCAAAGCATATTGAAGAAGATGAACACTAGAGTGATTAGCTTCAATTCTCTTTCGTTTTTCTTTATCAACTACTATTTCACACTCATCATTAATATTTATAACCCCATCTAATAGTTTTACTTTATGAATATGTTGACCATTTGGAGCCTTAAAAACATCAACAACACGCGCTTTGAAATTTTTACCGATAATCATTCCTGTATCACTAACTTGCCCTCCACTTTCGGCATAAAAACATGTTCTTTTTAAAGCAATATAACCATCATGGTTTAAAGAGTTTTCCAAATTATCTTTAGAAAATATGGCCAAAATGTTACTTTTTAAACGATAAATACCATAGACAAATTCAGATTTTTTAGTGAAATCTAATAAAACTTTCTTCTGAGATGCCATTTTTGTTTTATTTTTATTACCATTTTTTGCAAGTTCACGTTGCACTTGCATACATTTATCAAATTCATCTTTATTAGTAGTAAAGCCATGTTCTTGCAAATACTCAACTGTTAATTCATATGGGAATCCATATGTGTCATATAATTTAAATACTTCATCACCACTAATATTTTTATTAGTAGATTTTTTTACTAATTCTTCAAGACGTTTTTCTCCTGCATCTAAAGTTTTTAAGAATAATTTTTCCTCTTCTAATACCTTAACTTCAATATCACTACGCACTTTTCTTAAATAAGGATAAGCACCTTCCATAGTATCAACTACATCTGAAACTAATTTATATAAAAAGGCCCCTTGAATATTTAAATTTCTTCCCATTCTTTCACTTTTTCGTAAAAGCCTTCTTATAACGTAACCCCTACCTACATTATCAAAATTAGCACCATCAGCTAGAGCAAATGTAATAGCTCTAATATGATCAGCAATGATTTTGAATTCTTTTTGAGAATTATAAAGGATTCCAGTTAACTCTTCAATATGTTTCATAATTGGTATAAATAAATCGGTATCAAAGTTACTATCAACATTTTGAAAAATAGTAGCCCATCGTTCTAGTCCAGCACCAGTATCAATATTTTTGTTAGGAAGTTCTTCATACTTACTACGTGGTACGCCTTCTTTCGAATTAAATTGACTAAAAACATTATTCCATATTTCAACATAACGTTCTTGATCTTCTTCGTTTTTAAATTTTTCAAAAGCAGTACCATTTTCATCATACTTTTCGCCACGATCAAAAAATATTTCAGAGTCAGGTCCACATGGTCCTTCTCCTATTTCCCAAAAGTTACCTTCACATTTAATTATATGATCTTCAGCAAGTCCTACTTCTTTCCATTTATTATAAGAATCAATATCATCTGGATATACAGTTACATATAATAAATTCTTATCTATATCAAACCAATCCTTAGAAGTTAGAAGTTCATATGCAAATTCAATAGCTCCATCTCTAAAATAATCCCCTATGGAGAAATTACCCATCATTTCAAAAAAAGTTTGATGAGTCTTAGTAACCCCAACGTTTTCAATATCATTAGTACGAATACATTTTTGAATATTAACAATACGACGAGAATCAGGAACAACAGTACCATCAAAATATTTTTTTAAAGGAGCAACACCCGCATTAATCCAAAGTAAACTATCATCATTTACTGGTATTAGTGAAGCACTTTCATAAAGCTTATGTCCTTTTTCTGTAAAAAATTTAATCCATGTATTTCTAATGTCATTATGACTCATATATTTCATAATTATTTACTCCTTTCGATTTTTTGAATTACTTTTTCAATATTTTCAATATATTGATCCAAAGAACCATTATTTACTACATAATAATCAGCATAAGCAATTGGTCCACCCTTGGCTAAGTTTTCAATTTCTGATATATCTCTTTTCATTATTTCAGCCTCATTAAAAGGACGATCTAATCTTTTACTAATTCGTTCATATCTAAGTTGTTTATCACATATTATCGAAACCATATTAAGCTCTGGAAATTCTTTTTTTAAAATTATATATTCATCCCAAGAATAAAGCCCATCTAAAACTGTATCATTTTGTTCTAAAGATGCTTTAATGTCATCAAGTAATAGTGTTGCCACTACTCCCATACCATGTTTTTTTCGTAAAGATTCACGATACTTTTTTTCGTTTTCTGGGGTAATTTCAACATTATTTTTTTTCATATGATCTAAAATTACTCCTCCAAAATAAATTTTATTAAACCCTTTATCTTCTAGATATTTAGTAGCAACACTTTTTCCAGAACCGCTCATACCGACGATAGCAATTAATTTATTCATTTTCCCTCACCTCTGTTTCAACAATTTTTTGAACTTCCTGATATAACTTATCTTTATGACTATTAGTTATAATATAGTCGTAATGTTGATAATCATCTAAATTAGTTTCTGTAATATGTTTTCTTTGATTTGGGCTAAGACCATTATCATAATTTTCTCTAACTACTTTAATAATAATAGTATTAGGATAAACTTTTTTTACATATTCAAATTCTTGAATTAATCTTCCATCTGGTATGATAAATATATCAAAATAATTTTTTAAAATACTAATATCTTCTAGTAAACGATTTACTAAAAAATACTTTTTACCTAATTTTTTTTGAATAATATCATATCCAAGTGTTTGAAATAAATCTCTTGGTTTATTTTTAACATTACCATCCCAACCAAAATAATTTTGGGCATATTCATATAATGGTTTAGTAAAACGTAAGATACAAGCTTTTTGATTAGCACTTTCTACTAAATCATATAAATATTTTCCAACTACATCTTTGCCACTACCGGCCTTACCTGCTATAATGAATACTTTCATTTTAAAATCCTTTCTATCCAAATAAAAGACCAACATTAGGAGGATATAAAAATATCCGGTACCATCCTAACTTGGTCTTAATTAGATAACGGTTTCCCCTATAAACTCAAAAGTAGCTTTCGTAATTAATTTATGTTAATTTTCACCAACCATTAACTCTCTACTAATAAATTTAATTATTACTTTTCTTTATCAACGTTTATTTTTCGCCTTTAATTTTTTTCATAACGTCTTTCTTTTCATCAATAAATGTAAATATTATTTTTAATGTAGCTATTACTGGTGTTGCTACAATCATACCTATAATACCAAAGAAATGCTGAAAAATCAATAGTCCAATCATAATAGTTACTGGATGTAATTTCATTGCGTGACCCATTATAAGTGGTTGATAGAAATTATTTTCTAAAAGTTGAACTACAACTATCGAAATAATACAACCTATTCCTACCCAAGGGGAAATAGTAAATCCAACAATTACTGCAGGAATAGCTCCAATATATGGTCCAAAATAAGGTATAATATCAGTTAAGGCACAAAATAATGCAAATACTAATGGAGACTCTAATCCAGCAATACTAAGACCTATACTTTGAGTTATAAAAACTAAAAACATAATTGATAAAACACCTGTAACATATCCTCTTAATGAATTATTAATTCTATAACTTAACTCTTTAAAATTATTTTGCCAACTATTTGGTAACAAATTATTAATAACAGCGTTAACCTTATTAAAATCATATAACATATAAAAACCAACCATTAATCCTAAAATTAAGAACATACCCCCACTAACTAACTTAGTAGCAACAGAAACTAACATATTTGGAATATTTTGTGTTAAATTATTTCCTAAAGAATTAATACTACTAAATAATTGCTTTTTAACATAAGATAAATCTATGTCACCACTAAACGAATTAACAATATTTGCAATAAAGGTCTTTAAATCACTCAAAATACTCGGTATAGTATTAACAAAATCCTTAATTTGACTTATAAAAGAAGGCATCATCACCACAAGTAAAATTACAATTAAACCAATAAATACTAAATATACTAAAATACAACTTAATATTCGTGGTATTTTCTTATTTTGTAAAAAACTAACAATAGGATCTAATAACCAAGCAATAATTAACCCTATAAATACAGGCGATATTACTATTAATAATTCTTTAATAATTTTAAATATACTTAAAGTTCTAAGTAAATATAATACTAAAGCTATTAAAGCAATAATAGTTATAATATAACCTATTTTAAATATTTTGGTACTAATTCCAATTACATAATTTAATCCTTCAATATCTAAATTTTTATCATCTTTATTTCTTTTAAACATATAATCACCTTTCTTATTTATTTCTTCTTAAGGATAATCTTTCTTCAATTTCACTTTTTATTTTATCATATTTATTACAATTTTTTAATGGTTCTGCATCTAATAATGAATAAAAACAGCCATTCCTACCTATATATTTAAGATTATTTAAACTACTAGCATCTTCTAATGAATCTAAGTGAGCACCACCACCTATATATTCAAGACTTTCTAAACCTCGAGCACCTCCTAATGAAGGAAAGTTAGCATATCCACCTATGTATTTAAGATTATTTAAACCACTAGCATCTTCTAATGAATCTAAGTGAGCACTACCACATATATATTTAAGATTATTTAAATTTTCGGCATTTTTTAATGAACTTAATTTAGCATCACCTATTATTGCCTTTAAATGCTGAAATTGTTTTGGTACTGTTTCTCCAAGATATTCAATATCCGATGCATAAACTACTATATCATTAGTATCAAAATCTTCCATTTTTGTTCCTATTTGATCTTTTCTACAATCAAATATTATACTTAAATCTTCTTTGATATCTCTTTTTGATTTAATCTCTTCTATTCTAGGATCTTTTTCATATCCAAAGCCTTCTATTGTTGAACCTATCTCATATAAAAATATTAGTTCTTCTTTCGTTAATTCTTTATTTTCGTTTACTTTATTATCTAGCTCTGTTAGTTTTTTCATATCATGTATTTTTTTTTGATATTTTTCTTTATCTTGAAATTCATCTAGTTTTTTATCGGCTATTTCTATCATCACTTCTTCTAGATTTTGATTTTTACTTACTCCTCTTACTTCTCCTATTTCATATTCACCATTCATTCTTATCGCAATTCTTGGATTTGTATATTTTTCTTCTTCATCTTTAGTATAGTAGATATAAAAGTCTCCGTTATTTAATTGAGTCTTTGCTGTTTCATATCCTGCCGTACACCATCCGGTATTTTTTCCTTGTAAGCTATCACATAACTTCTTAGAGTCACTTCCTTGTTCATATTTTATCCATATTCCTTCTGTTTCTTTATCGTTAGCTTTATAATTTTGTTTTGTTAAAAAATAAATATATAATTTTTGAAAACTTTCTCCTGCACTTAATATTTCTTGTTGTTCTTCTGTTACTTCATTTTTTCCTATTTCACTTTTTATTACATCATATATTTGAGCTAATATTTCTTGATTTAATTCTAAATATGGTTCTACTGTAGTTTTACCTCTTCTGGTAAACTTCATTTTTTCTTTATCAAATTTTCCTAATTTGATCATTCCTTTAAAAGCATAATTTTTAAACCACATTGGATACATTGCATCATCACTTGTTAAATAGGTTATCCATTCTTTTAATGATTGTTTTTGATCTTTTTGAACTACTTTTAATAGTTCTTCTTTCATTTTGTTGTCTATTTCTATATTTCCATATCCTTGTTCTTTATATATTTCTTTTTGTAAATTGATATAAGAATCAGGCAACTCTTTTATTACATATTTATCATAATAAATATGTAGTAATATTTCTAATCGATGAGGATTATCTTTAACTTCTTCATGGACTTTTTCTAATCTATCTAAATATTTACTTATTTTTTCTTCTGGTGTATCACTTTTTAAAGCTTTATTATTTACAATGTAGTCTATATGCATATCACTATATAACTTATTTAAAAATTCTTCTCCTGTTTTATACATAATTTATCCTCATCTCCTAATTTTTAGAAATATTTATTATCAAATTTATTTACTTCTTCTTGAAGTTAACCTTTCTTCTACTTCTTCTTTTATTTCATTATATTTATTACAATTTTTTAATGGTTCTGCATCTAACAATGAATCAAAAGAAGCATATCCACCTATATATTTAAGACTTTCTAAATCTTCAGCATCTTTTAATGAATCAAAGTTGGCATTCCACCCTATATATTTAAGATTATTTAAACTTTGGGCAGTTTTTAATAAATGAAAGTTGGCATTCCACCCTATATATTTAAGACTTTCTAAACCTTGAGAATCTTTTAATGATTCAAAGTGAGCACTTAGACCTATATAGGAAAGATTACTTAAACCTTTAGCATCTTCTAATGAAGAAAAGTTAGCACTTAGACCTATATATTCAATATTATTTAAGCCTTGGGAATCCTTTAATGATTTAAAATAAGCATCTCCTCCAATATATTTAAGACTTTCTAAACCTTTGGCATCCTCCAATGATTCAAAGTAAGCATCTCCTCCAATATATTCAAGACTTTCTAAACCTTCAGCTATTTTTAATGCCTTAAAATAAGCATCCGTGCCAATATATTTAAGATTATTTAAACCTTCGGCATCTTTTAATGAAAAAAAGTTAGCATCTCCACCTATATATTTAAGACTTTCTAAACCTTTAGCTATTTTTAATGAATTAAAGATAGCAATTTCACCTATATATTCTAGATTATTTAAACCTTGAGCATCCTTTAATGAATTAAAGTAAGCATCATCTCCAATGTATTCAAGTTTTTCTAAACCTTCAGCTTCTTCTAATGAATTAAAGTCAGCAAATCCACTTATGTATTCAAGATTATTTAAGCCTTTAGCATCTTTTAATAAATGAAAGCGAGCATTACCCATTATAGCTTTTAAATGTTTAAATAGTCTTGGTACTGTTTCTGCATAACATATGATATCTGATGTATAAACTACTATATCATCAGTATCAAAGTCTTCTATTGTTGTTCCTACTTGATCTTTCCTACAGTTAAATATTATACTTAAATCCTCTTTGATATCTCTTTTTGATTTAATCTCTTCTATTCTAGGATCTTCTTCATATCCAAATCCTTCTATCCTAGATTCTATTTCATATAAAAATTTTAGTTCTTCTTTTGTTAATTCTTTATTTTCTTTTACTTTTTTATCTAGCTCTGTTAGTAATTTCATATCATGTACTTTTTTTTGGTATTTTTCTTTATCTTGAAATTCATCTAGTTTTTTATCTGCGATTTCTGTCATCTCTTCTTCTAGATTTTGATTTTTACTTACTCCTCTTACTTCTCCTATTTCTTCTTTGCCATTCATTCTTATCGCAATTCTTGGATTTGTATATTCTCCTTCGTTATCTTTGGTATAGTAGATATAAAAGTCTCCCATATCTAATTGTGTCTTTGCTGTTTCATATCCTGCTGTACACCATCCTGTATTTTTCCCTTGCAAGCTATCACATAACTTCTTAGAGTCACTTCCTTGCTCATATTTTATCCATATTCCGTCTGTTTCTTTATCTTGACTTTTATAATTTTGTTTTGTTAAAAAATAAATATATAACTTTTGAAAACTTTCTCCTTTATTTAATACTTCTTGTTGTTCTTCTGTTACTTCATTTTGTCCTATTTCACTTTTTATTACATCATATATTTGAGCTAATATTTCTCTATTTAATTCTGGATATGGTTCTACTGTATTTTTGCCTCTTCTGGTAAATTTCATTTTTTCTTTATCAAATTTTCCTAATTTGATCATTCCTTTAAAAGCATAGTTTTTAAACCACATTGG
>CANQZM010000043.1 GCA_947628345.1 uncultured Bacilli bacterium
TTGGCTAAGACCCCGTTACATATTAGATTATAACAAAATAAAGATATTTTAGCAATACCTTTATCTTATTATATGATATATTTAATTATTTGATATAAATATCATATATATTTTTATAATTATATATTAATTCTCTATTACTAATTAACTTTTTTAATCCAATCTTATTATTATACATATATAATGTATCATCATTAATTCCAAAAATATTATTATCAATTATTTTTAATTCATAGAAATTATCAAATTGTAATAAAATTAATTCTTGACCGTTTATTTTTTGAATAACTTTCCCCTGCTTTACATAATAATTATGATATTGTTTATTAAATTCTTTCTGCTTAGAAACAAAATATTTTTTATTTTTAACTAACTCTTCAATAGAAATATTTTTTAACTTTTTACCATTATAATATTTAGGTTCAGTTTTAGTAATTTGTTTCTTTTTTGGATTAATAATATACTGCTTATTATTTTCAATATCTGTTAAATATAATTTTTTACTATAATCACCATTAAAATAAATTTTTCTAGATATTTCATCATCTATTTTTAAATTACTCTTAGTTCCTTTTAAGACATCAATTACAAAAAAATTATTGTAATAGAATTTATCTGTATTTAAAACTATGTAATATTTATCAATTAAACTAGAATAATTATTTTCATAAGCATCTTTTTTTAATAAATTTATTTTAGTAAGAGATTCTTTATTAATTAGAAATACTCTACTATAATTCCATAATATAACATGAATATTTTCATCAATATCACCATAAAGAGCAATATTATTTTTAGATGATACTTTTTTATTTTCTTCCAAAAATTCAGTATTAATTTCATACTTAGTTTTTTTTAAATTATTAATAAAAGTATCTATTCTATTATCTTTTTTTTGTTTTAAATATTGATAACTAACTATTTGTTTACCTAAACGACAAACTATATTTTCAATGCTTTTATTAAATACTGGGGCAATACAATATAAATTACCATCTTGATAATTTACTATATCTGTTATTATTTTTTTATCTTTACTATTTACAGTAGTTTGATAAACAAATTTTTTATTATTTTTATCACTAATAGTAAATAAATAATTATTTTTTTCATATATTTCTTCTATTTGATACTTATTAGTTTTAGTTTTAATCATATAATTAACTTTATGATTTTTTGATAATAAATTACTTAAACTCATAAAAAGTATTACTACTATTATAACTACAAAAATTACCTTTTTCATTATTACCTCAACACATATAGAAAAAAAGACTATTCTTGAGTGTCTTTTTTTCCTCTTGGACTATATCCATATTTTTTCTTTTCTTCAATCATATATGAAGAAATATTAGTTTCAATTTCAGCTAGAGCCGATTTAGCCACATTTGAAATAGTTACAAATTCTTTTACTGTATCTAAATAAACTTTTCCCCAAATAATTCCACTATATATTTTTAAATCATTATACATATCAGGTGTAATAGAATCTAAAAAATAACCAATTACTACTCTTTTTCGACCAATCAATATTCTCTCATTAGTTAAAGCAATCACTGAGGTAGTAATAATATTAAGAGGATTATCATTTTTTTGACCTAAAAATACATATTTAACTTTTTCACCAGGATTCAAATGTTTTTCAACAACTTCGGCATTTTTCTTTAATCTCCATGCCACTGTCATTGGATGTTTTAATTTAAATTCTAGTGCTTTGTTATATACAATTCCTGCCATAATACCTACTCCATAAATCCATAGTTTTTAAAAAATTCTTGATAATTTTCTTTAGTAGTTAATCCTTCTACTTTATCTTTAATTTGACCATTACCAACAACTAATAATAAAGGAGTTCCATATCCATTTTCTAAATATTCATCAGAAGCTAGTAATGTTTTATTATCATCCTCACTTAAATTATCAGCGTTCAAATAATTAATACTAACATTGCTTTCATAAATTATATTTTCTAAAATTGGAGTTGCTATCTTACAGTATTGACAAGTTGGACGAGAAATCAATACTAAAGCATCTGCGTCCCCATTATATAAAGATAAATAGTCATCAATTGAAATTTCATTAGGAGTTGTCCTTTCATCATCACTTACTTCTCCAGCCTCTTTAGTAGCTTGGGCTAAAATGTAATTATCTTCTTCACTAGGACTATTACTATTATCAACAAATGGAGTTGAAGTTTTAACTGAAATTATAACAAATGCAACTATTATAGCAATAATTATTATTCCGAAGATAATAGATTTCATTAGCTTAGACTGATCAATTTCTACTTTTATTACCTTTTTATCTTTTTGCTTTTCATCTTTTTTAGACTTGTTCTTAGCCATTGTTTACCTCCCCATATACATTAAACTTTGTTAATTGTTATTATAACATACTTTTTATTTCTTTTCTAATATATTCAAAAATTTTATCAATTATCTTTTCTAGAGAAAGAGTTTGCTTGTCTATTGAATCCTGTTGATCACTCCAAATCCCTATTTTTTTAGTCTTTGCCTTTGCTTCTTCCCTTTGTAATTGTTTTGTATATTTGTAATCATCATATAAATAAGCAACTTTGGCATATCCTTTTTTTATTAATTCATCCTGTAACAAACTATCATCTACAAAAATCCAAACTAGTTGTCGACCATATTTATCTTCCTTAGTAGAATTATCGTCATACTCTAATACTATCTTTTTAGCTTCTTTTAATCTACTACAAGTATAATTACTAGCTTCTTTTCCAAATGGTTCTACTTTCTTTTTAGGATGCTTAGTTTCAGGAGTATCAATTGCTAAAAATCTAGCTGTATATTCATTACCATTAATAATAAACCTAGCTGTATCACCATCAACACATTTAGCTAAAGTAGCTTTTTTTTGTAACGCAAAAACGCTATTTGGACTTATTATCAAAAATAGAAATATTATTAATATTATATATTTTAATTTACACATCCTACTCACCAATTATATTATACTCCATAAAAGATATTGTCGAAATATTTTTTTTATATTTTTATTAACTTTACATAAGATTTTATAGGAGGCAGATATGAAACTCAAAATAGGAATTCCAAAAGCTTTACTCTACTACTATTACAAAGATTTATGGATCAATTTTTTTAAATATTTAAACATCGATGTCATAGAAAGTATATCAAGCAATAAACAAATACTTAGTGATGGTGAAAATTTAGCTCATGATGAAGCTTGCCTTTCTTTAAAATTATTTCTAGGCCATGTTAAAAATTTAAAAGATAAATGTGATTTAATTCTTATTCCTAGACTATATTCTATTACTAAAAACGAAAGTGTTTGTACTAATTTTAATTGTTTATATGATTTAGTAAATAACACTTTTGATGATATTAATATTTTAAATTATAATGTTGATTTAACCGCTTCTGAAGGAGAATTATTAAGTTTTTTAAAACTAGGTAAAACTTTAGGAATTTCTTACATAAATACCTATAAAGCTTATAAATTTGCTCACCAAAAGATGTTAGAGAAACGACTTAAAAATGAGAATAATCAACAACTTAAATTAGCTTCTAATAATTTAAAAATTTTACTAGCTGGACATCCTTATAATTTATATGATGAATTTCTGGGTAAACCTATTATTGATTTTTTAAAAGAAAATAATGTAACAATCTTATATAGTAATTGTATTAATCATAATTTAATTGAAAGTGAATGTTATAAAATATCTACTGATATTCACTGGACTCATAATAAAGAAGTTATGGCTAGTATTAATTATTATCAAGATAAGGTTGATGGTATTATTTTAATCTCTGCTTTTCCTTGTGGACCAGATTCTTTAGCTAATGAATTAGTTAAAAGAAAAGTTAAAAATATCCCTATTTTGACATTAATTTTAGAAAGTTTAAACAGTGATGTTGGTATTATAACTAGATTAGAAAGTTTTCTAGATATATTAAATCAAAAAAAGGAGATCATTAATGAAAAAAGTAATTAGTTTTCCTCACTTAGGTGATTATTTTATTCCTATTAAATATTTACTTACTAGATTAACTAATATTAAAGTAGTTGAAGCTCCACCTATTACTAAGAAAACTTTGGAATTAGGTAATAAATACTCACCAAATGATGTTTGTATTCCCTTTAAATATAACTTAGGTAATTTTATTGAAGCTTTGGATAATGGGGCTAATATTTTATTTCAGGCTGGTGGTGGCTGTAGATATCGTTATTATGCTGAAGTTCAAGAAACTATATTAAAAGATTTAGGATATGAATTTGAATTTATTAAGTTAGTTTCTAAAGATAAAATCCATATTATGGAATTATATCATATCTTTAAAAATTTAAATAAAGATTTAAGCTTTTTTCACTTCATTCATACTTTTATAATGACTTTATTTTTTATTTATTACATGGATAAAATTGATGTCATTATTAGAAAAAGAATTGGTTTTGAAATAAATAAAAATAGTTTTAAAAACTTAAAGCAAAAAATGTATAAAGATTATTCTAAATGTAATAATTTATTTCAACTTACTTATTATTATTTCAAATATAAAAATAAATTTAAAAAATTACCTATTAATAAACCTAAGAATTGTTTAAAAGTTGGTATTATCGGAGAATTATATACATCTATGGAAAAATTTTCTAGTTATTTTTTAGAAGAACAATTAGCAAAAATGAATATTGAATTAAAAAGATATACAGACCTATCTTATTTATTATGGAAAAAAAAATTAATAAAGAAATATATGCTTTTTAGGACTAGAAAATATTGCAAATATTCTTTGGGAGCAGATGGATTAGACAATGTTTATAGAACTTTACTATTATCTAAAAGATATGATGGTATTATTCATACCAAACCATTTGGTTGTACTCCCGAAGTTGGTGCTATACCTATTATTAAAAAAGTAGCTAGTGATCGAAATATTCCTATTATATTTTTTTCTTATGACTGTGAAACTTCTACTGAAGGAATAACTACTAGGCTAGAAGCTTTTTACGATTTAATTAGTATTAGAAAGGAGTCTAAATGAAAAAAGGTTATTTAGGAATAGATATAGGTTCTATTTCTACTAAAGGTGTTATTATTGATAGTAATAATAATGTTTTATTAAGTAAATATATTTGGACAGAAGGAGATCCTATTAACGCAGTTAAAAAAATTATTAGTTATTTTAAAGATAATATCGATAAAGATATTAAAATAGTTGGGGTTGGAACTACTGGTTCTGCTAGAAAGTTAATTGGATCAATTTTAAATGCTAGTGTAATTAAAAATGAAATTACAGCCCACGCTATTGGTACTTTGGCTTTTCATCCTGAGGTAAAAACCATAATTGAAATTGGTGGTCAAGATTCTAAAATAATTTTAGTAGATAATCAAATTGTTGTTGATTATGCAATGAATACTTTATGTGCAGCGGGAACCGGAGCCTTTTTATCTAGCCAAGCTAAAAGACTAGGTCTTGAGGTAGATTCATTTGGTGAAATTGCATTAACTAGTAATAATCCCACCCCTATTGCAGCTAGATGCACTGTATTTGCCGAAAGTGATTTAGTTCATAAAGCTCAAATGGGATGTGAAAAAAAAGATATCATTGCCGGTCTATGTAGAAGCATCGCCTTAAATTATTTAAATAATGTTGCCAAAGGTAAAAAAATTTTAAGTCCAATTATTTTTCAAGGTGGTGTCAGTAAAAATATTGGGGTCGTTAAAGCCTTTGAAGATATTTTACAAACTGAAATTATTACCGATGATAATGGTCATTTAATGGGAGCTATTGGAGTAGCTATTATGTCACAAAAACAAAAAGAAATTGATTTTGATTTTAATATTATTAATTTTGAATTTAAAACTAATAGTAATTATTGTGGTGGCTGTCCTAATAATTGTGAAATAATCATGATAAAAAAAGATAATAAACTAATTGATTATTGGGGAAATCGTTGTGATAAAGGAAAAATTAGCACTATTTAGTACTAATTTTTTCTTCTAAATATTGTTCATAAGTTTTCTTACGATCAATAATCGTTCCATCTTTTTGAATTTCAATTATCCTATTAGCAACTGTAGCGTTCAACTCATAATCTCTAGTAGTAAAAATAATTTCTCCCATAAAGTGTTCCAAACCCTTATTTAAAGAAGTTATACTTTCCAGATCCAAATGATTAGTTGGTTCATCTAAAATTAGAAAATTAGGAGATTCTAACATTATCTTAGATAACATACAACGAGCCTTTTCTCCACCTGACAAGACATTTACTTTTTTTAATACATCTTCTCCAGTAAATAACATTCTACCTAAAAAGCCTCTAAGAACCGTTTCATCTTTAATATCATAATATTGTCCAATCCACTCCATAATATTTTTAGAAGTAGCAAAATAATTTGTATTATCTTGAGGTAAATAACTAAAATTAATTGTTTTACCCCATTCAATCATACCTTTATAGTCTTTATCTACTCCACTTAAAATATTAAAGAAGGCTGTTTTTACAAAATCATCTTCTGCAATAATTGCAACTTTATCTCCTTTTAAAATTGTAAATGAAATTTTATTTAGGATTTTATTACCATTAACTTCTTTAGTAAGTGAAGTTACTTTTAATATTTCTTTACCCACTGGTTTATCAAATTTAAAATCAACATATGGATATTTACGTGAAGATGGTACTATTTCATCAAGTTTTATTTTTTCCAACATTTTTTTACGGGAAGTTGCTTGTTTTGACTTAGAAGCATTAGCAGAAAAACGAGCAATAAAAGATTGCAATTCTTTTATTTTTGTTTCTTTCTTTTTATTAGATTCTTTCATTTGTTTTTGTAATAATGCTGAAGATTCATACCAAAAATCATAATTTCCAATATAAAGTTTAATTTTTCCATAATCAATATCTACAATATGAGTACAAACATTATTTAAAAAATGACGATCATGACTAACTACTATTACAGTATTAGCAAAATTAATTAAAAATTCTTCTAACCATTTAATAGCCTCTATATCTAAGCTGTTGGTAGGCTCATCTAGAAGTAAAATATCAGGATTACCAAACAAAGCACTGGCAAGTAAGACTTTTACCCTATCTTTAACTGCAATATCTTTCATTAATGCTTCATGAAGTTCAGTTGACACTCCTAAATTATTTAATAAAGTAGCTGCATCAGCCTCAGCATTCCAACCATCTAAATCCATAAACTCGGCTTCTAAGTTAGCTAATTTCATACCATCTTCATCATTAAATTCTGCATGTGAATACAATTCATTTTTCTCTTCGATAATTTGATAAAGGCGTTCGTTTCCCATAATAACCACATCTAAAACTCGAACTTCATCATATTGATAATGATCTTGCCTCAAAATTGATAAACGTTCATGCTTAGTCATGATAACTTCTCCAGTAGTAGTTTCTAATTCACCTGATAAAAGTTTTAAAAATGTGGTTTTTCCGCTTCCATTGGCTCCAATTAAACCATAACAATTACCATTAGTAAATTTTAAATTAACATCTTCAAATAGAGTTCTTTTACCAAATTTTAAACTTACATTATTTACTTGTAACATATATCCACCTCAAAACTATTAAGATTTTATCAGAAAAAAAGAAAAAAAACAAGTTAGTGTCTTCTCAACCTTAACTGTTTTTCATGACCAGTAAAATCAGTTTCATTAACCAAATCATGAATAATTAATTTTTCATCATCACCACAACCTATCAAATCCAAATACTGATCTAACTTACCCTTTTTATTTTTTCTAATTAAACTTTTCTCTATTTTTCCATAATCTTCTAATAATCCTTCTTTTGCTAAGAACTGATAATTATACTCACGATCAGATTTTATTTTTATAAATTTATTTCTAATAATAGTACTTTCATCTATTTCATCAGCCATCAACTTATTAATTTGATTTGAAAATTTACTTTTTTCTAATTCACATAATTTCATAACTGCATAAGCACCATCTACTATTTGATTAGACTTAATTTTATCTAATTTTCCTTTTAAAATTAATGGTATAGTATAAGCTGATACTGTAACAGCTAAAGTTGTTAACAAAGGTAAATTACCAAAAGTAATATTTATTCCTTGATTTAATACTATTACAGATAATGCAACTAAACAACTAAACTTTTGTCTTTCAAATTCATTTATATAATTAGAATTTAATAAAGTTTCTAACAATTCATCATATTTATCATTTAAAAATGTAAGTCTATTTTCTAAAAGTAAAATTTCATTTATATTAGGAAATAAATTTCTTTTTTCTAAATTACCATCATTACTGCGTATATTAACCATATCGCCTAATATAATATACTCTTTCCAAATTTTATTACTCATACCTAACCCCCTTGGTAATATAAAATTATTTTTACTACTAATACGATCTTTAATAAATTCTTCTAATGTATCTTCTTTGATATATGGGAAAAATTAGGTAACAACCTTTTTACAACTTGCTTGATATTCTTTATTAATTTCATAAGCTCTATTTTCATCAAACTTATAATTAAATTCATAACTAGCTTGATTAACTAGATAAAAACCATTATGGTAGACTGTATTTTTATGATTTAAATCTCCTAATAAAATTTTATCATCACCTAATAATTCAATATTATCACTACTTACACTTATAAAAATATGAAACTAATTTAGAGAATTCATATAAGATGATATTACATTTATTAATAGCAAAACTTTTACCAATAGCTTTACCACCAATTGTTAAAGAAGCTATTACTGCAGTAACAATTAAAGTAAGCCAAAAGGCATTACAATCAATCATGGTAGATAAAGTTAAAGCAATTGCTCCTGCCGTGCTACCAGAAATAACTCCACAAATATCTCCTACAACATCACAACAAAACGAAGATACTTTTTCACTATGCTTTTTAAAATTAACAGCGATATCAGCACCTCTAACTTTTCTAGCATTCATAGAATGGAAAACTTTTTCTGATGCTGTTGTAACACTAACTCCAATAATATCAAATAATATACCTATAGTAATAAAAATAAGTGTTACAATTAATCCCACAATTAAATTAAAATTAGGAACTGTCACCTCTGCTAAGCAAGACATTCCAAAAGACAAAATAAAGGTAATTAATATAATCTTAATAATCCATTTTTTATCAATCAGTTCTTTTTTTACTTTTTCTTTTCTTTTAGTTTGAACTTTTAAATTTTCTAATTCATTTGGTTTTTTCTTCTTCTTAAACATTTATACCACCAATCACAATATTTGCTGATAATATTTTACTATTTTTTTATTTATAAATCAATAAAATAGATTAATTATTAACTAATTAAAAAAAGACAAATAGATTTATTACCTATTTGTCAATAATTCAATACATCTAATTTTTAGATGTTATTTTTCAAACTACTAATTAATGGCGATTAATATAGTAAACTTTGAGTCTTAGGTCAAGTAGGATTTCCCTAATTTCTACTTATTCGTTACCAAATAAGTGGTTCCCCTTTCAAGAAATTAACATGTCGTTACCGATCATGCGACTTGATTGCCACTTAGTACCCACTGCAATCCTATATCAACAGCACTCTAGGAGATTTCCCCACCACACTTTATTACTAGTTCTCTTTTGCAAAGATAATTTCAAAACGCATGCTCTACTCATTTGGCCAAATAAGTAGGTAAGATCATTTATCCCAAAGTCTTCACTCAAGACAAGCTACGCCATACATAACTTTCGCCACATATGGGTTTAATCCTAAGTCGTAATAAGTCCATCAGT
>CANQZM010000044.1 GCA_947628345.1 uncultured Bacilli bacterium
TTCAATCTTTTTCTCTTCCTTCTAGATTTTACCGGAACTCAAATTATTATTTTTAATTTCATTTATTTTACTAACATCGCTAGTTAATAATTGTCCTAGAGAATCATACATATCTTTTCTAACATATAAAGCATTGTCTGGACTTGTTAACATGTAAGTATCATCATAATAAGTATATTCTAATTTACTTTTATCAGAAAATTCAATGGTTTTAGTACATTCATTTATGTATTTTTGTTGAAGCTTTTCATCAATAAAATCTCCAGCATTATAGTCTTCTATAAGATTTTCTTCAATTACAACTTCTTCTTTCATCTTTTACCCTCTCTTCGATTTATGGCATTATTAATATTAGTAATATTTTTATTATAGTTTTCATAATTTTGACTTATTTCACCACTATTAAATATTTCGCTACCATCTTTACTAACATCTGTTGAAATCTCAAGTTTTTGTAAAACCTGTATAATATTTGTATACGCTTCAGCTTTTGATAACCCTCTATTTGTTATATTATTTATTTCTTTTTCAAACATTCTATCTAATACATCTAAATTTCCTCGTACTTGTACATCATATATTATATTATCTACATAAGTATTAAAATCTTCAACCGTAGGTGTAGAAGTATTTGCTAAATACCAAGTGAGTGTTGTTGTTGCTACAGAATTATATGAAGTATTCCCATCCATTGTGATGGAAACTTTTTCTACTCTTTTTGTAAGTGGTAAACCTGGACTACTAGTTACGATTCCTTGGTTACTATTTATATAAGAAACAACCTTTGCTGCATCATCGGGATCATATATTCTTAATACTAAACTATCTCCTTTTAAATTTTTTCGCATTTTATTGTCAGATGCAATATTATTCTTTTGAAGATAATCAAAAATAGCTATAGAAGTATTAGTGGCTGTATTTTTATCTAGGGGTACATATATTTTATATGAATTATCAAGTGGATATTTTTTCTTAGAGCCTATTTTTATATTTAAAAATGCATCATTATTAGAACCACCCCAATATTTTAATTGTACATTATTACAATTATAATACCTATTATATAGAGTTGTTCTTGTCTGTTCCAGACTAGAACCATCAAATCCTATACTAATATATTGATCATATGTATTGTAATTTGGATTACCAAGGTATGTTTTAGAATAGTCCATAAAGTTTTGCAAATCATAAGTTTGTTGTGCATTTTCTTCGTTTGCACAAAAAACAGGAGTTACATTATTATCCATATAATTAATGTTTGTTTGATATTCAGCTGGAACTCCTGTGTATTGAAATCCTGGAGCTACAATTCCAACATTTGAATTGTACATATATGTTAGTAAATTTTTCAAATAACTATATGCTTGTTGATTACCTTCATCAGTATTTTGATTTAGATAATTATTTATTGCCTGTCTATCTGCATCACTTAATATTACTTGTTGTCCTTTATACATTATGGATGAACCTGTATTCAATACAATTGAACATATTGCTCCACTTGTTGCGGCATCCCATGTCTCATCCATTAATTCATCAATATTTACTTCTTTTCCATATATTATTTCTGCACTGAATGTTTGTATTATCTGTTGTAATCCTTCCTCTATTCCTTCACTTGCTGCTTTCTCTCCTAATACCTTTATACTTTCTGTTAAAGTTTTTGCACTTTTATTTCCTAATTTCCCTATTCCTGGTATTGATCCTAAGAAATATTCTAACATTGTTTCTGACGATCCTGTTGCTATTCCATAAGCCCATGCATCGCATATACTTGCTCCGTCCATTAACGCTTGATGTTTCGCATTACCTGTTGCACTAGCTCCCATTGATAATGCTCCTAGTATCCTTCCCATATTGCTAAATACTGCTGGTGATCCAGCTCCTCCTGTAGCTGCGGTCACTCCTATCGATAAAATTATTGAAGGTGCCATATTTCCGATTGAACTTGATATCTGATAAGTTTTTGGTAATAACGTTTTCCATTCCGGATTTTTATTTAACATTTCTAATATAATCATTTGTTTATACTCAACTACACTTGGTTCATAATTATTTTGATATAGATTTTTTAATCCCTCTACATATTGATTTACTCCATCTGTTGTTCCTTCTTTTACTGTTAAACCCATATTTTCTAATTCTTCTAATATTTCATCTGGATTATTTTCTAGTTTTTCTATAAATTCATTAGCTTCTTCTGCTGCTTTATATTTATTTATTTGGTCACTTAATGAATCTATATATTCTTCTGCTTTTTCTTTTCCTTCTTTTGAATATAAATATGTTAATACTAATTGTTGAGCTTCACTTAAATATTTTAACTCATCTTTATATTCTTCTTCTACTTCAGCTCTATTCTCTTTTGAATATTTTTCAAAGTCTACATTTTCTACACATTCTTCATACCTTGATACTTCTAAAGCTATCTCCATTTGCTTTTTTTGATAATTTATTGATGCTATACTTACTTCATTTTCTTCTATTTCTGTATCTATTTCTACTTTTCTATATGTTGCTTGTAAACTTAAAAATTCTTCCTTTCTTTCTTGGCTTAGTTCTTCATAACTATTTTCTGGCCATTCATTTGGAAATTGAGCTTTATGTTCTTGATATTTTTCACTTAACTTTTGTTCTGCAAAATCTTTAATAAATTGAGTTTTTTCTTCTTCTGTTAATCCTTTATATGTTTCTTTTGTAAATTTATTTGGATATTGTTCCTTAGCCTCTTGATATATTTCTTCAAAATCATCTTCTGTCGTTACAGCAAAATTCATTTTATCTGTATTAAATAAATATTCTGGTTCCTTACTTAATAATTCTGATATTCTTTTTTCATCCTCAAATGTCATATCATTTTTATGTTTTGTCTTTTCGATTGCTTCATCTAATCCTTCTATTACCGTTTGTATTGTTTGTTCATCATATCCTGACTCTTTTATCACATTATATTGTAATGATTGATCTGTTTTAACATTTACTACACTATCAGTTGGCGTTGGTGTCATTATTTGCCCTGTACTTTTTGTTGTCTTTCCTTTTGCTATACCCTGGTTAAACGCTGGAAAGCTTATCTTTGTTACCTCCTCTGATGATTCTTTTAATTTTTCATATTCTTCTTTTACTTTACTTGCTTTACTTACTATATTATTTATTTCTTGTTCTATATTTTTTATATAGGTGTAATTTTTTAAGTCTGTTATTCCTTCTATTTGTAATAATTGTTGGGCTAATAATTCTATATTATCTTTAATTAATCTGTCATATGCTTTTTCTACGTAATTACAAGCTTCATCAATTTTTTCTGTATCTATATATATTGCATCCGCCACTGCTTACACCTCTTCTCTTATTCTAATTCTATTATTATCTTATTTAACTTATCTATTACCTTTTGTTCATTATCTATCAAATCATCTATCGTTTTCTTATGATTATTTGTTCCCTTTTTTATACTTTTTAATGCCTCTTTATGATCTTTTAATGATTGTTCAAGTGTTATTTTTATACTATTTGCTTTATTTTTTATTTTCTTTTTTTCCATATTCTTTCTCCTATAATAATTGTACTTTTTTCTTTATTTTATTGTCAAGTTTTTATTATCATCTAAATAAACAAACGTAAAATATCGTAAATAGGTCGTCTTTTTTGTTTACAAATTTAAATAACTTACTTTATAATTTAATTGTATAGGATATATACATATTATTATTTTTTTAAGGAGGTTTTATGGCAACACTTTATTTTAATCCTACAGAAGTGGCTAATTTTTCTTCTACAATTAATAATTTATTTAAGGATTTAAAAACTAGCTTTACTTCAATTGGTCAAAATATGAATGATATTGCAAATAGTAAATGGAAAGGTTCTGCAGCTAAGAAAAATTTAGATTCTTTAGACAAAGCTCAAGCTTCTTTAGCTGATTTTATTAATCAATTTAATCAAGCTTTAACTGAATGTATTAAAGAAGCTAAATCTAAAATTAATCAACTTGAAACTACTAACTTAGGACAAACTCTTAACTTTACAATTCAAGAAGCTGACAAGATTAACGTAGCTAGTCTTAACCAAATTGATACTTCTGTTGTTGAATATGACTACACTCAAATTATGAATAGTTATGAAAGTATTAATAAAGTTTATAATACTATCTCAGCATGTAAAGATGATGTTCCTAAAAAGATTCGTAGTTTTGTAGGTGGAGATGCAGGTACTGCTTGGAGAGGTAATGCTGCTGATGAATTTCAAACTTCTGTTATAAATTCATTTAATAAAATTTCTACACCTATTGACAATCTTAAAACATGTGTTGATAACATTCGTGAAGCTGCTGCAAATGCACAAAGAGCTGATCAATAATCATTTCATATTATTAAATATTCATCAAAGGATGAATATTTTTTTTATAAAAATAAGTATAATATTTTATATTTTAAATCAATTATTAGATTAAATCTAACAAATTATAATTTATTATTCCATCTTATTTATATATTTACTTAAAGATAATGGCATATATCTAGAACCTCTAATTGTATTTATTCCAAAATCTTTTAATTTATCAAGTGACAACTTTTCTTTTTCGTATCTTCTTATTAAATCTATTTTCATAACTTTCTGCATTTTAACATTTTCATCTTTATATTCATAAGGAATATTTTCCTCCACTACTTTAAATTTATACATAATTGATGAATAAGGTTTTGCTAAATATAAATAAATAATATCATTTATTTTTATACCTGTACTTTGTTTCCACATTATTGTATTATTTTCTTTTAATGCCTTTTCTATATCAAAGTATTTTGGATTTGCAGGTACAATCCACTCATTTTTAGCACTATATTTATTTAATCGTGTATATGAATAACTTTTATCAAGCAAATTCATTATCTTTTCATCTGATATAGTATCATTTAATATTATTGTAATCCAATTTTTCTTATTCATATGATAGGCAGGATAAAAGCCATCTTGTTTTAGTAACTCTTCTACTTCATTTGGTTCTAATTTTATATTAATTATTTCAACTTCACCAGTAGATTTTTTATCTAATTTGCTTTTATCAAGATTCATTATTATGCCATACCATTTTTTACTATCTTTATTTCTAAAAGTAGCAAATAAAGGGAATTTTTCCCATTCAAATTCTGGTTCATCTCCATACTTTTCTTTTATTAGGTTTGCTATTCTATTGGATTGTGTATATATAAAAGTTTCAGTAACAAAACAATTATTTCTAATATCTTTCAATAAATTTTTAAATTCCTTTTTAATCTGATTTGAAAAAGTTCCCATACTTCCTTCCACACGAAAGTTGGTATATTCTTCATCAAAGGACAAATCAAAAACTTTACCTTTAACTACACCATCTTCGTTTATTTCAACATCAACTCTAAAATTATTATTCATAATATTTTTGGAATATTTGTACAAAAATTTATCTTTTTTAAATCCATATTTTATTATTTTAGTAAAATCGATTTTTGTTTTTTTAAATAATTCATCTTCGATAGTCATTTTCACTACCTCCTAAAGATATACTGTTTATTTCATTAAATATTGCAAATTTTAAAATAAGTTTAGGGATATTGCTAAATTTATTACATACTACTTGTTCTTTTTCTCTATTTTCTTTTAAATGATCGAAATCTTACCATATCAGGCACCTATATATTGATTTAATTCTAACTTATTTAATGTTAAGTATACAAAATTTACCTTATTAGGGAAACAAATTATTGTTTTCTATAACTTATAACTTCAAATAATAAGTCATCATTAATTAACTTCATTAATTATTACATCAAATTTCTAGAATTAATTCACTTTTCCAAAGAGTCAAGTGTTATTATATTAGGTATTATTTTTTATTGAATGTGTTTTGCAATAGATAAATTAGATTTATATTTTTTAATAAAAGAAGCCAAAATTGTGTCCTTTTATTAGTTATCATAATGGTCTAAAAAACTTTTATATTTACCATTTTCTTTAAATCCCAAAACACAATTTAAATTAATATTATCTAAAGCTTTAAAAATATTATAATCAATATTTTTATTTACCTTTTTTAAATTTTTAATGAGTTCTTTTACTTCCTTTCTTTTACTGGTTCCATCATCAATTAAAGAAATTTTTTCTGTAAATTTACAAGCACAATTTATAAATGTTAATTCATTATTTTTACACCAAGCTATTATTGCTTCTTCTTTTACTAAATATAATGGTCTTATTAATTCCAACCCTGGAAAATTATCACTGTGTAATTTTGGCATCATTGTTTTAATTTCAGAGCCATAAAACATTGAAAGTAAAGTAGTCTCTATAACATCATCAAAGTGATGACCCAAAGCTATTTTATTACAGCCTAATTCTTTAGCTTTACCATAGAGATATCCCCTTCTCATTCTGGCACACAAATAGCAAGGACTTTTAGAACTAATATTTGTCACAACATCAAAAATATCACTTTTAAACACCTCAATTGGTACATTAAGTATTTTAGCATTATCTAAGATAAGATTAAGATTGACCTCATTATATCCTGGATTCATCACGACATAGCAAGCATCAAACTTTACTTTTCCATGACGTTGTAACTCTTGTATACATTTAGCAAGTAAAAACGAATCTTTACCACCACTAATACAAACCATAATTTTATCGTTTTCTTTTATAAGTTCATATTCTTGCACTGCTTTAACAAATTTACTCCAAATATCTTTACGATATTTTTTAATTATACTTCTTTCTATTTCTTTATATTTTTCCATTTTTTACTCCTTATTACTTTATAATAATTAGTCTTTTATTAAATAATTTACAAGTAATCTAATTATACCATACATATAGATAATAATATAAATAGTCTTTTATATATTTGCAGTTTAGTAAAGTTATTTTCTTAAATTTAAAAAAATTAAAAGCTCATCAATTAGCTTGTGATGGGCTTAATAATTCTTTTATAATACTTATATATTTCCATTATAATTAAAATTGAAGTTGAAATAAGCAATAAATATCCTAAATTAATAATTGGAATACTTGATGTTTGTAAAAACATACTAAGTAATGGAACTTCCATAACAATAATTTGCAATAATATTGAAGATATAATGGTAATTATTACTAATGGATTGTTTTTAAAAGAAATGGAAAAAATAGATTGGGTCTCACTTCTACAATTTAAGACATGAATATTTTGAATAAATACCATCAGTGCCATAACATAACCTCTAGCAATCTTTACATCAATGGCTAAATTATTGATTAGAAAATACCAAACTCCAAACACTAAGATACCTATTGATATACCTGATATTAAAACTTCTGTTAATAATTCTTTATTGAATAAGGTTTCTTTAGGATTTCTTGGTTTTTCCTTCATAATTTTATTTTCAGCCTTTTCAAATGATAAAGCTAAATCTTGTAAACCATCTGTTACTATGTTGAGCCATAATAATTGGATTGCTACTAAAGGCATCGGTAAATTAAATATTATTGATAAAATAAAGAATAATACTTCTGCTAGTCCGCATGATATTAACATATAACTAATTTTACGAATATTACTATAAGCATTTCTTCCTTCTTTAATGCCCGCAGCAATTGATTTGAAATTATCATCAATAATAATCATCGAAGATACTTCTTTAGCAACATCAGTACCACTTCCCATAGCTATTCCAATATTAGCACTTTTTAATGCAGGTGCATCATTTACACCATCACCAGTTACAGCTATATATTCTCCTTGTCTTTTATAAGAATTAACAATATTTAATTTATCTATAGGAGTAATACGTGCAAAAACTTTTTTAGTTTTAATAAATTCATCTAAGTCAGATTCTGGTTTATCATAAAATTTTTCTAAATCTTGACCTGTCGCTACTTCATCTTCTGTTGTGGCTAAATTTAATTCCTTAGCAATAGAATAAGCTGTTAAAGGATGATCTCCTGTAATCATTACTACTTTAATACCAGCATTTATTGTTTCTTTTAGTGAATCTTTAACTTCTTCTCTAACTGGATCTATAAAGCCACATAGTCCCTCAAAATTTAGATTTTTAATATCTTTTTCTTCGTAGTTATCTTTTAATGGTACTTCTTTATATGCTAAGGCAATTACTCTATAACCTTCTTGAGCCAAAGAATTATTTTGCTTTAATAATTTATTTTTATCTAATTTAATATTATCTTTTCCCATAGTTGTTGTTAATTGAAGAACCTTTTCAATTGAACCCTTAACTGTACAATATATATGATGATTAACTCTATAAAATACTGCTGAATATTTATTTTCAGATTCATATGGAATAGAAGCAATAATTTCTATATTACTGATATCTATATTTAATTTTTTACTTAGAAATAAAAATGCTACATCAATTGAATCTCCAAAATATTCCCATTTACCATTTTTTTCAAATATATTTGCTTCATTATTTATAGTAGCTAAAGTTATTAGATTTTTAGCATCAGCTAATTTTGCCTCACCAATTGGAGATACTTTACCTTCATCATTATATCCTCCACCTTCTATTTCAAAAGCGTCGTCATTAGGTAGAACAATTTTTTTGGCAGTTTGTTCATTAACAGTTAACGTTCCTGTTTTATCACTAGCAATGATGGTACAACTACCTAAGCTTTCTACAGAGTTTAATCTTTTAACAATTACATTTTTTTTAGACATTCTATTAGCTCCAATTGTTAGAGCCATGGTTAAAGCAAGAGGCAGTCCTTCTGGCATTGCTGAAACAGAAAGAGCTATTACTGATAAAAATATGCTTTTACCTGGTTCACCCTTAATAAATAACACGGTTGCTATAACTAAAGCAACTATAATAATAAGTAGGCTTATTTGTTTTGAAAACTTATTCATTCTAATAGTTAAAGGAGATTCTTCTTCCTTAGTATTTGTAACATTATCTGCTATTTTACCAATTTCTGTATTTAAACCAGTTCCTACCACAACTGCTGTAGCTCTACCTGTTAAAACACTTGTTCCCGCAAACATCATATTGTTCCTATCACTTAATGGTAAATCTTTTTTTATTGTTTTATTATCTTTTAAAACCGCAACGCTCTCACCTGTTAAGACAGATTCATTAACCTGTAAATTTTTAGATTCTAATATTCTTAAATCTGCGCTGATTTTATTACCAGATTCTACTAATACAATATCCCCAACAACTAAATATTTAGAATCAATTAACTGTTCTTTACCATCACGAATGACATTAACCATAAATTTAATCATATTAGATAAAGCATCTGCATTTTTTAAAGCTCTCCATTCTTGAATTGTTCCTAATATTAAATCAATTAAAACAATAAGTGTTATGGCAATAGCATCTATATATTCGGAAATAAATAAACAAAATATAATAGTTATAATTAACAATAAAACAATAGGATCTTTTAATTCTCTAAAAAATATTTTAAAGATAGTATCTTGATTATTTTTTGGTATTTCATTATATCCATATTTATCTATTCTTTTTTGTACCTCATTTATGGATAATCCGTCTTTATTTGTTTCTAATTCTTTTAAAACTATATCATTATCAACTTTATACCAATCTTCCATAATATCTCGTATAATCAATCTTATAGAAATATTAATTAATTCTACAGTTGATTAATCCTTTCTATTAATATTTTTGAAT
>CANQZM010000045.1 GCA_947628345.1 uncultured Bacilli bacterium
AGCATAGAAACCTTGACATTTATTTGAGTTTGAACATTTAGCTGTTGAATAACCTGAACGAGTTACAGTATAGTGAGTATAATTTGCTGTTAAAGTATAATTAATTTCTTCACAAGTAGTACCAGTAAATTCAATTTTTAATTGTACTGAACCAGTACCATTATTTGTATAGTCTAATAAATTAACACTTGAAATATTATCTATTGCTTGATCATTTATATAGAATTTTGTAGAAACATTTTTACAACTATCACAACTAAAGTTTAATTTTACAGAACGAGGTTGATTATTTGCTTCACCAAAGTTAACTATTGTTATAGTATGTGATACAGTATCTTTGTATGTTACTTTACCTTTATCATCAGTATTAGCTATTCTTGTTTGAATACCATTACCAATTGTAGCAGTAGCTTCACCATTATTAGCATAATTAATAGCTGCTTTTAAAGCTGTTTTAACCATAGAAACTGCTGAATTAATATCAGATGATGAACCACATTTACTACCAGAACAATTTGCTGCTCCACTCATTCTACTACTAATAACATTATATGATCCCATTTTAGATGCTAAAGTTTTTAAATCACCTTTGATTGAGTCATATAGTTGGGTATTTATAATATATCTTAAATAAGGAATTTCTGAACTACCATTATTGCCATTAGTATTCATCATTGGGAATAATTGTTCATATAAGTTAACCGCAATATATTTAGCCATGCTAAATCCTTCAGTCCCATTATCTCTATTACTATTAGTAAGAATTGACATAAGACCAGCATCAAATATATTTTGTGTTCTACCATTCTTAGTATCCCCTAAAACTCTTTTTTGTAATAAAGAGATTTTATTTTCTGCTTCACTTTGGGTAAAAGCAAGTACCCCTGGATTATGACAATAAGCAGTAGTATTAGCACCATTAATATTTAATTTAGCTTGTAATACTTCTTCTCCACCAAAATAACCAGCAGAACCATAAGAATTTACCGAAATAGCTGCTTTTACATTTACAACATTAATTAATAAACTAACTAAAAATAAACCAAAAATTTTTAAATACTTTCTCATTTTACTTTTTCTCCCCGTTTTTTGTTACCGATAATAATAGCTCCGGTTGCTCCAGCTGCTACTACTACCAAACCACCAATTATATACCATTTATTTTCTTTTAAAAATTTTAAAAATGAATTTTCTTCCTTTTTATTCTCAGTAGTTTCACCTTTTTCATCTATTTTGCCATCCATAAAGCCTTCAACTTTATCAATAAACATACTTTCATCTATTTCAGCAATATTTGTATATTTTTGGCAAAGATAAAAATCTTTCATATTTTCACAAATAGCTCGATTATAAAAATCATTATATCTTGGTGTTTGTTTATTAATTATCTTTAATTGCTCATCCTTACATACTGTTTGACTTGAGGCATATATTGTAAAAGTAAAATTAGTAACACTTTCAGTATTTGTCCAATTAAATGTAACTTCTCCATCTTTAGTATCTTCATAGTTGTATCTAAATTCTTCATTTGTTACATCATTTTTTACTACAACATATAACTCTTCTGTAATATTTAAAATAGTAATTTTAAAATATTCATCAATAGCTGTTCCTTCCTCATATTCTTGTTTGTCCTCTACAATTTCATAATCAACTTTAACATTAGCAGCCTTTGTATTAGCATCTGCTTTATCTGTATAGGAACATTCAGCATTAACATGCATTACGGATAAAAAGGCAATTATAAGCAAAGTTGCAAATTTTTTCATACAAAAATACACCTACCTTCTTATTTTCAATTTTATCATATTCATTTTTCATTATCAAGATTTATAAATTATTTTTTCATAAAAAGCAAGTAAAAAAAATACGTAATATAACATCACGCATTTTTTATTTCCATGATGGACCAATATTAGTATTATCTGTTAAAGTAAAATCTGTCCATATTGTCCAATATTTAGAATTTCCAGTATTTTTTCTTTCATTTTCAGTTGTTGGTCTATCAACTGAAAATTTAATTTTATTATTTAAATCTGGTTTATCTAATAAATAATCAAGAAATTTGCTATAACAATATATTTTTTCATAAACTATTCCATCTTTATCATAATCATAACAACTTAAAGTATCTTCATTATAAACACCAGCATTATTTTTATTATATTCTCTTATAGATGTAATCATTTTACTATCCATATCTACTTTCATTGCAAAATCATTATTATCGTTAGTATTTTCAAAATCCATATCATAAATATTATCTCCATCTTCCATAATTTCCTTTGTTGTTTGATATGCTTTTAAAGACAAACCATAATTTTTATTAAGATCTTTTTCATCATATTGCCAATTAATTCCCAATTCCCTATTATTTGGATTAATATCTTCTGATGTAATTTGGCGGAAACTTAAATTTAAATTATTGTTATCATAAAGGCAATATTTACAAGCCCCTTGACAATGGCCATTTGAACAACAGTCAGCTGCATATAAGGCTTTACTATTTACTTTACTACCACTTTTATTATAATAAACAATTTGACCATTTTCTATTGACATCATACAATTATAACTTACTGTTGGTAAACAATGATCACAACATTGGGCATTATATTGAGCTTGTGTACATTCTTCTCCACTTAAACAATAGAACTTATTATCTTTTTCAGTACAAGTTTTTGGACAATCTAAATCGTTAGGACAATTTGGATTACAATAGCCATCTTTTTCTGTTTTACAAGTATCAATATTAACAGCATATTTGCAAACATATAAACCATTATCAAAATGTTTAGAATCTATATCATAACTCTTTTTTAAACATTCATTAACACCACAGTCACTTTTTTCACTTAATAAATTAGAAACAATATTATTATCAGTGCCTAATATTCTTCCAAGTCCATTTCCTATACCAAAATAATCATAATATTCTCCTAAATCTTTTACCTTTAGGACATATTTATATAAACCTTGAGTAGTACCTAAACCGACTGGTAAAGCATTTTCAAGACCAGAGCCATTTTCTATTGTACTATTATTTTGGGCAGATACTATTGTACCATTTGGATAAATGGTAAAAAATTGAGTTGGTGATTTATATGTAGCACTAATATTCATACTTTCTTTCATATTAATAACTTGTGGAATTTTAATAACTTGATTATTACAAGTATATTCACCATTATCAAAAGTACAAGTAAATATATTTTTATCTATTGTTGGTAAACTTTCTTTCCAACCACTTGGACAATTATTATATCCATCATCTGATGCTTCTTTTTCACATCTTTGGACTTTTATATCACTTTTCTTTATATTTCCAAAAGTATCAAATGTATTTTTAGTAACATAATTCATATATTCTTCTTCATAATAGAATTCTATTTTAGGATCAAATTTAAAGTCCATATTCCAACTACTACAAGCTTTATATTGATTAACTATTTGCTTTAACCGATTATTAAGAGTATTTAATAAACTTGAATTTTGAACAGATTTATCAGCTAACCAATCACTATAAGCTTTTTGTAATTCATCTGTAACATCATTTAAATCACTTTCAAATTCAGTAACATTTATATTATCAGTATAACAAGTTTTAGTTCCACTTATATCAGCTTTTAAAGTAAAATAACGTCCACTTGTAACATTTTGTTGTCCAGGGAGTTTAATATCATAATTTTCTTTACACCAAACACTACAATATTTATTTTCAGTACTCATAATATCTGTTGCTTGATAAGTATTACCTAATTTATCTTTATTATTAATAATACAATATTTTATATTTTGTTTGGTTGGATTTGCACATTTATTTTCTAATTGTTCATAACCTTCATTAATAGTAAGATTTGTATCTCCATATTTACACATTGGATTATTCATTGTACTTGTACAAATAATACATTTACCTTTATATTTATCATTAAAATCTTTACAATCTTCTTCCGGTCCACGATTATTATTACAACTTGCTTCTAATTTTTTACAAGTAGGTTCGCATAACCTTAACTTTCCTTCTTTTTTAGAACCAGTATTACTTACTGTACCACTACTTTGAGATCTATCTAATACATAAAATTGTTGATATGACCAACCAGCTGAACAATTATAACCAAATTCATTAATATCAGAAACACTACCAAATTCTAGTTCATAATGAATTTCCTGACAATTTTTATAATTAGTTTTACTAGTAAATTCTATTGTTACTAATACTTTCTTTTCCGAAGTTACATAATTTCTAAAATTAATAGTGGAATTATCAACAAATCCTGTTACTTGTTTATTATTTATTGTAATTTTATAGCTTACACCTCTTTGAGCACAATCTTTACATGTGAATCTAAATGGAACATTAGTGGCATTACCCATTTTGGTTAAATCAGCAGTATATGTAACTAATTTAGTATATACTTGTTGATTATTAACTAATTTTACAGCTTTTATTTGGACGTATGGATTTGCTAATTTAACTGAAGATAAACCACCATCTCTTTGCACTTTAAGAGCGGCATTTAAACCCGCTCTTACTAAATCTTTGGCATATGAAACAACCCAACTACTAGAAAAATAAGTACTCATTCTACCTTGAAAACAATAACTTCTACTCCAATACGCATCTGTTAATGATTGCCAACTATTTTGTTTTACCTGATTCATAATTGATTGAATACTCCAATCATTAAAGAAATCCCATGAATGACGTTGTGTATCAGAGTGTTGAATGTTGGCAAGTTCATTAGACAAACTACCAGAATAATAGCATTCTGTTGTATTGTATGAAGGCCAAAAAGACTCATAAACTCTTAAAGCTAAAGTAGTTGCTACATGATTTCCACCATTTGTACCACCATTATTTAAAATGGTCAAAACGCCATAATTATATGAATCCCAGTAAATATCACCACTTCTAATAGCTAACTGACTACAACCAAACCATGTACCAGGATAAGCAGCTTTATTAGGATTACGACAAAATGCACTTTGCCCTCCAATAGAATATGCACTCATTTCATAATAATCTTTGTAATGATAAGCTGTTATTCCTGTGCCATATTTACTTAAAGATCCCCCATCAAACGCCCATACTTTTTCACAGAAAATAAATAAATATAGTACAATTATTAAAAGTACAACTAATCTCTTTTTCATAAAACATCTTTCCTATTATTAATTATTTTTCGCCGTCTTTTTATTTTTTTTATTATAACAAAAGATGTAATAGCTAAAATAATTATCATCCCCGTACTAATAAAAATCCATCTATAATTATTTATAAATGTAATAGCAGGATTTTTATATTCAGTCTTTTCAATCGTTGATTCTTTATTTTCTGATTTTTCTTTTGCTTCTAGTTCTTTATTTAATTTATTAAGAAATTCTTCTTCAGTTAATTTTTCCCATGTAACATACTTTTGACATAAAGATAAATCAGAATTTTCTCTGCAAATATTCATTTCTGAATAGCCATTATATCTTGGCATATCAATGTAAGATGATTTATATACTTCATGAGGACATCCTGTTTTATCAGATGTATAAATTTCAACTTTAAATCTTGTAGATTCTACCATATAGTCCCATTTAAAAGATATTACTCCATCTACACTATCTTCATTTGATAAAAATTTTTCTTCTTCATTTACATTATTAGTTATTTTAACATATAGTTCTTCCGGTAAATTCAATATTGTTATTTGAAATAATTCAATAGGCCATTCTTCATTATCATCAATAATTGTATCTTCTACTATTTCTGATGTTATTTTAACATTATCAGCCTGTTTTCTTATATTTGCTTGTTCCGTTAAACTACATATTGATGCAGCATTAACATTAATCATACTAAAAAAGAAGAAAATAATTAATATAAGGAATTTCTTCATAACTATACTCCTATCATCTATAAAAATTTTAACATATTATCTAATTATTATCAATTAATATACTAGTTAAAAATTGCACATCTTTATAACTTATGCTATATTTAATATGGTGGAATATATGAAAATTCTAAATAATATAGCAAATAAAATAAATTTATTTATAAAACAAATATTAATAATATTACTTTATTTAGTTTTAATTTTAACCTTAAACTTTATGTTTTTAAAATTATTACAAAGTAGTAATTTAATAATATTAAATCTAACTAATATATTAATAGATTTAATATTATTAATAGTCTTTTTATTAATATTTAGAAAAATAATTATTCCTCAATTTGAAGACTTTTTAAAAAATAAAAAATCTTATATAAGTAAATACTTAAAATATTATTTAATAGGTCTTATGATAATGATTGTTAGTAATGCTATAATTAATATCTTTATAAGTATGCCAATTAATGAAGAAGGAAATAGACAACTTTTAGCTAATCTACCTGTTTATTCATTTATTACAATGGTTATAATAAGTCCTATTGTAGAAGAATTAATGACAAGAGTTTATCTTAAAGATGCTTTTAAACATCAAATTATATATGTTTTACTGTCAGGATTAATATTTGGTTCATTACATATGATAAGTATCGGTAACAATTTATTACAATTATTATATATAATACCTTATGGAGCTTTAGGTTGTGCTTTAGCTAAAATATATGCTGATGCAAATAATATATGGGTTAATATATTTTATCATTCGCTTCATAATTTAATTTGTATATTATTAATTTTTATAGGGAGCTGGTTATGAAAAAATTTTTTATTATTTTAATATTGTTATTAACTTGTTTATTTTTAGATGGTAGATATTTAGAAGTTAATTTATTAAAAGTCAACTATTATAATATACCTGCCAAAGAAATACCAGATTCATTTAAAGATTTAAAAATTGTTCATTTTTCAGATCTTCTATATGAACCTAGTAATGAAAAAAATCTTAATAAACTATTAAAAAAAATAAATAATGAAAAAGCTGATATAATTATTTTTAGTGGTGATCTTTTAAAAAATGGTGTTAAATATCAAGATAAAGATTATAATAAATTAAAAGATACTTTAAAAAAGATGAATGCTAATTTATATAAATATGCTGTTATTGGAGATAATGATCAAAAATATTTAGAAAAATATAAAGATATTATGTATGAAGGAGAATTTACTCTTTTAGATAATGAAAGCACATTATTATTTTATAAAGATGAAACCCCTATTAAAATAATTGGTTTAACTGATACTTCTAATATTGAGAATTTACTTTCTAGTGATATTGATTATAAATATACTTTAGCTATAACACATAAACCAGATAATTTTGAAAAAATAAGTAATTATAATATAGATGCAACTTTAAGTGGACATTCTCTAGGAGGAGTTATTGATATACCTTTTTATGGTGGTTTAATTAAAAAAGCTGGAGCTAAAAAGTATGTAAATAAAAATTATAATTATAATAATAGTGCATTATTTATTTCTAATGGCCTAGGTTATCATAAATTTAATTTTAGATTATTTAATGCCCCTTCAATTAATGTTTATAAATTTAATTAGAAAAGTACTCAAATGTGAATATTACATTTGAGTACTTATTTTATTCAGTTCTTAAAGATTCAACTGGATCTTTTTTTGATGCTGCTCTGGCTGGAATTAAACCACCAATTAAAGTTAATATTATACTTAATATAACAAGTATTAAAGCTCTACTAATTGCAAGTGATGCTGAAAGTGGAATATCACCAGTAAAGTGATGTAAGATAGCATTAATAATTGGAATTAAAGAGTATGATATACCAATACCAAGTAAACCAGAAAGTAGACCAATAATAAATGTTTCGGCGTTAAAGATAGATGAAACATTACGCTTTGAGGCCCCGATTGCTCTTAAAATACCAATCTCTTTAGTTCTTTCGTATACTGAGATATAAGTAATAACCCCAATCATAATACTTGATACGACTAAAGAAATAGATACAAAAGCAATTAAAACATAACTGACAGCATTAACAATTGTTTTAACTGAATCCATTAAGATACCAGTAGTATCAGTATATTTAATTTCTTTTTCTTCATCAACACTTTTATTATAATCATCTAAGAAATCTAAGAAATGTTCTTTACCATCAAAATCATTAAAATAGAAAGATATTCTCGTTGGATCATCAATATCTTGATAACCTAAAGATACTAAATTAGTTTTAGCACTAGCTTCACTACTAGTCATCATGGCAGATATTATTCTGGTAAGTTCTTCCTCTGTATATTTAAGTTTAAATGCAGATGCTATTTTAGACTCGTCAACATTAAATGCACTTGCAATTGAACTAGAAATATTACCAGTAAGTTCGCCAACTTTAGTTAAAATAGTTTTTTGCATCACTGCTTCCGTCATCGCACTACCCATTTTACTTTCCGTAGCTATAATAGCAGTACTATTTAAATATAAATTAATTGTATTATTTTTTACTTCTTCAACTACTATTGCTTTAGGATTTTCTTGATCTACAGCATAATTTGGATTCATAGCTAAAATACCAGCATTATAAGCAGTTATATAACTTTGTAATAATCCTTTAAGTAAACCAGCATAAGTTGTTTTAAAAGTATCTTTAGGAACTACATAATCATTTTCCATACTGGCAAGTTTAGTTTGAACATCTTCAGCATTTAAATAATTATTTACTATTGTATCAACATCACTTAAAGCAAATTCGCCATTAATAGTACTAAATATGCCACTTGAAAAATTAGTTAAATTATCAGTAAAAATTTTAGTCGCAACACTTGTATCAGTAGTTATAGATTTAGATATATCTTGCATATATTGTTCTGTTTCTTTTTGCATTTTATTTTCATCTATATTAATATTAAAAGCACTTTGTAATTTATTTTTATCAATATCAATAAAATCACTAAAATCAAAATTCAATTTATTGTTATTTTTATCACTAAATTTTTTACCAGAGAAAACATCTGTTTCTTCATCTTTTAATTGCTTTTTAACTATATCTTGATCCTTGGCATAATCAATTATGTATTTAGTTAAATCAGAAGTATAATTAATACCAGGACTTAAAGCAAGAGATGTCATACCACCATTTTTCGGAGCTACTATACCAACTATTTTTAATTTTAAAGCATTATTATAAATATTTTTTAATGATTCTTTATTTTCACTCATATCTTCATAAATACCATATTTTGAATTATATTTATATAAATCACTTGGCATTACAACTCTTAAATCAACATTCATTAAATCATCATAAGTAAATGTTAATGGCTCATTATGAATATCTGTTCCTTCGCCATTCATAATATTTGTTACCATTTCCGTTAATTCTTCATTATCTCTTAAACCTAGGGAATAAACTAATAAATCAGATATTTCATTTTTACTAGATAAAACAATGATTGCTTCATCATAATT
>CANQZM010000046.1 GCA_947628345.1 uncultured Bacilli bacterium
TTTTTGGCGTGGGTTTCTTTTCCATTTATAACTTTCTATCAAAATTCTCTTGACTTTTAATAGTTAGTCTCCTTTTTTAAATCCTAATTAATTTTTAATGCTATTTTTTTACATATGTTTTTGCTTTGTCACGAGATACATTCGATTCAAATAAATTTACTATAAAATCAGAATTATTTTTTATATTTTCATCCGTTATATATGGAGATTCTGATACCCCACTCTCTATTAAATTTACTATAGATATTTTTTCTTTAAATGGTTGACCTTTTAAATGTTCTACCAATTTATATCCATTATTAAGTTCTATTTCCCTATCCTTATTACTTATCATCATATTTTTTACCCTTTCTGCTAATACTATTTATATCAATTATATTATAAAAAGAATTTATTTAATAAAATCTTTTTATTGTACTTATTCATCTTCAAATTTCAGTCTATCATAAATTATCACACATGTGGTACTTCATGTACAATAGTTCTATGGATACATCTTTCTTTTACTGCCTCCTGAATTGGATTACAACAGCTAGTAGCCATAGGTTGACTATCCATTTGATTTGATTGCATCATATTGATATCAACATTCATGTCATTATCTACAACATTATTGTTGCCAATTACACTTTGATCAAAATCAAAATTATTTTCATTATTAAACATATATGTTTCCTCCTATCTAACTTATTTTATTCAAAAGAGATATAGTTGACTACTTATATGCCTAAAGAAAAAAAACAAATACCTACTTTTTCTTATTTGTTCTAGGATATCTATATTTATACTGATAATATCTACCTAAGTTAGTATCCGAAACAAAAGCAGGTGTTGACAAATTAAATCTTTGAAAAATAACAAATCCATTTGTATATATTTTGAGATTTTCAATATGTTGATATTTTCTATTGTTTTTATCCACCTTATTTTTAGTAATAATCGGAACTAATTCACGAATATTTGATATATTCTCATAATAATCTTTTTTATATTCATTTACGATTATTTGTCTAATCTTATATAATGTATGTTTTTCCATAATTTTATCTATCTTTTTTATTCCCATAATTACCTCCTAAAATGGCATTTTAAAATTACCATTAGACATCTGTTTCATCATTTTTTTCATTTGATCAAATTGTTGTAATAGTTTATTTACTTCTTGTACAGAAGTTCCACTACCTTTAGCTATTCTAGTTTTTCTACTAGCTTTAATTATATCAGGATTACGTCTTTCTTTTGGTGTCATAGATAAAACAATCGCTTCAACATGAGCCATTTGTTTTGGATCTATTTTGACATTATTAAGTCCCATTTTTTTAGCACCAGGAATTAACTTTAACAAATTTTCCAATGGTCCAAGTTTTTTCATTTGTTTCATAGTTGATAAAAAATCCTCTAAATCAAATTTTCCTTGTTGCATTCTTTTAGCCGTTTTTTCAGCTTCCTTTTCATCAATTGCTTCAGTAGCTTTTTCAACTAAAGAAACAATATCCCCCATTCCTAAAATTCTACCAGCCATTCTTTTAGGATCAAAGTAATCAAGTCCATCCATTTTTTCACTAACACCAATAAACTTGATTGGAATATTAGTTAAATGTCTAACTGACAAAGCTACTCCACCCCTGGTATCACCATCTAATTTAGTTAAAATTACTCCAGTTAATGGTAGTTTATCATTAAATCCTGTAATTACATTAATAGCATCCTGTCCCATCATCGAATCAATAACTAATAAAATTTCTTGAGGATTAACAGCATCCTTCATATTTTCCAATTCAGTCATTAATTCATCGTCAATATGAAGTCTTCCTGCTGTATCAATTAATACATAATCATATCCATTTTCTTTAGCATAATTAACTGCATTCTTTGAAATTTCACATGGGTTTTTTTTACCTTCTTCATAAACTTCAATATTCAACTGTTTACCAATTTGCCTTAATTGATCAATAGCAGCAGGTCTATAAACATCACAAGCTACTAATAATGGCTTTTTAGAATGTTTTTTTCTAAGCAAATTAGCTAGTTTACCAATTGTAGTAGTTTTACCACTACCCTGTAATCCAACCAAAATTAAAATTGCCGGATTCCCAGTTGTATTTAATGATGCGCTTTCGCCTCCTAACAATTCCGTTAATTCATCCTGAACAATCTTAACAAATAAATCCCCAGGTTTAATACTATTTTGAACTTCTTCACCTAGAGCTTTTTCTTTTACTGTAGTTGTAAATTCTTTAACTACTTTATAATTAACATCAGCCTCTAATAGAGCTAATCTAATCTCTCTCATCATTTCAGCAATATTATCTTCAGTTATTTTTCCATAACCTTTTACTTTATGAATTACATTTTGTAATCTATCTCCTAAGCTTTCAAACATGTTATCACCTGAAATTATTATACAAGAAAGTACTAATAAAATGCAACGATTTTAGTAAAAATAAGCATATATATCAACAAAAAAGGCATAGAACAATAAACATTCTATAACCTTTTACAATTCATCTGGAGCATTTAAAACTTCATTAATATCTAAAGAATTAGAATTATTACTAATAGGTACAGTAATTAATGGTTCTACATTTTCCTGTGGTGAAACAGGCTCAACCACATTAGTAGTATTATTAGTTACTGGTGCAGATGGATTTACTGTTGAAAAATTAGGAGTTACAACCTGTTGCTGGGCTATACTTGTTATAGGTGATTCTAAAGATTCAATGTTTTGTTTATTTACTACTGATTGCTGAACTGTATCAACATTAGATTGATTAGTAACAGATGTAACATTAGATTGTGATACTCCTACTAACGTAGGTGTAGTATCTTCTTGTTTAACCTGACTAACTCTACCACCAGACCATACATCTACTACATTACAGTTTCCACTCTTTGGCTCTGGATTAGGCATTTCTAATTTTACAATCAATGGAATAGTAAATGCCATACCAAAACCTAAACAAGTTCCTGGTTGTAATGTCTTCTGTTTTTCAATTATTTCATCACTAATATTTGGAACCATTTTCCTAATATAATCAACATCATTTGGATGATTCATTTTAAATATTAAGAAATTAGAACATTGAGAAATAACAGTATCAGATAATTCAACTGGTCTTTGGGAAATAAGACCTAAAATAACTCCATACTTACGTCCTTCTTTAGCAATACGTTCAAAAATATTATATCCTAATAAATATCTATCTGTATCATTTTGAATATATCTATGGGCTTCTTCAATAACTAAATGAAAAGGAATACTTGCTCTATCTTTTAGAGCTTTAGAAAATTCAAAAATAAGTCTTGAAAAGATCTTAGTTAATACTTTAGCAAAAGAATCATCAACGTCATCAAAATTAATATTAACTATTTGATACTTCTTTCCATTACTCATCAATAAATTTGACAAATATTTTTCAATATCAACGTATTCAGGATATTCAAAATATTTAGCATTTGGTCCAACAATTAAAGAATGTAATCTAACTTTAAGTGTGACAGCATCTCCATAAGTATTCTCATTTCTTAACCAACCTTCACTGATTAAAGTAAAGTTTAAAGCTTTTTCTAAGGTATCTAAATCATAATATACTCCACCCTTTGGTTCATAGGAATCATATTCTTCTTTAATAAATTTCGTAACATATTCAGTTAATAAAACACTTTCTGAGAACTGTCCTTTATTATCAATTAAGAAACATTCTCTAAACTTTCTAGTATAACCAATTCCTTGAATCGGTGTTTCCAAACTAAATTGTGGAGTAGAACAGCTACCTAAAATAGAAAATATTTCATTTCTTTTATTTGGTGCCGTCTCATTAGTATAAAGTATTGTCATTATAGCTTTAGCAATTAAATGATTTTTATAGTCATCAGAATTTTCTCCAGTTTCTGAAAATATCATAGCTAACTTTAACATTCTTTCAATAATGGGAATTTGTGAATGATTAGTAATCTGTAATAATAAACATAAATCATCAACATTTAAAAGCCAGATAGGGATTCGCAATTTTTCACCAATTCCTTCAGCTTCATTAGTAGAATAAAATCTATAATTATAATTAGAATCAATTTGATTTAGATTAATAAAAGCATTATAGTATTCAGAAGATGAATCAAACATAACTAAATTTGATTTATAAGGAGATAATTCTTTATCATTGAACATGTTTTGAATAATTCTAGAAACTCCACAACTTTTTCCAGAACCACTATTTCCGAAAATAGCAAAATGATTACTAAAAAAATTATTTACATTTAGGTAAACTGGATAATCATTATAAAATGGACTAACACCTAATGGCATATACCCTGGTTTGTGATCACCTAAAATTAAAGGAACCTCTTCCTTAGTAATGGTTCTAACCTTAGAATCTAGTGATGGTTTTCTGATGACACCACCCATTAATCTATTATTAGATATCTCTCCTAAAAATCTTACTTTTACTATATCCTTGTCAATATCATCAACTTCACCTAAAATTCTTTTATCATTATCTTCAAATATAACATGCATATTCATTAAATTAATCGCAAGTTGATCACTATCTTTTATCTTAACATTTGCAGAACGATCACTAATATATACTATTTTATCAAACACAATATCCCCTCTTTATCTTTTATTACCCCAATTATACTAATTATTTATATAAATTACAAGAAAAAATCATTAATTGAAATTTTAAAATAACTCTTGTAACTTCCTTTTTAAATCCTTATTTTCAATATTCTCAACAATTGCCAAACATTTCTTTTTCTTTTCCAAAAGATTTAATTTTTCTTCATATTCTTTTAATTTTTTAATAGTATTTTGAATCTGTTTATAAGCAGCATTTCGGCTAACATTATACATTTGTGCTATTTCACTTAATGATAAATTTTGAAAGTAGTAATCTTCAAAATAAATTCTCTGTTTATCGGTTAATAATTTGTAATAACAATCATATAAATCATTATAGTAAATATAATCTTTCATTAAATCACCTACATAAAATCTTTAAATAAACCATAAATATATTTTTCAATATCAAATGGTTGTAAATCTTCTTTAGCCTCACCTAATCCTATATACTTAACTGGTAAATTTACTTCTTCTTTTATAGCTAAAACTATTCCTCCTTTTGCTGTACCATCTAATTTTGTTAAAACTATACCTGTAATATTAGTAATTTCTTTAAAACTTTTAGCTTGAGAAATTCCATTTTGTCCTGTAGTTGCATCTAAAACTAATAATGTCTCATTAGTACCACCTTCAACTAAAGAAGCAATAACCTTATTAATCTTTTCTAATTCCTTCATTAAATTTACCTTGTTTTGAAGACGACCTGCTGTGTCTATCAAAACAACATCAAATTTCTCATCTTGAGCTTTCTTAATTCCATCAAAAACAACACTAGCTGGATCACTTTTTTCTTGAGAATAAAAACTAACTCCTATTTTTTGACTCCATTCATTTAATTGCTCAACAGCTCCAGCTCTAAAAGTATCTGCGCCTATTAATAAAATCTTTTTCCCTTCTTGTTTTAAATTATAAGCCAATTTCCCTATAGTTGTTGTTTTTCCTACTCCATTTACCCCTACAAATAAAATTATAGTAGGTCCTTCTTCAGCATAGTTTATTCTACTGCTTAACACTTCATCATTAACATATATAATAAACAATTCATCCACAATAATTTCTTTTAATAATTTTGGATCTTCGATTTTTTCTTGTTTAACTCGATCACGCAGTCTATCCATAAAACCTAATACTGTATTAACTCCAATATCAGCCATTATTAATATTTCTTCTAATTCTTCAAAATAATCTTCGTTAATTTTATGATACTTATTAGTAAGATTAACTAAATTAGATACAAAACTAGTTCTAGTCTTAGTTAACCCCTTTTCATATTTCTTTATTCCTGCTTTTTGTGCTTTATCATCACTATTATTTGAAGATATAACTGCATTTTCTGTCGTATTTTGTGTATCAATATCTTCTTTGTTATCTTTAAACATATTTTTAATTTTACTAAATAAACCCATTGTTATCACCTGAATAAATTATATCATAATTGACACTATAAATAAATTATAAATAACTAATTATAAAAATTATGTTATAATTTGGTTAGGTGATAAAATGGAAGATTTAGATTTTATTTTAATCAATGAAGAATTACAAAATTATATACATGCTATAGAAAATAGTGATCATCATTTTTATATTGATAATCTCGAACTTTTTTTGATGATAGCTAAACAATTACAAAGGGCTACTGTGCTAAAGCATGAAGAAAGTAATTATAGGATAACTCTATTAGAATGTATTGATTACACTACTAAATATCTAGAACAATTAGATCCTAATTTGGCTAAGATTTTTACTAAAGACATATCTACAGGACGTGTTAATTTCAATGATTCTAATGACGATTTTGATTCAAAATCTGACATTTATGACACAATGAGAGGAAGAAATCAAACCTATAGAGACAATAATAATGTTCATATTATTGAAGAAAATAACAGATATACAGTAATTAATCAAATTCCTAAATCTTTTATAAATATAGAAAGTGCTGTTGAAAGCTATGATTTAATTCGTGCTCTTACCCATGAATTTATGCACACCTATAACCGTACTGATCTAGATTATACATCTAATTTTTTACTTTTTGATGAATTAGTATCAATTTATTTTGAATTTGATTTTATGAATTATATGTATAAACAAGGTTATCCTAAAGATTTATTTTTAAATACTAATATTTTTAGATATAATGATATTATAAGTGATATACTGAACTTTATTGAAAATACTAAGCTTTTATTAAAAATTAAAAAAGAAGGAGTATTAGATCAACATAGTTTTAATTTAGAAAAAATGAAACCCAATGAAAGAAAATTATTTTTAGATAATTTACATAATTTGAATGATTTAGTTAAAGAAAGAGAACAAAAAAGACAATTAAACCACATTAGTTTACCTGAAGATAATCTTATTTTTTATTATCACATTTATAGTAAATATATTTTTGGAGCTCCCCTAGCTTACTATTTATCAAAAAGTAATGATTCACAAATGCCTCATAAAGTATTAAATTTATTAAAAAATATGAATAAGGAATCATTATCTGATTCCTTAGAACACATTGATTTATCAATAAATGATATTAGGCACTTAGATTTTGGGCAAATTGTCAGAAATATGAAAATGGAAATAATAGAAACAAGAATCAAATCTAATAGAAATAATAATCAATCTCATATGAAATTATAGACATTTTGTCTTTTTTTTGATATAATTCAACTTGGTTAGTTACTTATATAAAATTAACTTAGAGAAAGGAGGTATTATGAATAATAATAGACCAAATGAAACAAAGGTAATTGTTTTAGGTGGTTTAGGCGAAGTTGGGAAAAATATGTATTGTATTATGCATAAAGATAATATTATTATTATTGATGCAGGAATAAGTTTCCCTGAAAACGATTTGTTAGGTGTTGATTATGTTCTTCCTGATTTTACGTTTTTAAAAGAAAATGAAGATAAAATAAAAGCTTTATTTATTACTCATGGTCATGAAGATCATATTGGAGCCATTCCATTTTTATTAACACAAATTAACATTCCAGTTATTTATGCACCCAATCAAGCTAAAGAGTTAATTGCTGTTAAATTAGAAGATAGAAATATTAGATATGATAATTTAATTGTTTATACCGAAGAGGATATTATAAAATTTGGAGAGATGGAAGTCGAGTTTTTTAGAACCACTCACTCTATTCCTGATTCACATGGAATTAGTATTAAAACTCCTAATGGTAGAATTATTACAACTGGAGATTTCAAATTAGATTTAACACCTATTGGACCTATGGCTAATCTTTATAAAATGGCCTGTTTAGGACACGATGGAGTTGACTTATTAATAAGTGATTCTACTAATGCTTTAAATGAAGGATATTCTACTAGTGAATCGTGTGTTGATAATGCCTTAAGTGATATGTTTGATCGCTGTAAAACTAATCGTGTTATTATTGCAACTTTTGCTTCCAATATCTATAGACTAAAGCACATCTTTGAGACTTGTTATAAACATAACCGAAAAATATGTATCTTTGGAAGAAGTATGGAAAATAATATTAATATTTCTATTAATGGAGGATATATCAATCATAAAGAATTGTTAATTTCTCCTGAAGAAGCGAATACCTTAAAACCAAATGAAGTAACAATCCTTTGTACTGGTAGTCAAGGTGAACCTTTAGCAGCACTATCTAGAATTTCTAGTGGTACTCATCGTCAAATTAAATTAAGACCTGATGATGTAGTAATTTTCTCTTCTAGCGCTATTCCTGGGAATGCCTTGAGTATATCTAAAACAATTAATAAACTTTATTTAAATGGAGTTAAAGTTTATACTAATACAGCTTTAGCTGATTTACATACATCAGGACATGCTAATGAGGATGAATTAAAACTAATGATTAGATTATTAAAACCTAAGTATTTAATGCCTTTCCATGGAGATTACCGTATGTTAAAAAAACATGCTAACATAGGAATTGAATGTGGTATTCCTAAAGAAAATACTTTTGTATTAAAAAATGGTGATTCACTATCATTATTTAATCATGAAATAGTTCAATCTGAGTCTATGCCTGGTGAAGATATTTATGTAGATGGTAATAGAATTGGTGAAATAGGTAGTGCCGTTTTAAAAGATAGGAAAATGATGTCTAGAGACGGAATTCTAGTAGTTATTATAAATGTTGACATGAAACATCATCAATTACTAATTAAACCTAATATTACTACGAGAGGGTTTATATTAATTAATGAAAATGAACAATTAATCAAAAAAATTGAAGAAAAATCTGAAGCAATTTTAAAAAGAGAACTAGCCAACAATAAATCAACATTTGCTACTATGAAAAGTACACTTACTTCCGAGTTATATTCATATATTAATGAACTTACTGGTAGAAATCCTATTGTATTACCAATTATTATCGATATAAAAAAAGAAGTTGAAGTTAAATAGTAAAAATCCACCCTTAAAAAGGGTGGTTTTTCTCTAAAGCCTGTAAGGCTTGACACTGGCAGCTACCATTTGGTA
>CANQZM010000047.1 GCA_947628345.1 uncultured Bacilli bacterium
ATAAATTAGTCAAAAATTTACAATGATAACTATTGTAAATTTGGAAGTGCAATACATTTTAAATCAGTTTATCAAAAAATATTGAATTTTTGTAAAATTTATGGTAGAATATTAGACATTTCTAAGGGGGTGTAATATGAAAGTTTTTATGGGATCAAAAAATTCTTGTAATTTAAATTATCAACAAGAAGCTATTTATGACCAATTATCCCAGTTTTTTGATTATACCCCAAATGTTTCAGATGCAGATATTATTGTTATTCCTGAAACTTGCTGTTGTACACAATCCAATCTTGAATACACTTTAAATTATATTAATTCTATTATAAAAGAAAAAAAAGAAGGAGCTAAAACGTATTTAACTGGTTGTATTACTAGAGATTTTAAGGATAATAAATTTTTAGCAAACGTTCAAGCATGGCTTAAAGATAATATTGATTTTATTATTCCTCAAAATCAACCTAATTTATTATTAAAATTAATTAGCGAAGATATATTTGGTAATCTAGATATAAATGATTTTGGCATGGCAACTAGAAATGATGAAAATTCAGCATCAATGTACATTTCAAATGGATGTTTAAATAATTGTTCTTTTTGTAAAGTAACTTTTCAAAACTATCCTTTAAAAAGTGTTCCTTTGAATGAATTAAAAGAAATTATATCTATATTGAATGATGAAAAATATTCTAATATTTATTTAAAAGGAACCAATATTTGTCAATATGGTTTAGATATTTATAATGACTATATGTTGCCAGAAGTAATTTCTTATATAGATAAAAAAGAAAATATTAAAAGAGTATATTTAATCGGATTTTCATTTAAAGATGCAATCAAAAATGATTTTCAAAGTGTCATAGCAAATAGTGATAAAGTAGTAGAATTAAACGGATCTTTAGAATCTGGCAGTGATAGATTATTAGAATTGATTAGAAAAGGATTTACGAGTGAAGAAATTATAAATTTCGTTCAAAATATTAGGAAAAGAAATTATAAAAATTTATATTTAAATATTATAGCGGGTTTTCCAACCGAAACACTTGAAGATGTAAAAATAACACTAGACGTATTAAAACAGTTAGATCCTTATGAGGTTGATATTTGTAAATATACAAATTCAGAATTTATAGATTCCAATCGTTATGAACAATTAAGTCCTGATAAAATACAATATCATGCTAGAATCTATGGAAAAACATTACAAAAAAGAAATGTAAAGGTTAATATTAAATGATCTAGTTATAAATATAATTAGAATAATTTATTTGTAGAAAAAAGAACAATTGAAAGTTATGCTAGATTAGAAAAAGAATTAGTTCACTATACTGCTAATTTACTTATGATTAACGAAGATGGTTTTGCAGTTGATGATTTTAGAAAACATGACTATTATACAGGTGATCCAAATTACCCATTACGTTATGCAAGTGAAGATAGCACTATTGATTGGCAAGATTTTAAAGATTGTATTACTGATAATTATGAATATCAATTAGAAGAAAATAAATTTGATATACATGGGATTTATAATCCTTATAAATCTGATTTAGGCTTAGAAGGTAAAACAAAATAAGACTACTCTCAATTTAATTTTGAGAGTAGTTTTATATTTGTATTATCTTATTTCAAATTTACTATCTATTTGGTACTAGTATAAATAATTTTCTGTTAATTTATTACAAGTTATAAAGGATCTATATCTAGATCAATTACTTATTTTATTTTATTCGTTTAAATATTTTCTCTTCTATTTCTTGATTATCATCTAAATCTAAATAGCTTAGGTCTTCTTCTGGTAATTTTTTATATAATAAAATTTTATACCATTCTGTTTTGGGATCTGGGATTGCTCCCTTACATCCAGTAAAATCTGCTTCTCTTACATTAACACATATAAATGAACCATCTATTTCTACATCTTTCAATTTTGTTCTATATAAACTGCTATATTCTACTGTTTGGGGATTTAGGACTCCTCCTTTACTTCCTGAAAAATCTGCACCTATTACACAAACACCATCTAATGCTCCTTTTATTTCCACATCTGTTAATATTGTATAAAATAAACCTTCACGACCTACTAATTGAGGATTTAGGACTGCCCCTTTACTTCTAGTAAAATCTGTAAATGTAACATCAACACCATCGAATGAACCATTTATTATTACATCTGCTAATTTTGTTTTATATAAACCACGGAAACTTGCAAAAAGTATTGTTTGAGGATTTAGGACTGCGCCTTTACTTCTGGTAAAATCTGTTTCCTTGATATATACACCATCTAATGAACCATTTATTATTACATCTGCTAGTTTTGTTCCAAGTAAATTTTTATCTGCTATTATTTGAGGATCTATGATTACTCCTTTACTTTCTGTAAAATCTACATATGTAACATCTATTCCATTAAATGATACATCACTTAAATCTAACAACTTCCATAAATTATCTGGTATGGCAAATTTATTATTTTCAAAAAGTATTTGCTGTAATATTTCCTTTTCTATATCTAGCTTTATATAATCTTTTGCTCCACTTTTCTTATACTCTCTTAATCTTTGAACTATTGATTCTCTTGCTTTTTCTATATTTATATTGTTCATAACTCTTTCTCCTTAAATTGTATTTTATTATAACACACTTTGATTTTTTTACAATATAGTATAACCAAAATATATGGTAATCTAAACGCAATAAAAATTTAAATTATACAAAATTACTATAGCAAATTTAGAACTTATAAAAACTCGAACTATAAAGGTCCAAGTTTCGTATCAATCTGGTGTGATTAGTTAAGTTATTTCAAACTTTTACTCACAAATTAGAAATATTTATAGTTTTATATAAATTTTTAATAATATTTTACTAAATAATAAAAAAAGTAATGTTGTCATTACCTTTATAATCGTTTGCTTTTTACATAAGAACACTCTTTAACAAATGCATCAAATAATTGATTTGCATTATTGTCAAATTTTACACTTACATCAATTGAAAGATTCGAGTTTGGTATCAATCTAATGTCCTATGACAACTCTAATTATTTTTATTGAATAATGATAGTTTCCTTTGTTTACTAATTTTTTCATTCTTCGAAGAATTTAATTGATATGCAAAGTTAGATAAATCATTAAAAAAATTTTCAAATTCTTGATAATAATAGCCATAGTCAGATCCACTAGTTCTAATACGAACTTTTAAATTGCCATCTGAAAATGTGTTTTTTTTATTTTGATCTTTTTTTATTGAAACTATGATCTGATTCTCTTTTAAATGTAAATATAAACTACTATACTGGTTACTATCGGAATGCCAAATTATTTTTCTCGTTTCTAAATCAATAAAGTCTTTAGGTAAAGTATTATATTTTTTTTTGTAATCATCACTTAAAATGTATCTTCCAACTATTGTTTTCATTAAATTAGCAAATATATTATAACTTCTCCATTCTATTTGATTTCTAGAATAAAAATCTATTGGGAAGGTTATATTACTATTAGAATTAAACCAAATATCACCATCAGATTTTCTTTCAACACTAAATTTTAATCCATTCTTTTCAATTATGATACAATTATTATAGTATTTAATTTGTAATTCTCTTTCCATATTTTCTCCTTAAGCACATTATATTAATAATATACAAATGTGTTTTTTAATTAATTAATATATTAGTTTCAGATATTTTATCACAGGCTTAAATATTTTACAACTGAAACTATAAAAGGAATTCCTTACTATAATGCAAAGAAAAAGATGATGTTGAATTATAATCAACTTCATCTTTTTTACTGGTAGTCACTTAAAAAAGGAAAATCACTATAATTTTGAAGATAATCATTTATTCCATTAACTAAGTTAATATAGATATTATTATCGTTTTCGTCAATAGTGCGTAATATATTTAGAAAATCTTTATAAACTAATGATACTATATTTTTATTATTAGAATTAACTAACATAATATTATATAATCTATTAAGTTCATCATTAACTGTCTTAATAACTGTAGAAATTTTACCTTCAAGCATTGCGGCTTCTTTTGCTTTTTCTATACTAACTTGGGGATATTTAGCTATTATTTCACTAGCAACTAAGTTGATTCTTTCATCTTCTAATAAATTTCCATTATATTCAAATTTCATATTAACTTCTACCCCTTCGACTAATAATTTGTCCATTAATTTTCCTTACTGTTTCTGAATCTAAATGAATAATCTCATTATCTCCTCTTAATACTTCTTTAATAAAAGGTGTACGTATGTTATTCATAACTGTTTGTAAACTTCTAGCTCCTGTATTTAATTCGTAAGCTTGATCAGCAATTAAATTATAAACGTCATCATCAATTTGTAACTTTTTTCCTTTTGATTCTATCCATTGTCTAAAACCAATTAATGGACTAATAGTTGATTCTTTTAAAATTTTTGAAAGATTTTCTCTACTATAATCATTAGTGTGGAGATACGTATTAAACCTACCAACAAGTTCTCTTTCTAGTCCAATTCCAATTAAATCTTGAGGAGTGATAGTATAATCTTTTTTATTGTTTTGTTGACTAGAACCAAATCCTATTAATTGCTTTTTTTCTGTTTTCTGCGAACGTAAGTCAGTTAAAGCACCAAGACATATAAATGTAAGTTTTGATGTATCAAATTCAATTTCTTTCATATCAAATATATTATTTCCTATACGGAGTCTGTATTTTCCACCACCAAGGAAATCTAAAAGTTGTTGTTGAACAGCTTTTTTCATTTCTAAACCACGGGTTTGAGAATATGTAATTTTATCAAATTCATCAAAAACAATTATTCCTCTTTGTGCTTTTTCCAAATCACCATCTGCTTTTTTGTAAAGTTCTTTTAAAGTATCTGTAATATCCTCTCCAACATAACCTGTTGATGAATAATTAGTAACAGAAGATGAAGTAAAAGGAATACCTAATTTTTCAGTAATTTCACGCGTAATAGCAGTTTTTCCAGTACCTGTTGGTCCATCTAAAAATATAATTGAACGTTGTCCATCAGGTAATTCTTCCATTTGTGTTAATTGTTGATTATTGACAATATTATAAAATAGTTCTTCCGTAGCAATTTCTTGTCCAATAAATTTTTTTTGTATGTCATCTAGTAACGTCCAAATACTTTCATCATCAAAATTAATTGATGACAATTGTTTTTTATTTAATTGCTCCATTGGTATTACTATATTCTTTCTATTAGTTAAAAAATTAAATGGTGAAGATGACCTAATTTTATTTTCTTTATGTGAATCCTCTCTACTAACACTACCATCCATAGTTGTATAAGTGTCCAATGCATCAAATAAAGGGTGATCACTAAATACATACGTACAATTTTTTAAATTATATTTCCCTGCAAAATGGTTAAGTATATTTGAACCATTGAACTTTATAAATTGTAATGAAAGTATTATAACTTCTGGCGTAATAAAATTAATTCTTGTCTTTAAATAACTATGCTTAATAATACTTATTAAATCTAATTTAAAATTCCGTTCAAAAAGTTCTTCATATCGGTTTTCTGGTATTGGTATTATATCTTTTTCTTTAGTATCAATAAAATCAAATAATCGATCTAGTTTAATATCATCATATTGAGAAAATATTTGCTTTAAGTTTCCATCAATTAAAAATCCAGCTATAAAAAGAGATAATACCTTTTTATCTAGTTTCGTAAATTCATATTCTTTCATTTCCGGTATCATTATTGCTGGAACTGGAACATTTTTAATTATTTTTTATCTTCTATTATTGAATATATATCTATAGCCTTATTAAGAAATAATTTAGTTTCTTTAGTTAATTCATTATAATTCATGTCTTATACCTCCATATTAAAATTTTACTAAAAGTAAGTAATTTTGTATATTTATTTGACATTTTTTCTAAAGAAGCTTTTAATTAAAGAAGCTGATTTATTATGTTTTTCTATATTTTTCTCTTCTGGATGCACTAATTTATAAAGTTGTTCGCTAGGTGCAATATCACAACCATAATAATCTATTTCTCCCATTTCAAAAACCATAGGAGAGCAGTGAATATTTTTATATTCTGCTATTTGCTCCATTCTTTTTTTGTGCGCTTCATCTAACCATTGCTTTAATTCTGTAACTTCTAATTCTGTCATTTGCATTTCTGGCAATATTTGACCATATTTATCTACTGAATCTTTATGTTCAATATAATATTCATATAACCTTAATTTCATCCATTTTTCATAATGTTCTTCACTAGGTTTTTCTAATTTTCTGTCATGGAGATTAAATCTAGATAAGGAATATAAATTATAAAAAGCAATCCTCATATATGATTCGCGCCATTTATCTGCATTTTTTTCAATTCCTTCTTCAATTGCATCTATGTTTATTCCAATTTGTAACAATGTATCTACTATACCTTTTCTAAATGCATAATCACACTTAGGACTAAACAAATATAAATCTCCGCCTAATTTTTCATCTATTATCCAATTATCTCCACCTTTACGCATCCAATCTATTTGCCAACTAACAATTTTTTGTTCGTATTCATATCTCAATTTATTAAACTTTTCTGAATTATTCAGATATTCTATAATTGTTCCTTTGCCTAATGAATATAGATTATATTTTTTTAATATTAAACTAGCTAGCCAATTATTATCTCTTAAATGACAAGGTAAATTTTCTTCTGCCACAAAGTCTGATTTTTTAAAACAATTACTTTTCCAGCCACCATCTTTTGGAAAAAAATCTTCTAAAATTTCATCTAATAAAAGTGTATATTTCATATACACACCTCCTTTAAATATTATAAAATATTATAAAATATTATTTTTTTCAATAAAATAATTAACTTTCTAAGTATTTTGATAAGTTAACCTCTATGTATTTTGACAAGCATATCAAAATAACCTAGGGGTATCTTTTTATATTAAGTCCAAAAAGTTCGAACAGATTCATCAATGGTGCGAGTTATGTAGTTATTTACAACTCACCACTCAATTAGGAATTAATACAATGTAATATAAATTTATTATATTTTTGATTTTTTATTATTTTTTTTAATTAATCCTAATTGTTTTCCTTTTCCAGTTAAATCTTTATCTGTTTCAGATTCTTGATGTAAAAAATTTTGTTCCATCTTTTTTAATTTTTGTAAATAAATCATTTCATTAAGTAATTTCTTTTTTTGTTTAAGTTGTTTTAATGAATCATTTTCACTAATTTCAATATGTTTATTATCATCTATACTAGATCCATCAATTTTAATCATTTCATCCATTTTACTAATTATATTTTCTTTTACTCTAAATATAGTATTTTGATTAAATATATATTTCTTTTCTTCTAAAGATTCTAGTACTTCTTGATTATCTAAACTATCAAGAATAGTCTTATATTCGCAATCTAGTTTTTTAGTAATAATTTGAATAAATGGATATAAATTAGAAACTGGAAACAAGGACAATAATATTCTTGTAGCGTATTTCCCACGATAAACTACTTCATCAGCTATTAAAGAAACTAAATTATAATCATCCGTCTTTTCATATCCTTTATCCTTTAATTTTTTGTCAAATTCTAAATGCAATTTTATCTCTTTTTTACCCATATATATAACATTTATAAAAGATGGTATATATAATAATCCTATTATCGGTAAATATATCATAAGTAATAACCTCCAACTTACTTATATCATAATATTAGTTAATTAAGTTGTCAATATGGAAGTGTGTTTTTGTTAATCCTTTTTTAAAATTTCACCATATCATTATTAGAAATTTCACCAAACTTATGTTGTATAATATTTCGTTGG
>CANQZM010000048.1 GCA_947628345.1 uncultured Bacilli bacterium
TAAAAATCTCTCAATTCCTCATAAATAAAGGTATTGGGAGATTTTACCCTTTCAAAACTGATAAATTCAGGATTATATAATAAATTAAAAGATATGTAAATAATAACAAAATAATAGTATAAAAAAATACATTCATTATCAACAACGAATATATTTTAAAAAACACAATCTAAACATTTTTATTTATTCAAATTTCTTAGCTAAAATTTTAGATGGATAACTTTTATCTCTTAGTAATTCACAAATACTATCACCATTATGTAAATTATAAATAATCTTAGCCATATATTCTGAACAATCCACAATATGAAGCCATTCTTCTTGGCGATAATTTTTATTAATATAACTTAAATTTGTAGTATAAATACCACTAAATTTTCCTTGCTCATAATAATCTTTAAATTTATCTATTCCTTGTGTAAATAAGGCATAAGTACTAATAGCATAAATATTTTCTACCTCTTTATTATGTAATTCATCTATAACATCTAATAATGAATTACCTGAAGAAATCATATCATCTACTATAATAGCTGTAGAACCTTTTATATTATTATTTCCTGAATAAGAATGCTCTATTATTGGATTTTTACCATCAATAATAGTATTGTAATCTCTTCTTTTATAAAAACTTCCTGCATCTTTAGTAATATGTTCACTACTAAATGAATTTAGATAGAAGTTCATTCGTCCCATAGCACCAAAGTCAGGAGCTACAAAAATCATATTTTTTAGTTTATCAACATCAGTATCATTAATAAATTGTTCCAAAATTGTATTGGTTGCAAAAACATTATCAAATTCAGTTTGAAATAAAGCTTGTTGAACACCCTCATCATGAGCATCACAAACAATTAATCTTGTAATTTTTGAATCAATATCCAACTCATGTAGATAAGTAGCACAAGTCAAAGCTTCTCTACCAATTCTTCGATGTTGTCTTCCTGCATATAATAAAGGCATAACAATTGATAACTTATTAGCATGACACTTACATGCCCCTATTGCATCTTTTAACTGAGCAGCTAAATCATTGGGTGAAGTATGATTAATTAAACCATGCATCTTATAAGGAATAGAATAATTCCCAATGTCTGTAAAAATATAAACGTCGTCATCACGAACTGAATCTAACAGTTCAACTTTACCATGCCCGTCATCAAACCAAATTTCTTTTGTTGGTAAAATAAAGCTATCATCACTACAACCATATAAATCAGCTAAATGTTTATCAACATTTTTTCCTAACTCCAAGGCACTTTTTAAAACAATCAGTTTTAGTTTTTGTTCTTTGCAACCCATAACCTACACTCCCCTAAATCTATATATTTATATTGTAGCAAACATATTATAACTTTGTAAATACGGTTAACATATATTTACATTTTATTATTTATTTTTCATAAAGTGTAAATCCTAAATTATTAATTTTAGTAACAACTTCATCTAATTTTTCTTTATTTTTTACTTCAATAACTAAAGTTTCTGTCTCTAAAGAAACATCATAATAATTAATATTTTTAATAGAATCTAGTACTCTTTTTATTCTATTTACACATCCTTCACATTCTATTCCTTCAATTTTAAATTCTTTCTTTTCCATTTTTAATTCTCCTCCTTTTTTATTTTCAATATTCTTAAAGCGTTTAAAATAGCCATAAGACACACTCCTACATCAGCAAAAACTGCAACCCACATTGTAGCTAAACTGAATGCACTTAAAATTAACACTACTACTTTTATACTAATAGCTAATATAATATTCTGTTTTACTATTTTCATGGTTTTTTTGGCTAATTTAATGGCACTAGCTAATTTAGATAATTCATCTGTCATAATTACTATATCAGCTTGTTCAATAGCAGCATCAACTCCAACACCACCCATAGCTACACCAACATCAGCTAAAGCTAAAGATGGTGCATCATTAATACCATCACCTATAAATATAACATTACCTGTTTCTTTTTTAGTTTTTAATATTTTTTTAAGTATAGCTACTTTTTCATGAGGTAAAAGTTCTGCTTTATATTCATCTAAAGCTAGTTGCTTGAAAACATACTCACTACTGGATTGTTTATCACCAGTTAACATTATAATTTTATTAATATTATTTTTTCTAAATGCTTTAATAGCTTGATATACATCTTTTTTAATTTTATCAGCAATTTCAATACATCCTACATATTTACCATCAATAGCGACTAAAACAAGGGTTAAACTACTTTTATTTACAGCAAATTTAATTTTATGTTCCTTCATTAATTTTTCATTACCAACTAAAATGGTTTTGCCGTCAACTTCAGCTAAAACTCCTTTACCAGCAATTTCTTTGGTTTTACTAATTAATTTTCTATCAATTTTTTTAGAATAGGCCTCTCTTAGAGAAATAGCAATAGGATGATTTGAATTAACTTCTGCATAAGCTGCCACTTTAAGTAATTCTTCTTCAGAAATTGTAGTTGGCATTACCTTACAAACTTCAAATACCCCTTCAGTTAAAGTTCCAGTTTTGTCACAAACTATTATTTCAGTGTTAGCTAAAGCCTCTAAATAATTACTACCTTTAATCAGAACTCCTATTTTAGATGCAGCCCCAATTCCGGAAAAAAAGCTCAACGGAATAGAAATAACTAAAGCACAAGGGCAGGATACTACTAAAAAGGTTAAGGCTCTATATAATAATTTATTAAATTCACTATTTTCAAATAAACAATAAGGTATTACTACTAATAATATAGCTATTATTACTACTATTGGCGTATAGTATTTTGCAAACTTAGTCATAAAACTTTCAGACTTAGTCTTTAAATTATTAGCATTTTTTACTAAATCTAAAATTTTATTAGCTGTTGATTCTTTAAAAACTTTATTAACTTTTACTTTTAATACTTCTTCATTATTAATACTACCACTTAATATTTCATCTTTAACTTTTACTCGTTTAGGCATAACTTCACCAGTTAAAACTTGCATATTAAGAGTTGAATTACCTTCAATAATTACTCCATCTAAGGGAACTTTTTCTCCTGACTTTATCAAAATTATATCACCTATTTTAACTTCGTTAGGATCAACTTTTTTGATTTCTTCATTAATATATAAATTAGCATAATCAGGACGAATATCCATTAAAGATACAATTGATTTTTCGGATTTATCAAGCGCATAATCTTGCAAAAATTCACCAACTTGATAAAAAATCATAACTGCAACTGCTTCTTGAAATTCACCAATAAGAAAAGCTCCAATAGTTGCAATGGCCATCAAAAAATTTTCATCAAACAAATGACCTTTTAAGATATTTTTAATTGCTTTAAAAATAACATCATAACCAATAATAATATAAGTAATAACATAACATATATCACTATAACTAGAATGATTTAAACTTAATATAAAAGCAAATATCCCTAATATTAAAGATGCAATAATTTTAATTAATTGTTTTTTCATTTTTCCACCTTCTTTAAAAATGATTAGGATTAAAATCAATATCTAAAGTTATATAATTATTACTTTGATAATGTTTAATTAATTTATTTAAAATATCATATAAATTTTTATCTTTTTTATATTTAATAATAATTCCATAGCGATAAATATTGTTTAATTTAAAAATAGTAGCTGGTGAAGGTCCTAATATAATATCTTCACTTAAATTTTTTTCTAAACATCTTTTTATTTTATTAGCCTCTTTACTAGCTTCATTATAATCTTTACTACTAATTTTAATATAACATAAATAATAGTATGGAGAATATTTTAATTGATATCTAATTGCCATTTCTTTTTTATAAAAACCTTCATAATCATGATTTTTAGCAAATAATATAGCATAATGATTAGGATTAAAGGTTTGAATAATTACTCTACCACTTTTACTACTTCTTCCACTTCTGCCCGCAACCTGACTCAAAAGAGAAAATGTCGTCTCACTACTTCTAAAATCCGGTATATTTAAAGAAGTATCAGCATTAATTACCCCTACTAAAGTAACATTTTCAAAATCTAAGCCTTTAGCGACTATTTGGGTTCCAAGTAAAATATCATATTCATTATTTTTAAAACTTTGAATCATCTTAGCATGCATTCCTTTTTTACTAGTTGTATCATAATCCATTCTTAATACTCTTGCATGACTGAATTTATTTTTTAATTCTTCTTCAATACGTTCTGTACCAGTACCTAGTGAAGAAATTGCCTCTTCCTTACATTCAGGACAAACTTTAGGTAAATTAGTAGCATAACCACAATAATGACACCTTAATACATTAGATGACTTATGATAAGTCAAAGTAATATCACACTGTGGGCATTTAATAGTATATCCACAATTTTTACAAGTTACAAATGATGCATAACCCCTTCTATTTAATAGTAAAATAGTTTGTTCACCTTTTTTTAAATTCTGATCTATGGCAGTAGTTAAGTTTTCAGAAAAGTAACTATTTCCTTTTTTTACTTCTTGATTCATATCAATTAATTCTACCTCAGGTAATTTTTTACCATTAATTCGCTCTTTCAATGTCAATAATTTATAAACATTTTTAGAACATCTTGCAAAAGATTCTAATGAAGGTGTAGCACTTCCCATAATTACTGGACAATTAGCTCTCTTACTACGAATAATAGCTATTTCTTTGGCATCATATCTAGGATTATGGTCTTGCTTATAAGAATCACTATGTTCTTCATCAATAATTATTATCCCAATATTAGTAAGAGGCGCAAAAATAGCACTCCTCGCACCAATTACAATTTTAACTTCACCTCTATTTATACGTCGCCACTCATCATATTTTTCTCCATCAGATAAAGCTGAATGCAAAGCTGCTATCTCGGAACCAAAAACCTCTTGGAATCGATTAACCATTTGTGGAGTTAAAGAAATTTCTGGAACCAACATGATTGCTGTTTTATTTTCTTGTAACACTTTATCAATCAGTTTTATATATACTTCAGTTTTGCCACTACCGGTAACTCCATAAAGTAAATAAGTATCACAATGATTTAAATCAACTTGGCTTACTACTTCTAGTTGTTGTTTAGTTAATTCTTTTATATTTGAACTCTTCTCATCATAAGTTAAACGATAATGTTCTTTTAATTCTTCTATTAAAATATTTTTCTTAATTAAAGTTTTCAAACTAGATGCTGATATTTTTTGTAATTTTTCTTTGCTTACTAATTCTTGATTTTTAAATTCATTAATTAATAATTGCTGGGTTTTATTATAATTACTTTCTACTAAAGAATTTAGTCGATAATAAACATCAAACTTTTTATTAACTATGGCTTTTTTCTTAGCTTTTAAAGCTTTTGGTAACATAGCTTGATAACAACTAATCAATGTAGCTAAGGTTTTTTTCTGTAAAATTTTACCTAACTCCAATAATTCTTCATTCAATACAATATCTTCATCAACTACTTTTATTATTTCTTTTAAGTTATCAACATCACTTGCCTTTTTTATTGTTAGTACAAACCCCTCTAAAACTCTATGATTAAAAGGTACTTCTACTCTAATACCTAGTTTTATTTGCTGTGACAAATCATCACTGACTTTATAATCAAAAACTCTATCTAGTTTTTTATTAGTTAATTCTATTAATACACCAACTATCAAAGTATCACCTCCTACTAATATTATAGCACGAAAAAAAAAGTTACCTTAGTAACTATTTAATTTAATTCATTTTCTTTTATCTTTTATAATTATTTACATAAATCTTTTTATCTTTATTAAATTGTTTAATTAATTGTTTTTCAGCCGCAGTATCACCTTTTAACTGTTTTAGAAGTTTATTAGCCATTTTGACATTATGAGATTCCAATAAAGTTCTGATTAAAATTAACTTTTCGTTTAAATTACAACTTTCATAATAGCTATCATTATAAATATATTCATTAATCATACAACCAGTGATTGGTTCAATTTTTTTACTAAGATCAAAATCTCTATCCATCACTTGATCTATTTCAAACAATTCATTATAACTCTTAACAAATTTATTCGGTTCAATTATATGAACTAACATAAAAAATAAACATTTATTTATTTTTTCTCCACCATTTCTAATATATTTCTTAAAATATTTTTTTGCTTCAGCAAATCTTCTAGTTTTATGTAAAGTCTTTCCAATATAATAATCAAAAATAGGTAATTGAAAAATATGTTTTCCAGCACAAAAGTAATCGTAAGCTAGCTCATAATCTGATGATTTCAAGGCTAACTGGCCTTTTTCTAAAATTTGATTATATCTTTTCTTAGTATCTTCATCAAAATTATTATATTTTTCTTTTTCTATAATCATATTTTTTAAAAATTTATATTTATTATCTTCTATATTATTATTTTTTATCAATTGATTATACATTATAGTAGCTTCTTCTAATTGATCTTGTTCTATTAACTTATATATTTTTCTTGCACTATATATTATCTTAAATTGATCTTCTCCTATTGGATTAATATCAATATAATTGTCATTATTTTTAATATTTATTTTCATAATTAATTACCTCCGCTTTAACAGGTATTACTTATTATAACCAAATACAAAAAATAATCAATACATAAATTAATAAAATCTAAAAGATTTATATATTAAAACACTTCAAATCGAAGCGTTTTAATATTTCTAGAATAATTTTAAAATATCATTAAAGGTAATATATACCATCAAAGCCATTAAAAGAAATAAACCAATAGTATGAATCATATTTTCAGTTCTTGGAGATACTGGGGAACCTTTTATCTTTTCAATAATAATAAACAAAATGTGTCCACCATCAAAAGCTGGTAATGGAAGTAAGTTAATAAACCCAACATTAATACTTAAAAAAGCCATTAAATATAGAATACTAGAAATTCCTGCCTTACTTTGTTCTCCAACTATAGAATAAATTCCTACAGGCCCTGATAATTGATTTACTCTAACAACTCCCGTGAATAAACTAGCCACTGTTACCCACATTTGTTTAAACAAAGAACCGGTTTTGACAAATGTATATTTAATTGCACTACCAAGACCATGTAGCTGTTTACTTTTAAGACCAATTCCATAACGATAAATCGTAGTCCCTTTTTCTACTACTTTTTTTGGTTTTACTTTATAAGTTTTGATTGTTCCGTCCTTAGTTTCAACTTCAATTGAAGTAGGTTTCTTACTATCAGCAATCGTTAAGTATAATGATACATCATCTAATGTTGATACTTTATGATCATTAATTTCAACAATTTTATCACCTTTTCGTAATCCAGCACTATAAGCAGGATAACTTTTAGTAACACTTGAAATAACTGGATCGTAACTTGGACTACCCCAAATTATAGCAATAAAGAATAAAGTTAAAATTGCAAAAAGAAAGTTAAACCCAGGCCCAAAAAACATTATTAGGAATCTTTGCCATGGCTTTTTGGCTTGCAATCTTCTTTTTTTAGGAACCTCTATTGAATCTTCATCAACTTCTTCACCTGCCAATGAGCAAAAACCACCAATAGGAATTAATCGTAAACAATATTCAGTTTCTTTACCTTTTTTACTCAATAATTTAGGTCCCATTCCTAGTGCAAATTCATAAACATAAACACCAGTTAATTTAGCAAAAATAAAATGTCCTAATTCATGAACAAAAATAATTGTTCCTAGTACTATTATAAATAAAATAATTGTCATATATACCTCGTATAATCAATCTTATAGAAATCATTAATTAATTCTACAGTTGATTAATCCTTTCTATTTGATTTTTTTTATT
>CANQZM010000049.1 GCA_947628345.1 uncultured Bacilli bacterium
TCTTGCTTAAATTTTTGTAAATTACAACAATAGTCAATCGAATGTGGCAATTTACTTTAAAATTGTTATACTTTAATTCTCAAAAATTAGAAATTTTTCTAAACTAACATAAACTTTTCTAAATATTAGTAGAACTTAATTAAACTAATATAAATTAAAACACACAAAAATGGAGCCTTTCGGCTCCTTCAGGGGGTTCGGTTGAATATCTAATCATCACTTAGACAGATGAGTTAGATAATCAGCATGATATCAAACCATCATGCACCTTAATCATAAGTTATAAATTATAAAATGTCAATTCCTATTTTGTATTTTTTTTCTACTTTACAACTAAATTTTAGATTTAACCATTATTTTTTTAGTTAAAGAATCTCTTTTTTTGATTATATTTTTTGAAGAATTCATAATTTCATTTCTTTTTTTTCTTCTATAATCAGCAATTGCAATTACGCTCTCTGCAAAAGTTGGATTTATATTACCTCTATATACTTCTTCATAGGTTTCAATATCAACATTTTCTAGATTACGTGAATTATGAACTGAAATTAATTCCTTTTGAATATCGTTTAAACCTATTTCATAAAACATTTTAAGTTCTACATATAGATATGATTTCTTGTTATTAATTAACTTTTTAATCTCCTCATAACTACAATAATCAATACATTCTTCTACTTCTTTAATCAAATCATTAAATAAAAGTGTTCTATTTTGTAAAATATTTTGATATCCTAATTTTTCTAATAATGTTTTTCCTTGTTGATGCATTATTAACGTTCCTCCTATCATGTTATTGTATGTCTTTATTGGATAAAAAAGCACAGAACACTTATTACTTCCGTGCTTAAATACTTATAAATAATTCATTTTATTTTTGGTTGCTATAAAATAATACTATAATATTACTATTTTGTCAAACATTTTTAACTATTGTTTATACTCATAATTAATTCTTTTTTTATAAAATCAGTATTACTATCTTCACTTAATAAATATTCTTTAGAATCTTTTTTAGCTTGTAATAATATTTTATAATCACTGCGTAAATTTGCAATTTTAAATTCCATATCTCCACTTTGTTTTGTGCCAAATAAATCACCATGACCTCTTAATTTAAAATCTTCTTCACTAATAACAAAACCATCTTCTGTTTGTTTCATAATTTCTAAGCGTTTCGTATCAGTACTACTAATTAAAATACATTGTGATTTAGCACTACCTCTTCCTACTCTACCGCGTAGTTGATGAAGAGTTGATAAACCAAATCTATTAGCATCAAATATGACCATTGTAGTGGCATTAGCAACATCAACTCCAACCTCAATAACAGTAGTTGAAATTAAAATTTGAATTTTTCCCTGAACAAATTCTTGCATAATTAAATCTTTAGCACCACTAGCCATTTTGCCGTGAATAATATCAATTTTATATTTTTTACCAAAAGCTAGCGTCATTTGATCTTTTAATTTATTAACAGTTGCTAAATCAGAATTTTCACTATCTTCAATTAATGGGGCAATCACATAAACTTGATGATTTTGTTTTAATTCATCATACATCATTTCTAGTACATCTTTTATTTCATCATTACTTTTAATGTACGTAGTAATAGGTTGTCTACCTTTAGGTCTTTCTTTAATAATGGACATATCCATATCACCATAAATGGTAAGTGCATAAGTTCTAGGAATGGGTGTTGCACTCATATATAAAATATCTGGTTTTAAGCCCTTATTTTGTAAATTAGCCCTTTGATTAACACCAAAACGATGTTGTTCATCTGTTATCACTAATCCTAAATTTTTATACTCTACTTCTTCCTGGATTAAGGCATGAGTTCCAATTACAATATCAATATCACCGTTTTTCAAACTATCATATATCCTTATTTTATCTTTTTTAGGAGTTGATCCAGTTAAAAGTTCTACATTAATATTAGATGTTTTTACAAGGTCCTTTAAATTATTATAATGTTGAACTGCTAAAATTTCTGTAGGAGCCATTAAAGCACTTTGATAACCACTTAGGTAATTAGCAATCATAGCAATAAAACTAACGATTGTTTTTCCACTACCAACATCTCCTTGTAATAAACGGTTCATTCTATTTTTGCTTTCTAAATCTTTGATAATTTCTTCTACTGCTTGTGTTTGATCACCAGTTAATTTAAATGGAATATTAGCAATAAACTCATCTAATTTTTTTCTATCGATACTTCTATCTAATCCCTGATTATGTTTTTTATTTTCCATTCGCAAATAATTAATCTTTAACATAAAAGCAAATAATTCTTCATATTTTAATCTTATTTTAACTTCTTTTAATTTTTCTTCTGTTGATGGATTATGAATAATATTTAGAGCTGTTTTTTTATTTAAAAAATTATATTTTTTTATATAGGTACTAGGAATATAATCAGGTATTTCCTTTCCACACATTAAAATAGCCATATTAATATAGGTAGCCAAATTTTTATTAGTTAAGCCACTAGTACAATGATAAACAGGTTCTATTTTTACTTTATTAGATAATGTTTCTAATTTTATTTCAGATGCTGTGATAACATTTTTCTTTTTATCATATTTGCCAATCACACTAATTCCTGTTCCTACTTCCAATTTACTTTTCAAAAATGCTCTATTAAATATTGAAACACCAACTACACCACTAGCCGTTACCAAACGAAAATTCATTTTATTTAATCCTGCTTTAAAGCGCATCAAAATAGGTACACTTTCAATTTTACCATCAATTACAATATGTCCTCCATCCTCTGTTTTAGTTAAGTCACCACGTTCTAGGACATCATAACGAAAAGGATAATGAGTAACCAAATCTTCTACAGTATAGATATTTAATTTATTTAATAAAGAAAGAGATCTAGGTCCAATTCCTTTTATGTCTTTAAGTTCAGTCACTATTACCACTTCCTTCTTGCATATTATACCATAAATTATTAATTTTTCAAACAAAAAAGTAGAATTTTTAATTCTCTAAATCCTACTTTCAAATATTTAATTATGACATGATATCACAAATTAAGTTCGTAATTTCTGTTGGATTTTCTACAGGCAGACCTTCGATTAATCTTGCTTGAGCATATAACACTTTAGCATATTTTTCTAATTCGGTTTTATCATTTTTATATAGTTTTTCTAGTTTTTTAACAATAGGATGATTTTCATTAATTTCTAAAATAGTTTCGGCTTTTATTTTTTCATCAGTAGGCATTGAATTAATTACTTTTTCCATCTCTACAGAAACTTGTCCTTTACTAGTTAAACATACTGGATGGTTCTTCAATTTGTTAGTATAGCGAATTTCTTTTACCTCATTACCAATAGCTCCTAACATTGTAGTGAACATATCTTTACTTTTTTCATTTTTGTCTTCTAAATTTTTTCTTTCTTCTTCACTATCTAAATCTATATTCTCACTACAAATATTAACAAATTGTTTTCCTTCATAATCCATTAACATTTGAAGAGCAAATTCATCTACATATTCAGTTAAATACAATACTTCATAACCCTTATCTTTTATTCCTTCAACTTGTGGTAATAAATCAATTTTATCTACTGTTTCTCCACATGCATAGAAGATTTTTTCTTGATCCTTTTTCATACGAGTTACATATTCATTTAGAGTAGTTAATTTCTTTTCTTTTGATGAATAAAACATAATTAAATCTTTTAACACATCTTTATGCATTCCAAAGTCATTATAAATTCCAAATTTTAATTGCATTCCAAAGTTTTTAAAGAAATTATCATATTTGTCCCTATCCTCTTTTAACATAGTTTCTAATTCTTTTTTGATTTTAGTTTCCAAACTTTTAGCAATTAAGTTAACTTGATAATCCTGTTGTAATATTTCTCTTGAAATATTTAGAGATACATCTTCACTGTCAACTAATCCTTTTACGAATCCAAAATAATCAGGAAGTAGTTCTTCACATTTGTCCATAATAAGGACTCCATTAGAATATAAAGATAATCCCTTTTTATATTCTTTTGTATATAAATCATATGGAGCATGACTAGGAATAAATAATAGAGCTTTATAACTACATTTACCTTCTACATTATAAGTAATAACTTTTGCTGGGTTTTCATAGTCATGGTAAGTATCAGTATAAAATCTATTGTAGTCTTCATCCTTAACATCTTTTTTATTTTTTCTCCAAATAGGAACCATACTATTTAAAGTTTCTTCTGATATCTTTGTTTCATACTCATCGCTGGTGCCTTCTTTTAATTCACTTCGCTCCATATTCATAACAATTGGATAAGTAATATAGTTAGAGTATTTCTTTACTATTGAGTCTATTTTATATTGATCTAAGAAATCACTATATGTATCTTGGTCTGTGTCCTCTTTAAAAGTTAAAATTATTTTAGTTCCATAATTATCATAATCACACTTTTCTATGGTATAACCATCAACTCCACTGCTTTCCCATAGATAAGCTTGTTCTTCTCCATACTTTTTACTTATAACAGTAATTTTTTGAGCAACCATAAATGCTGAGTAAAAACCTACACCAAACTGTCCAATAACATCAATATCTTTTTTCTTCTCATTTTCAGTTTTGAAAAATAGTGTTCCACTTTCAGCAATTGTACCTAAATTTTTTTCTAACTCTTCTTCATTCATACCAATACCGTTATCTGTAACAGTAATAGTTCTATTTTCTTTATCTAACTCTAAAGTAATTTTAAAATCATTCTTTTTTAATTTTACTTTTCGATCTGTTAGTGATAAATAATACAATTTATCTATGGCATCACTAGCATTAGATAGTAACTCCCTTAAAAATATCTCTTTATTAGTATAAATAGAATTAATCATTAAGTCTAATAATCTTTTAGATTCTGATTTAAACTGTCTTTTTTTCATTATATTCCTTCTTTCTTAATTGGTATAAAAGAATCGTACCACCGTTTTTAGCACTTGTCAATAGTAAGTGCTAAGAAAACCATAAAAAAAGAAAGCATAACTTTCTCTATAAACTTTATTTTTTAATTTTTAGTGGAATAAATCATTGATTCTAAATCATAAAAACTACCATCTTCTTTTTGAGCTAAAACTGTTGTAGTCGAACATACACCAGCCTCATTAGAACACACTGATGCTTGATACAAGTTAATAATATCATTAACATTATTAATTTCCTTGTAAGTTGATAGATCATTATCCTCTAACCCTTTATATATATCAATATAATTTAATGTTCCATCTTCCATTAGAAATACAACGATAGGAGCAAGTTCTTCTTGTCCTATATTAGAGACGATAACATTTCTTATTTCTTGATCAAAATTATATTCTAAATTTGGATTAGATAAACTATAATTTGAAACTGCTTTTCTATTATATTCATCTATATTTATTGATACCATTCCCTTTTTATTATTCTCAGTTGAAAAAGAAGCATTAACTTCTTCTATATGATTATAAGAAGAAATTATATAGTAATGATTTTCTTTTTCCTTACAATTTAGACATTTTTCATTGTCTATTTTCAAATCCTTTACATTATCAATTGATGAATCATATTTTTCTTTATCAGTATCTTCTTTTTGTTCTGATACTTTGTCATTGGTATTAAAAAATAATTTTTTATCATAACAAATATATAATATCAAACCTAAAAGTAATACTATAAGTATTATAATTATTACTGTTTTTCCTGTTGATTTATTTTTTTCTTCTTCCATATTATTCCCTACCTTCTTATTGTCATTATAAGTAAAAAAATAATTATTGTCAATATTTGGAATAGCCTTTTTAGAAATACTTTACATAATCATCTAAATATTAAAATAAAACTTTTATTCCGAATTTTTTCTTCTTTAATAAATTTATTTTTTCTAACCATCATTTATAATTTATCTATTATAATCTTGATATATAATATATCTATTAACATGTCAATACCAGACATAATGTACATTTTTTAAAATATGCACATAAATCATTTTTTATTAAGATATAAATTCCAATATATTAAATGTGATTCCTATAAATACTCCTATAAAATATACAGTAAGAAGAATTCCTATATTCTCTTTAATATTTTTATTAACTTTAAATAAAACTAATAATGCTACCCCAGAACCAGTCAATAACCCAGATAAAACAGAGGCAAAAGAAATTATATTACGTAAATACAATTCTGTTAGAACAACACTAGCTCCACAATTTGGAATAAGTCCTATTAAACTTGATAAAAATGGACCAAAAATACTATTTTTTAGAAAAAATTTACTTATTTTATCTATACCTATATATGCAAAACCTGCATTCAAAACTAAGGATATAATTAAAAGGAATAATGAAATATTAAATGTATGTTTTAGAGCTGATTTTAATATACCATGATTACAATCACAATTGGCTTCATGACAAAAATGAGCTATTTCATTAGATTTTTTTTCTTGTTTTCGTAATAGAAAATCAATAATGAAACCAAACAAAACTCCTACACCTATTTTAATAGCCAGTAAACTAAATATTAATGATAAAGGTGCTTTATTAGAAATTAAAATTGGTAACATTTCATCTGATGTTGATAGATAAACAGCAATTAATGTACCTAAAGAAATAACCCTAGTAGCATAAAAATTAGTAGCTGCTACTGAAAGCCCACACTGAGGAAATGCTCCTGCTATGCCACCAATTAATGGACCTAATTTACCTGCTTTTTTGATAACTTTTTGTGTTTTATTACTCATATGATGTTCAAAGTACTCCATAAGTAAAAAAGTTATAAATAAAAATGGTAATATTTTTAATGTATCTATTAAAGTTTCAAATATAATTTCTTTCATATTATATCTCATCCCTTTTTCGCACCTAGATTATATCATTTTTCCTATAAAAAAACAATTATTATAGGTTGATATTATTTATTTTTTAACTGATTCTGCATACTTTATTATGAAAGGAGAGATAAAATGTTCAATAATAATGATGATTGCTTTGAAAATAACACCCACCACCATCATCCGAGACCAATCCAAAGGATCTTCTTTATAGGTGCCACTGGCCCTACTGGTCCTACTGGTCCATCAAGCGGTGGTACTGGTGCTACTGGTCCAACCGGCCCTACTGGTGCTACTGGTCCTACAGGTCCTACCGGTGATGCTGGTTCTTCTCCAGTTCTTGCCATTGGTGCTGTAACTACTGGAGCACCTGGTACTGAAGCAGCAGCATCTATCACGGGAACAGCACCTAATTTTACATTAAACTTAACTATTCCTGCTGGTCCTACTGGACCTACTGGCCCTACTGGTGCTACCGGTCCTACTGGTGATGCCGGCCTTGATGGTGCCACTGGTCCTACTGGACCTACTGGTGATGCTGGTCTTG
>CANQZM010000050.1 GCA_947628345.1 uncultured Bacilli bacterium
GATGAGGAAGAAAAAGAAAAAGTTTTCGACTTTCTCTATGGAAGAAGTGATAGCTTATTTTAAGCTTAAAACTGCACTACAAGATGTAGTGCAGTTTTACTTTAAAACAATAAAATATCTTCTAAGGGTTAATTTGCAACATTTATAATAAGATAGTATAATGTCATTATATAGTATTTTTTAATCCCTTATTTTCTTCTTTCAAAATATTTAGTTCATTATCAAGTTTTATAAACTCATTTTCTACAAAATTTAATTTTTCATCACATATATTTAATTCTTTTTGTGACATCATTAAAACTTTAATTAAATCATTTATCATAATATTTTCTATATCAATTTTACCATTTTTAAAATTTTCATACATTTCAAAAAAATTCTGCTTTTCATCTTTAATATTTGTATTATCAGAAATGTTATTATCAATTATATCATCATCTTCTACACTTGTTGACTCTTGTAATAGCATAATATTATCTTTTTTAAATATCTTTTTAATAAGTTCACTTATTTTTTCAAAAAATTTCCTTAATATTCCCATAGGTATCACCTTTTTATTTTTCAATTTCTTGCATAGGGTCCATACTTGCTATTCTTTCTTTTAAAATTTTATTTTCATATTGTAATTTTTTTATTTCCTCTTTTTCGGAAGCAGTTTTACCTTCTAATTCCTCAATCTTCTTTTCTCTTTGTTTAATAGCTCTTCTCAAAGTAACTACTTGAACTGCAATTATTTTTTTTAGTTCAGGATACATTTCGGTTGCTCTATATACTCTGATATTTGTATCGTTCAGTATTATACCTTTGTTAGATTGATTTAGCCCACATGTTTCTTTTAGATATGCTAGTCTATTACCATTCATTAAGGCTTTAATATAACCTTGAGTAAATGTAATATCTGGATGAATTTTTCCCTTTTTATCTTTTCCATCCTTATCTAAACCAAAAGCATTATATCCATTATGATATTTTTCACCTGTTTCCATATATGTTCCATCCTGCTTAAACCCTTGTTTATCATATATGCTGTCATTATTTGCCTTACACTTTCCATTTATATCAAACCTTCTTAAATCAACTTTTGATTTAGTAATCAAATGTTGTCCGTTCATAGTAAATCCTGCTTCGTTATATTTAAGTTCTGTACTTACGAAATTTCCATTTTCATCTTTTTTATGATAAAAACCTTCTCTATCAAAACCTTGCCTATTTATACTTTCTTCTCTACTAAACCCGTTTTCATTATAGTTATTAATATCATATCCATCTAAATCATATATTGAATATGTATTTTGCCAAGTTCCATTATCTAATTTTTTATAGAAGAGTCCATTTCTGTCAAAGCCACGTTCATTTATGCCATTTGCATCAAATCCTTCTAAATCTCTTGTTTTGCCAGTATTCTTCCAAGTTCCATCTTCTTGTTTTTCGTAATAGAATCCATCTTTGCCAAATCCTTTTTTATTTATTCCATATCGATTAACGCCATTTAAGTTATAACCATCTATATTATAACCTTCTTTATCATAGCCAATTTTTGAATAACCATATCTATCATATCCATTTATATCATAACCTTTTTTGTTATAACCTTCTCTATCATATCCGATTGGATCATAAATGCTTTTTGTTCTTTTATGAATACCATTTCTATCAAATTTTCTCTTGTCATAACCATTTATGTCATATCCTTCTTTATCATAACCTTCTTTATCATAGCCTAGTAAGCTATAGCCTTCCCTATTATATCCATGTTCATCATACCCACTTTTATTATAACCATCTTTATCATAGCCTTTTATATTGAACCCTTCTTCATCATAGTAAGTTCCGTGTTGCTTTATTAATATTCTCTTTACTCCAACCACTTTTATCATATCCATATCTGTCATATCCATTTATATTATAGCCATCTTTATCATATAAAAATCCTGTTTCAAGATTTAATCCTTTAAATTTTGAAGGACAATTTTTTTCTAAAAATCCGTTGTAAGAAATATCTACTCTTCTTTTATATCCTGATTTGCTTATAAAAGTTTCTAATATACCACATTTTTTTAATGTTTCAAAATCAAATTCTTCAAATATTTTTTTAGCATTATAAAACTTTTCTTTTGCAAAATTATATTCTTCACCTATTTTATAATTACTATCGATTCCAAGCTCTTCAATTTCATCTGTAACATACCTTTTTATGCTTTCTGGTATTTCTTCTAAAACATCCTTTAAAGTTGAAACATTTGGTATGATTTGATTATTAATTTCAATTCCGTATTCTGATAGAACATCTAAGGTAAGTAAGATTTCTTTTATTCTACGATCATCACTTAGTTTTCTATCTTTTGTAATTTTTCTTGCTTTTTTAAATAAATCTATAAAATCTTTTTGAGTTCCAGTTACTTTAAAAGTATTATTTCTTAAAATATCTTTTTCACCTGGTGGTATTATTCTGTCTGGAATTTGTAAATCCCATAATTCTATTGATTTACCCAAATCAATTATTTGTTCAATTTGATTTATTTCTTCTTTGTTTAAATTTTTATTTTCAATTCCTTCTAAATATTTAATATATTTTTTTTGAATATTTTTTAATGTTATTGCCTTTTTAGCTTCTTTTATATTTTCACTATTTATATCAGGTATATATCCTTTATGCTTCTCTATCCAATTTATCACTGCTTGTAATTTTTGCAAATCAGATGTAGGATTTGTTTTATTAGCTTCTCTATCCATATTATGTGCTAAATAATTATTATACATATCAAAAATTATTGGTTTATCTTCGTCTCTAGTTGGATTTTCAGGGTCTTCCGAAAAAATGCATCTTCCTATTTGTTGCAAATATAGTATTTTACTATTTTCACTTATTGGTCTCATCATTATAGCTCCATTTATGCCATCTACATGAACGCCCTCATTTAGCATATCAATAGCAAATAATAAATGTAATGCTTCATCATTTGAATTTTCAAAATCATCTAATGCCTTTGCATTTTCCTTATCTTTTCCGTCTCTATTACTTAATAAATAAGATGTTTTTATATTTGGATTAATATTTTTAAAATATTCTTTTACTTTTTCTATCTCTTTTTTTACATATTCTTCTGATGTAATAGTTTGATTATCCGAATTTTGTGGTAAAAAGACAATATACTTTCCGTTTGTTTTTTTAATATTTTGAGCTAAAATACCATCTATACCGATTTTTTCTGATTCTTTTATAATGTTAGTCATTTCTTTATATATCTTTTTTAATTCTTCTTGTTTAGTTGGATCTTTCTCTTCGGTAAGCATTCTTTTTACTTCTTTATATTCTTCACTATCTTTTAATGAATAGTCAAAAGTAACGATTTTAGGATCAACCACATAATTTTCTTGCATAGCATCTAATAAGTCCATTTCTGAAGCTAGATAATTTTTACTATCTAATTCTTCAGAAGTATAATCTCCTGTAATTTCTGCAATTGTTCTTGCCATATCTTTACTATCAGTGTCTCTTACTGGTGTAGCAGTCATGCCGAGAATTTTGGCTTTTGGATTAAGTTCTATTAATTTTCTTATTTTTGGTTCCCATGTTTTTGCACCTGACCTGTGCAATTCATCAAGTATAATTAAATCAGCGTCTTTTCCTTCAAACCATTCTTCGTCTCTTTCAGCTAATGTGGCATAACAAAACATCTTTAAACTTGGAAATTCTTGATTTAAAACTTTTTTAAAATCTTTTGGCTGTATAACATTTTTAGGTATAGGTTTTCCCTCTTTTTCTAATTTTTTAATCTCATCTTCAGTTATTATCTTTCTTTTTAGAATATTTTTTAATATATGCACTTCAAATTGATGTAAAATCGCATTTTGTGGTGCAACAAATATAATATTTGAATTTCCAGACTCTTTATTTGAATCTTGGTTTTTAAAATTCATTATCTCTGACATTGCTACAAATGATTTACCAGCACCTGTTGGTAAAATCATAGCAGAAAATCTTTTATCCTTAAAAATGTTTTCTATTTTTTTGTATGTTTCATATTGATAATCCCTTAGTTTAATTTCTGTATTTTCAATTTGATATAAATCATCTCTTATGCCTAAAATATAGTCTAATTTTAAAGCAGAAATACCATTCTTTAAGTTTCCATTTTTTACATTTATATCTACTATTTCATCTAAATTATCAAGTTTTGATAATTCTTCTAATGAGTATCCTTTATATCCATTATTTAGTAATAAGTTAATTATAAATCTTGATACTTCATTTTGATTAATTCCTGCTTTAATAAATGAGTTATAAATTTTTTTACAATCTACATTCTCTAAATAGCCAAGTAATTTCTGACGTTCTTCTTCTGTTTTTTCCCTATTACCTTGTATTGTATTATATATTTTATTGAAGTCTAGTTCATCAACTATTACTTCAGCAAAATACTTATTTTCTGTAATTTCGTCTTCACTTTCTATAATACTGCTTAATAAGTCTAAGCTTAATTTATTTGTTTCTATAATTTCTTTTAATTGTTCTTTATTTAAATTTTGAATTTTATTTATTATACTTAATTGTTCTCTATTAGAAACAAAGTATCTTTCTTCCCTAGGTAATCCTATATTTACTGATTCACTGATTTTTAATCCTTCATTGTTTTCTCTACTAATAATATCTTTATCAATTGAATATGTTTCATTTTTTATTCTATTAATTAATTCATCACTTGCATTTGTTAATGTCTTTATCATCTCTGCATATTCTAATGCTCTTATTTTTGATTGACTTAATTTTTTTGCGAATTCAATTGCTATTTTTGCTTTTTCATATCTAATCTTTCCTTGTGTTAATTGATATATTTCTTCAATTGGTATATTCTCTCTTTTTTCTTGTATATCACTTATGTCATTCACATTAATATTATTTTTACCATTTGTTAATATTAAAGTTTCATTATTTTTTGTAAACTTATAGCCTTCTTTAATATATTTTAGAATTTTATTTTCAACATCTTTTATTTCTTCACTATTTTCACCTTTACTTTTAATCTGCTGTATTAGAGACAAGATATCCATCATTTCTTTTTGAACTTCAATTAATTCATTTTTTTCAATATCTTTATAATGAATTAATTCACCTGATGAAAAAGCCAGTCCAACTGTTGCAATTAGTGAACTATTATCTCTTTGTGTTGGAAGTATACTTCTAAGATTTCCACTAGTTTCTAAAGCAGTTAATTTTGCAATTATCTTATTGTATTCTAATTGTTGGTCTTCTGTAAAATATTGTTTTCTATCAAATCTTTCAATAACTGATTTTTTTTGAGCTAGTTTATTATCTTTTTCTGAAAATTTTTCTGAAGTTTTCTTTATTCCATCATAAGACTCTGCAACTATTGCTTTAATATTATTAGCTTTAGTTTCATTATCAATTTGATTTATAATATCTAATATTTTTGAATCTTGTGGTATAGTTGATAATACATTATTTATCTCTTTTTCAATTTCTTCTAGCATATATTGACCTGCATTATATATGTTAGTTTCTTCAGTTTTAGGGATTTTCACCATTACATATTGTTGATTATATGACTGTCCATAATCTATTGAAACATTAGCATTGCTCGATAGAGATATACAATTTGTTTCTTTTATGTATCTTATTTTTATATGATCCCATACTTCTTCTAAACTAATATTACTTTCCGCGCTATATTTTGCTTTTGTATTTTCTTCTTCAAATCTTTCTCTATCTGTTCTTATCCTATTAATGCCATCTTCATTACTGGTAATATTCTGTTTAATATCATTAGAATCGCTATTATTTAATGCTCTAAAAACATAGTAATTCTCATTATCTTCTATAATATTAAATTTATCTATGGTAAGAGAATTTAAATTCATATATTACCCCTTTATATACTTTTTTATTATTATAACATAAAATATTATATTTTTATCAATTGTTACAAATGTTATATAATTAACATATTAATGTAACATTTATGTAATATTATAAAATTTTTTAGAAAAAATGGTATTAGTTTTACTTTTTCTTAAAATTTAAATATAAGATTTTTTATTAATATTGCTTTTCTATTAAACTATGCTAAAATATATAAAGAAAGGAATGATTTATATGATAGATACTACCAATAATCCAGACTTTTTAAATGCTTTTCTTCAATATATTGCTACTATTTTAAATAAGTCAGAAAACACTGTAAAGGAATATAACTATGATTTAAACCATTTTTTAAAGTTTATTATGCATCATTATGGTATGTCAAATGAAGAAAACATTAAAGATATAGATATAAGTCATATGACAATGGAAACTATAAAAAAAATACAATTAGATGATATTCATGCTTTTTTATTTTATTTAACTAATACTTATAAAAGTAAATCTGCTACAAGAGCTCGAAAAGTAGCTAGTATTCGTGTTTTCTTTAAATATTTAACTAATAAAGAAAAAGCTTTGGATAAAGACCCTACTATCGGTTTGGAAACCCCAAAACAAGAAAAGAGATTACCTAAATATTTATCTTTAGAAAATAGTCAAAAACTTCTAGAGGTAACTAAAAATGAAGAATCTGAATTTAAAGAAAGAGATTTTGCTATTATTACTTTATTTTTAAATTGCGGTATGCGTTTGTCTGAGCTTGTTGGAATTAATATAAAAAATATAGATTTCAGCGAAAATAAAATGACCGTAATCGGTAAAGGCAATAAAGAGCGTACCATTTACCTAAATAAAGCCTGCATGGTTGCTATAAATGATTATCTTGCTGTTAGACCACATGATGGTGTTAAATCTGAAGATAGAGATGCCCTTTTTTTAAGTAAAAGAAAAGAACGTATTAGTAACAGAATGGTTCAAGAAATAGTAAAAAGAGAGTTACTAAAAGCGGGGTTAGATATTACTAAATATTCTACGCACAAACTAAGGCATACAGCAGCCACGTTAATGTACCAATATGGAAATGTAGATATTAGAGCTTTACAAGTTTTACTAGGACAT
>CANQZM010000051.1 GCA_947628345.1 uncultured Bacilli bacterium
ACATTTTTTATTATAATATATTTCTTAAAATAATAAAAGACTGTTTTCAAATTTTTCATTTGTCAACAGTCTGAAAGATAACGATTGATTATCTTTTTATTCTTTAAAATCAAAATAGAAATCTAATATCCTAACTTGATCCCCTGGCTTAGCACCTAACTCTTCTAATTTATCATCGATTCCCATTCTTTTTAATTTTTTAGCAAAACGCATCATGCCCTCTTCACTAGAAAATTTAGTCATTTTAAAGATTTTTTCAATTTCCTTACCTTTAATTACCCATAATCCATCATCTTCTTTTTCAATAGTATAAGGTTCTTCTTTCTTAAATTTATATAAGACATGACTTTCAAAAGCATCATCTTCAAATAGAACCAGTTCTGGAATTTGATCTAGTAAATCAGCTAAATAATCTAATACAGGTTGTAATCCTAAATTAGTAGCGGCACTAACTTCAAAAATGGGAATATCTTTATTTAAATCTTTTTTAAATTTAATTAAATTTTCTTTGGCAGTACTTAAATCCATTTTATTAGCAATAATAATCTGTGGTTTTTTTAAAAGTTTAGGATTAAATTTTTCTAATTCCTTATTAATTAATTGATAATCTTCATAGGGGTTTCTTCCTTCACTTGCACTCATATCAATTACATGGGCAATAACTTTAGTTCTTTCAATATGTCTTAAAAACTTATCACCCAATCCTTGTCCTTCGCTTGCACCTTCAATTAATCCTGGTAAATCAGCTATTACAAAACTTCTACCATCACTACTTTTACTAACGCCTAAATTAGGACTTAAAGTTGTAAAGTGATATGCCGCAATTTTAGGTTTTGACTTGGAAACACTAGCAATGAAAGTACTTTTACCAACACTGGGTAGCCCTACTAATCCTACATCGGCTAGCATTTTGACTTCTACTTTTAACTGTCTTTCTTCACCTTCTTCTCCATTTTCAGAAAAATCTGGAGCCGTATTAGTCTGTGTTTTAAAAGCAGTATTACCGCGTCCACCACGTCCACCTTTAGCTACAACAACTTTACTATCTTTGGTCTTTAAATCACCTATAATTAAACCTGTTTCTATATCAGTAACTACCGTTCCTAAGGGAACTTTTACAACTAAAGGCTCTGCTGCTTTACCGTGTTGATTTTTACCTTTACCATTTTCCCCTTTTTGGGCTTTTAGAGTTTTTTGATATCTTAAATCTAATAAAGTTCGTAAACCTTCATCTACTGTAAAAATAATATCTCCACCATTGCCACCATTACCACCATAGGGTCCTCCCATGGCAATATATTTTTCACGACGAAAAGCAGTACAACCATCTCCACCTTTTCCAGCAATCACTTTTATTAATACTTCATCTACAAACATATTATCACCTTTTTCAATTATATCAAAAAAGAGCCATTGGCTCTACACTTTTATTATGCAGGATAAACAGATGCCTGTTTCTTATCTCTTCCTACACGTTCAAACTTGACAACTCCATCAACGGTTGAATATAAGGTATCATCATTTCCACGTCTAACATTGTTTCCTGGGAAAATTTTTGTACCACGTTGACGATAAATTATTGAACCAGCAGTGATGAATTCTCCATCAGCAGCTTTAGCACCTAATCTACGACCAATTGAATCACGACCATTTGATGTAGAACCTTGTCCTTTATGATGAGCAAATAATTGAATATCTAATTTTAATAATCTCATTTGCCTATTCCTCCTTATTTAATTTCTATAAATTCTCCATATTTACTTTTTAATTCTTTTAAAAGATTTATCATGTTCCGTATTAAAATTTGAGTAGTTCTATCTTTACTAATGACATCAATAGTCATACCCTTTTTACCAATCATATACTTTAAACTATCATTAGATAGAGATAAAATCCCATTTACTGTAGTAATCACAATACTACTAACAGCACTACAAACAATATCTTTACCCATATCATCATACATAGCATGACCTAAGATACTAATCTTTTTGTAATTAATACCCTCTTTTTCTACTTTTATCTTTATCATAATTAACCAGCTATTTTAGTTATTTTAACTTTTGTATAAGGTTGTCTATGACCTTGCGTCTTACGATTTGATCTATCTTTACTTTTATACTTGAAAACTTTAATTTTTCTTTGTTTTCCGTTTTTAACAACTTCACCTAAAACTGTAGCATTTTCTAAATAAGGGCTACCAACTTTATCATCAAGCATTAAAACTTGATCAAACTTTACTACGTCACCTGGATTAGCATTTAATTTTTCAACAAAAATTTCTTCTTCTTCTTTTACAAAATATTGCTTTCCACCGACTTTAATAACAGCATTCATTAATATACCTCCTTTATTTATAAACTTAAGACTCGCTCTTAAGGTACAAGTAAACTTGTTTTTACCTTTTCAATGCGGTTTGAGCATGAGGCGTCAAACGTTATAAGTATAACATATATATCATAATTTTGTCAAATCTTTCTAAGTCTATTGTTATTATATGAAATTATCAGTTATTTAATCTACTTTCTTCTATTTAAATAATCTTTAAAATTAATTACTTTAGTTTTTTTATAATCATTTTTATCATTATTATTCAATTGTTCAGAAGATGTAGCTACTTTATAACCCTTAGTTATTAATAACTGTTTTATTTCTCCATCTAATAACATTACATTATCTGTTGGATCAAATAAAAAATCTATGTCAACAACCTTACCATAACTACCATCATTATTAGCAATTAAAGCTAATCCATTAGTATTAAAACTAATACTTAATTTATCTACTATTTTTACTATATCAGTAGAGGAAAGACTTGTTAGTAAAGGGCAATATTTTAAGGATGCAATATAGTCATCTATAGTAACACTTTTCAAATTATATACTAAACTACGTGCAATTACTAAATTATTAAGTGTTTCCATATCATCACAAAAATCACCATCATTATTGCTTAGATAATACTCAGCAATAGTATTAAAAAATTTTAATTTTGTAGAATAATTAACATCATATTTTGGAATATTATAGATATTACTATAAATATAAACATCTTCATCTAAAAAATTAATAAAATCGGTCATATAAAAATATTCTTGATCAGTTGTAGTCTGACAATGCTTATTTTGTTTTTCAATATACTTATATATCTTGGCAAGTTCTTGATTTTGATTTTTTTGCTGTTGATTAAGAAAAACACTATCAAACATTAAATACCCATTTTTAAAATATTCATCATATAATTGAACTGTAATAACTTCTAAGTTTAGGCTATCAATTGATTCATAATACATTAAACCACCTGCTTTTAAAATATATATAATATAAAGTTTAAAAAAAATCAACCATTATTATAGTTGATCATTAAAGTAAATTGTTTTATCTAACACTAATTTAACATCTCGCTCATTAAAAGGTTTAACTAAGATGTCTACTACTCCATAAGAAAATACTCTATCTCTTGTTTCTTTAGAATTATCACCTGTTATAATGGAAACTGGTATTTTGGAAAACAATTGATTAGCTTTAAAATAGTCTAAAACCTCAAATCCATTTACTTCTGGCATATTTAAATCTAATAAAACTGCAACTATTTTATTATTTAAATTATTATTAATAATTTCTAAGGCTTCTTTACCAGTAGGAGCTACTAAAACATTATATTGTTTACTAAATATTTTACTGACAAAATTGCGAGTTACATTAGAATCATCAACAATTAAAATTGTAGATTCAACTAACTTGATTTCATTTTGAGAGTCTATAACCGGAATAGATGCAATTTCTTCTCCAAAATATTCTTGAATTATTGTTAGTACTCGATTAATTTCAGTCATTAATTCATCATAATGGTCTACTACGAAAAACATGTTGTTTTTTTTGCTTTCTTGTTCGTGTTCAAATGCTAAATCCGCTAATTTATTAAATCCAAAATATTTAGAATCACTTTTTAACGAATGAACTTCAATCGCATAATTTGCCATATCTGAAATTTCTTTATATTTTTGTATACGTTTAATTCTTGAACCAATTTCTTGTAAAAAATCTTTTAATGTTTGGTTATACAAGTCCATATCTCCGAACAATTCCAAAGCCTTTTCAACATCAATTTGATTAGCTATTAAGAATTCTTTACTTTTCACATTAATCACTCCTTAGCATTATTAAAAAATAATGTTTTTTCAACAACCAATTTAACATTTTCTTTAGTAAATGGTTTATTTAACATATCAACAATAGGATATTCAAAAGCTCTATCAATTGAAGCTTTATCTTGAGAACCAGAAATAATTGAAACCGGTATTTTAGAAAATAAATTTTTTTCTTTAAAATAATCTAATACTTGAAATCCATCCATTTCTGGCATATTTAAATCTAATAATAAAGCAGCAATAGAGTTAGGATTAGCTTCAATCATACTGATTACTTGATTTCCATTATTAGCTAATAAAATATCATAGTCATTATTAAAAATATCTTTAATAAAGTTTCTCACAATACTAGAATCATCTGCCACTAATATAGCTTTAGTTGATAGTAAAACTTCTTCGTTAGAAATTAAGCTAACTTGGGGAGGTACTTCACTAACTCCATCATCAGTATTATTTAAATACTGTTTTATAATTTCAAAAATACGCTGTGCTTCTGTTTTTAATATATTATAATTCATATCAACACTATTAATATCTGAAGCCTTACTAGCCATTTCATGCTCATAGGCATAATTAGCTAAGGTCGTAAATCCTAAATATTTTGAATCACTTTTTAATGAATGAACTTCAATCGCATAATTAGCCATATCATTATTATTTTTATATAGTTCTATTTTTGCCATCCTATCTTGATATGAATCATAAAAATCACTAAGCAGTGAATTATACATATCAATATCACCCAATAATTCTACACTACTATCAACATCAATTCCATTTTCTTTTAATATAGACACATCTTTCATCATATCCCACCTATCATCTAAATTATATCATAATTTGTCATCAACTTAAATACTTAGCTATAACTTTATACAATTCATCTTTATTAATTGGTTTAGCTAAATAATCATCAAACCCATCTTTCAAGTATTTATCCTTCATTCCTACAATGGCATTAGCTGTTAAAACTACTACAGGAGTATTAAACCCATTAATTGTCTTTAATTTTTTTAAGGTTTCTACCCCACTCATCTTAGGCATCATATCATCTAAAAAAATTAAATCATAAGTTGAACCTTGACTAATTTTATCATAGCAAAGAAACCCACTTTCCACTTCTTCAGTAATGATGTTATATCCTTGTAATAAATGAGATGCTACTTTCAAATTTAATTTATTATCATCAACAATCAAAACTCTTTTATTAGAAACATCAATATTTTTAACCTCTATTTTTTCATCCTTCTTTTCAAGATGATCTTTTTGAGTAATTCTTTGATCAATTGCTACTGTAAATTTTGAACCTTTTCCATAAATACTTTGAACCACTATTTTACCATTCATTAATTCAACTAGTTTTTTTGTAATAGCAAGTCCTAGTCCCGTTCCTTCAATAGTAATATTTTTTTCTAAATCTAAACGTTCAAATTTATCAAACAATTTACTAATATTTTCTTCTTTAATACCAATACCAGAATCCTCTACAGAAACAATTAATCTACAAATATCATTTTTAATAATGGAAGAAACTGTAAAATCAATATATCCTTGTTTGGTATATTTTACTGCATTAGTCAAAAGATTTAATATAATTTGTTTAATCCTAGTATGATCACCATACAAAACATTAGGAATACTACTATCTAAGTGATATCTAAAATCAACAGGTGCATCTTTCATTCTAGCCTTGGTTAAAGCTACCAAGTCATCAAACACTTCTTGAAATTCATATTCACTATTTACTATTTCTAATTTTTCACTTTCAATCTTAGAAATATCCAATATTCCATTAACAATTTCCAATAAACTATTAGAAGCCATAATTATATCATCTACTTCTTCTTTGGCTTCTTCTGTTAAATCTTCATCTGCTAAAGCCTGAGAAAAACCAACTATAGCATTCAAAGGTGTTCTAATTTCATGGGACATGCTAGATAAAAAATCACTTTTAGCACGATTAGCTTTATCAGCTTGATCTTTAGCTAAATTTAATTGTTCGATCATTTTAAGATCTGGATTTTCAATAGTATGATACATTACTAATAATACTAATGATAAAATATTTGAAGTAATATTAAATAAAGGATCAAATGCTCTCACTATTAATGATATTATTATTAACACAAATAAGGTATACAGTGGTATAAATTTTCCTTTAAGATCTTTTCTTTTATTATTTATAATAGTAATTATAAACATAACAAATAAATAGACTAAAAATATTGTATATAAAAAATTTAACGATGGACCATATGAATTAGATACATATCTTTTAGGATCCCACCAAACTTCTATTGGCAATACTAAAATAATAGCTGAAAATATACAAGTTAAAAATATTAAAATTTTTTTAATTTTTTTCAGTGTATTACTATTTTTTGATACTATTGAAACTACATAATAAAATAGCAATGTAATCCATACTAAGTATATAATACCTAACACTTTATTTAGATATTGAAATAAACTATACATATAATCTTTGTATATTAAATCAACACCAAATGTTAAACATACATAATATGTAGACTCTATTAATCCGCAAATTATTAATATTGAATACAGTTTTGTTTCTTTATTTTTAACATTTTTTCTTCCAAAATATAAAACACATATAAAAATTGATATTGCTAGGGATGAAATTGGAAAAAATGTATTAGTAAAATTAGAAATCATTTTATACTCACCCTCTTATTATAACTATTATATCACGTATAATACTGATTAGTAAATGGATGAATTTGCAAATCATTTATTTACTAGTATAATATTGTTACT
>CANQZM010000052.1 GCA_947628345.1 uncultured Bacilli bacterium
TATGTATTTTTTTTCAGGTATTTCTTTTTCTTCATCTTTCTTAGGAATTTCTATTTTTAACATTCCATCTTTAAATGATGCTTCTATATCTTCACTTTTTACTTCAGTTCCTACGTAAAAACTTCTTGAGCAAGAACCTACATATCTTTCTTTTCTAATAAATTTGCCATCTTGTTTTTCTTCATTGTTAGAATTTATTTCAGCATGAATTGTTAGATATCCATCTTCCACATCTACCTTAATATTTTCTTTTTGATATCCAGGTAGTTCAATATCTATTAGATATTTATCCTTTTTTTCCTTAATATCAGTTTTCATTATTTTGCTTTCACGTTCAGTAAAAAATGGATCAGCAAACATTTCTTCTAACCAATCAAACTCATTTTTTCTTCTTGGTATCATCATCATAATAATCTACTTCCTTTCATTTCCATGTGTTAATACCTTCTTAGATAGCACAAGCTTAATTTTATAAAAGATTCATTAACCTTTTACAAGTATATAATAACACTTTCTTTTAGCAATGTCAATAGCAGAGTGCTAAAAATTAAAATAATTTCCAATTATTACTTGTTATCTATAATTTGATCATACAATTTATAAATATATTGAATTGCATTTTCTAAGAAAAAATAATGTTTAATATAAAATAATAAAAATGTTATTATAAGTAGAAAAGGAATTAAAAATATAATATGAAATCCAGCTAATGCAAGAAAAAACAACATATATATTCCATAAAAAAGTGTAACCAATAAATGGATTAATCTTTCATGTTGAAAATCAGTTATTTTTATTCTAATAGCTGTTAACTCTTCTTTAGTGAATTTATGATTGTCTTGTATTTTTTGTTCCAAATCGTTAATAAAGTTTTTTATATATTTTTTCATCTCTAGCATCATCCTATCATAATTATATTATTTTTAATAAATTTCGTGATTAAAATAGGGGAGCAAATAATCTTAAAATAGCTTGCCATATTGATTTAATAAACCCTACTTTTACATCCTTATCACTCAATTCTTGGCAACTTTTAAAAGTTCCTTCAAAGTCTTTGTGTATATCTTTAATAGCTGTTACATTTTCCATATATATACCATTTTCAAAATGAAGATATAAACTTCGATAATCCATATTTATAGTTCCTACTATGGCTCTAACATCGTCTGATAAAAAGACCTTTGAGTGAACAAATCCTTCAGTAAATTTATAAATTTTAACGTTATTATCATGTAACACTTTAAAAAATGATGTTGTTTGAGTATAAACAATTTTTTTATCAGGAATACCAGGAACTATAATTCTTACATCAACCCCTCTTTTAGCAGCTCGACAAAGAGAATTAATCATATCAGTATCGATAATTAGGTATGGTGTCATTATATATAAGTATTTTTTAGCACTGTTAATCATGTTAATATAGACATCTTCTCCAATTAAATCTTTATGAAGAGGTGCAACTCCGTAGGGAATAACATATTGATTTTTATTATTACTATCAACAAATTTATATCTGAATTTATTAATATCTTTATCTTCGTTTATATTAGCGTTCCACAAAGTTAAAAACATAACAGTTAAATTCCAAATAGCATCTCCAACTATTTTAATTCCATTATCTTTCCATACGCCAAGGCTACTATTTATGTTAATATATTCATCGCTTAAATTAACTCCACCAGAGAAGGCTACTTTACCATCTATAACCGTAATCTTTCTATGATCTCTATTGTTCATAAATATTCCTCTAAAAGGACTTAATTTGTTAAATGGGATACATTTTATTCCATATTTTAAAAGTTGTTTAGAGTAGTTTGATGAGAGCATGGCAACACTACCCATATCATCATACATAATTCTAACATCAACACCTTGAGCTGCTTTTTCTTTTAATATTTCTAAAATACCATTCCACATAACACCTTCATTAATTATAAAATATTCCATAAAAATAAACTTTTCGGCCTTTTTTAATTCTTTTAATAATTCAGGATAAAAAATTTCACCAAAACTGTAATAGGTTACTTCATTATTAGAACTAACAAAATAATTTGTTCTATTTATTAGGTATTTGATATTATCCAATTGTTGTTCATTTATTTCTTTTTCTAGTTTTTTGTTATGGTCTAAATACTTTTGATATTTTTTTTCATAAATAAAGATATTTTTCAATAATTTGTTTTTAGAATAATTTTTCCCTAAAGTAATTAATAAAATTGTACCAAAAATAGGGAACATTAAGATTAATATTATCCACGGTAAATCATTAGAAAGTCTTGTACTATTTTTTAAGATAGCAAGAACAATTAAAATACTTGCAATATTATAAAATATTGTAATAATTCCAAGATATTTATAAAAAAATAATCTTATCATAATAGCAAAACCAAATTGCAATACAACTCCAAGTATAACTACAAAAAATCTTTTTATCGCCTTTAACATAAATTTTACTCCTTTAAAAATTAAAATACTTTATATCGATATTATATCATAATTTTATAAGTGTTTAATATTAGTAATTAATTGTTACTTATGAATATAATAAGATTATTTTTTAGAATTCTTTTTTCATAAATATTTTTTCTGATATTTTATAGGATATATAAACCATAAGGATAGTTATTATTATTAAAATTATTACTAAATAATTTTCTAAAAAAGATAATAATTTTGCGATAAATGATAAATCTAAATATTGGGCTATAAAACTTCCTATAATAACTAACCCAAATACGATAATAAATATACCAATTCTAGCCTTTTCAATACCAAATTTATAAATAATTGGATACATAAAAGTTAAAACTAATAATGTACCAAAAATTGTACCTAACATTGAAACTAAAATTTGTTCATAGTTAATAGTTTTAGTATTAGCATAAGAAATAACAAACGATAAAATAGTAGTAATAACAGAAACCACCAAAATCATAAAAATTGTTGCAATATATTTTGCCTTAATACTATTTTTTCTTCCATTAGGTAATGATATAGAATAAGCATCCCATTTATTATAATTATCAAAACTGAATGTTGAAATCATTATCATTACACTCATAAATGGTAAGATAAATGATACATCCATTTCACCAAGTAATCCCATAACGGTATATACAATTATCAATATTCCTAATAGTTTAAAATTACTTTTAATCATAGCTAAATCTTTTTTAATAAATCCTATCATTATTCTTCCCCCTTAATCATTAAAACCATAAGTTCGTCTAAAGTTATTTTATCTATTACACCAATATTATATTTTGCCTTAAAATCTTTTTTATTGGGAACTAATACTTCATATTCATATTTGTTTTTTTTGTATTTGATATAATCTTTTTTATTTATAGTTTTAAATTCTTTTTCAGTGCATTTTACAATACCATATTTATCTAATAGTTCAGTTGTCGTTTTAGATAAAAGAATCTCTCCATTATTGATAAAAGTGATATAATCAGCAATATGTTCTAAATCAGCGGTTATATGACTAGAAAGTAAAATAGAACAATCATCTTTTTCTAAAATGCTTTGAAATATTTGACTAACTTCAACACGAGCCACGGGATCTAATCCTGATGTTGGCTCATCTAATATTAAAAGTTTGGGATGATGAGATAGTGCTGTAGCTATTTCTAATTTCTTTCTCATTCCTTTTGAAAAAGTTTTAATTTGTTTATTAGGTAGTAATGAAAATTCTTTTAAATAATTATAAAACATTTTTGTATCCCAATTTTTATATATACTTTTCATAGAATTATTTATATCATTTGGAGTAAGAATCTCTGGGAAAAACATATCATCTAATACTACACCAATTTCTTCTTTTATTTTTTCCTCATCTTTACAATTGTCTAATCCAAAAATTTTGATATTGCCACTATAAGATTTTACGATATTCAAAATAGCCTTTATCGTTGTAGTTTTACCAGCCCCATTTTCGCCAATAAATCCCATTATCATTCCTTTTGGTAAATTAAAAGATACATTTTTTAATTCAAAGTCATCATATTTTTTACATAAATTTTGAATTTCTAATATATTTTCCATTTTTATTTATCCTCCTCATATAAAATATCTAACATTTCATCTATAGTTTTTCTAGAAATATTATTAATTTTAGCTATATTAATAACTTTATCTAGTAAACTTTCTATTTTATTTAGCTGTTCCTCTAAAGCTAAATCTTTATTTATTTTAGCAACATAAAATCCTTTTGAAGGGATTGCTTCAACATAACCTTCTTTTACTAATTCTTCATAAGCATTTTTTGTAGTAATAACACTACATCTTAAATCTTTAGCCAGTGTTCTTATAGAAGGTAATAATTCATTTGCTTTTAATTCATTGGAAACTATTTTGACTTTTATTTGTTCTTTAATTTGTTCATATATTGGAATTTCACTTGAATTACTTATAATTATTTCCATGTATACCCCTCCTGTATATAATAATTATATACAGTATATATACAGTTGTCAATATAAATTGTCAATTTATTTTTGCTACATCATATAATTGTAGCAATTTTGGAGTTTTTAAAAATTATGTTATAATTCAAATATAAGTCTGCGCAAGTTGTGAAAAAAGGTGTGGTTATTTTATGTTTAAAATTGCAAAATTAGAAAAAACAAATAATGAGACTATTAATATAGAATTATTTACACAGGAAAAAAATAAGTATGAAAATGGAAAAAAAGCAATTTCTGAAACTTTTAAATCTTTATCATTTGATATATCTGGTGATGATTATTTATTACATTTTGATTTAAATTGTAAATTAGAAAAATTATTAAAAATTCCTATGAATCAAACGATAGATTTTAGTAATTATATTTTGGGTGGAACTTATTTAGAAGTACATGGTATTGCTGATTTTGATATTAAAACAAATATTAAAATAACTAGGTATTTAGAAAATAAATTTGTTATTTTCTTAACATTTTTTACAGATTATGTTTTTGATGATAATAATGATTATAGTGGTATGATTGAGATTACATTTGATTTAGATGATTATTTGGAAAGTGAAAACAATGAACTAGTAGGTAATTAAAAAAATTATAGAATTAACAAATTTTAGTAATGGAAAAATTAATGAAGAGGTTATAAAATTTTAACTGAATCTGACAAAATTGAAAATAGTGAAATGAAACTTAGAGGAGAACATTCAAATATATTAATAACAAGTTTTAAGAGAACAAATAATTTTTCAAGTTTGTTGTTATATAAAATTAGAAAAAGTAATATCAAAACTTTTAGATTTATTATGTAAGGAGAAATAAAAATGGCAAAAGTGGTAATATCAGGAAGTAGTAAACTTCAAGATAAAGTAAGTTATTGGTTAAATTATTTTAAAAATAATAATTATGAGATATTAGATTATCCAAAATTAATTGAGCAAGAAAATTATATTAAAGAATTGCCAAAAGATTATAAAGAGTTTTATACTGCATTGGAAAATACAGAAGTATATTTTTTAATGAATGAAGAAAAGAATGGAATAAAAGGATATATAGGAGCAAGTTCAATAGCAGAACTAACTTATGTAGTAATATTAAATCTAATACATAACAAGAATATTAAAATATATATTTTAAATATGCCTAGTGAAGAGGTATCATCTTATGATGAGGTAAAGTTTTGGCTAGATATGGGATGGATACAAATATTTGACGAGGTGGGTAAAAAAGATGAATAAATATTATGATAATTTAAAAGATGAAGTAAAAGAATACTTTAGAATTTTATCACCTGAATTTCCAGAGTGGTTATTAGAATATATTGACACACCAGAAATGGAAAGAATAGGAAAAATTAGTATGAGTTGTGGAACTGATTATTCCAAATGCTTTAATGTAAGATATTGGTATTCCAATTTAGATCATAGTGTTGGTGTTGCACTTATTATTTGGCATTTTACTCACGATAAAAAGCAAACATTATCAGGATTATTTCACGATATTGCAACACCTGTATTTAAACATTGTATAGATTTTATGAATGGAGACTCAGAACACCAAGAGTCTACTGAAGAAAGAACAACAGAAATTATTAAAAATTCCAAAGAAATAATGTCATTACTAGAAAGAGATGGGATTAAGTTAGAAGAAGTATGTGATTATAAAATATATCCAATTGCAGATAATGATACTCCAAAATTATCTGCTGATAGATTTGAATATAATTTTTCAAGCGGTCTAACTTTTTTTAGAGTTTGGGAATTAGATAAAATTAAAAAGATATGTTGTTCCATTAGTTTTAACTGAAGGTTGTACAATTAGAATAGATAAAGTTTCTGAAAAAGCCAATGATGAAATAAATGCTTATCTAAATATACCAAAAGGTGATTACTATACATATTTTGATTTCGATTTTAATCCTATAGAAAATAAAGTATATAAAAAATAATGCAAACTTTGTTGTTTAATATAGAATAGATGTTTAAATAATAATTCTAAATATGAAAAAACAGACTATACAAAGTCTGTAATTTTATATGGAACGATTGTGGAAGATATCTACAACTTTCACTCATAACGATTTGATATATAGTAAATCAATTAATTTTATTTTAATACATAATATGTATTTTTTCCAGTACCTTTTTTTGTTAAAATATGGTCCTCTAATAATTTGTTAATAATTTGTTTTGATCTTGTATTTCCTATATCTAATAGTTTTTCAACT
>CANQZM010000053.1 GCA_947628345.1 uncultured Bacilli bacterium
GTTTTAATCCAAGGTGGAAATATTATTGCTACTGGAGAAGGTAGAACTGTAGTTAAAGAAAGAACAGATGGTACAGAAGATTCAGGAGCAGCAGTTAGTATTACTACAAATTCAGAAAGTGATAGTGACATTGAACTTACAGTAACAGGTGGAAATCTTTCAAGTAATAATGGATATGCTATATATGAAGGTATTGCTGTAAATGAAAATGGAACACCAACTACTAATAATACTAAAGTAAGTTTAGTAAGCATATCAGGTGGTAATTTTGCAGGAAAAACAGGAAGTGTTCAAGTAACTGGATATAAAGGAAAAGGATTTATTACTGGAGGACAATTTACTGGAAATTTAGATCCATCATATATACATGAAGGATTAACACTTTCTGCAAATGGTAAAATTGTAAAAACATCAAATGAAGCAAATCCAGATACATCTGATGTTAATATATTAGGTTTATTAGTATTAATTTTAGTAAGTGGATGTGGAATGACTTACTCAATAAGAAAATTAAGACATAGTTAAAAATGACTACCAAACTTGGTAGTTTTTTTTACAAATTGGTAAAATTAATCAATAAGTATTGTGAAATAAAAAAAATTGTGTTATTATATCAATAATGAAGAATAAAATAGGCGGTGTGTGTAATGGAGATAAAAAAAGGAATCTCACAAATGGCAGAATATCCAAATGTAGAAATTAATTATGTTGTACCTAAAAGTGGTAATATGCATTATGTATTAAAAGATGGAATTTTAGATAATGGTGTTATTATAGCAACGCTTGATCCAAGGCATGCAATAGATGAAGCAAACCCATGTCAAAATATTGGAGCCTTTTCTGCTACAGGTGATATTTTAGTCGATTTTAACAAAAAAGATATAAAAAAGATAACTGATAATTTATTATTAGTTGTTAATTCAGTACCAATTACTAATAATATTGCGTCACCTGGTGATGCAACTGCTGAAGCTAATAAAAGTTTAATTGTAGAAATGATGATGCAAGAAATGGGTCCAACAGGTGAGATGATTTTTGAAGATCCATATAGTGAAGCAAATGTCTATAGTACTGATAGTTATAACAATAAGTTAGGTTTAGATTGTAGTTTTATAGGAAAAAATAATGAAGGATTATTTTTTCATACAAATGATGTTAATTCATTATCAAAATTCATTAAAGTAGATGAATTTAAAGAAAATGATTCTATAAATCCAATTATAGATAATAATGATAATATTAATGATAATGTTGAATCTACATCTTCTTTATCAGATAATATTGATGCTAATATTGAAAAAGTTGAAAATAATGAAGAAACTGATATAAATAATAAAATTGATTTAGTTTCTGATGATAAAGATGAAAATGAAACTGAAATTCCTTTAGAAAATTTAACTACAATGGTTTCTTTAGCTGATAATATTATTCCTGAAAATACTCAAAAAACAAATGATGAAAATAATGATATTAAAGAAGAAACTTTAGATATTTCAGTAAAACAAGAAGAAAAAGCTGAAGACTATAAAAATAGTGAAGAACAAAATAATAATATAAATCCAAATAAAGAAGAAATTTCAAATAATACAGATACAGATAAAGAAGAAGAGGATAAAGAAAACTCTGACAATATCAATGAACCAGATAATATAGAAGAAAATAGTGAAGAAGAAAATTCAACTAAGGAAGAATCTAATAATTCAGAAGATGAAACTAGTCCAGATAATGAAGAAATCAATGAAGATTTTGAAAGTACTGAAGAATCAAATGATATTGATGAAGATAGTGATGATGATTATCAAGAAACAGCTAAAGACGTAGATGAAGATTATGAAGATTCAGACAAAGATATAGATTTAGATGATTCATCTGATGATGAATATGATTCTAATTATGATTTTGATGATGAAGAGGATGATATAGAAATGGAAAAACCAAGAAAATTTGTCAAAAGAAAAAAATCACTATTTGATGATTCAGAAAATGAAATTGAAGTACTTGATAATGCTATAGAAATAATGAATAAAATGTTAGAAGAAACTGATAAATTGAATAGAAGAATAAAAAAACTCGAAGCAAAACTTTTACAAAAAGAAAAAATAATAAAAGAACAATCAAAATTACTAGAAGAAACTGATAATAAAAAATCAGAGTTAAATGCATTATTAAATAAAGCTAATAGATTATTAGATAATATAGAGTAGGCGTTTGCCTACTTTTAAGTTAGGTGATTTTATGGTTGATTATGATATTAATGAATTAGTAAATAATTTAGATTTTTCAAAAAATAGTTTAAATAATTGTGGTAATGGCATTTTCCTTACTAATTTTGAAATTGAAATATTAAACAAATATAATATTGATTATAGTAAATCTAAATCATTAAAAGATATATTGTTTTTAATTGAAGAAATACTAAATGAGGATAGTTCCTTAGATGATTTAGAAAGTATTTCTAAGTCGATTGCAGAAAGAGATTATTATTGTAATACTAATAAATAATTTAAAAGGAACTAATTTTTTGTTTTTTTGTTATAATTAAGTAAGGGAGAGTGATTATTATATGATATATTTAGATTATTCAGCAACAACTCCAGTAAATGATTCGGTTTTAGATACTTTTGTAAATGTAACCAAAAATTTCATAGGTAATCCTAATTCACTACATAAATTGGGAGTAGAAGCAAAACAATTAATAGATGCATCTACTAATCAAATTTCAGAATTATTAAACATATCTCCAAAAGAAATAATTTATACATCAGGTGCTAGTGAAGCTAATAATACTGCCATAAAAGGAATTTGCTATAGATATAAAAATAGAGGAAAACATATAATTACAACTAAACTTGAACATTCTTCTGTTATTGCAACTTTGCAATATTTACAAGCTGATGGTTATGATATTGATTTTGTAAAAACAGATATATATGGTAGAGTTGATTTAGATGATTTAAAGTCATTAATTAGAGATGATACTATATTAGTTACTATTGCAAGTGTTAATAGTGAAGTAGGTGTAATTCAACCTATCGAAGAAATAGGTAAATTACTAAAAAATTATCCTAAAATTTATTTTCATAGTGATATGACTCAATCAATAGGTAAAATTAATATTAATATAGAAAATGTAGATTTAATTAGTTTTTCTGCACAAAAAATATATGGTTTAAAAGGTATAGGTTGTTTAATAAAAAAAGAAAAAATAGTACTTGATGCTTTAATACATGGTGGTAAATCTACAACTATATATAGAAGTGGAACTCCAGCTGTTGGATTAATTGCGTCACTTGCAAAATCTTTAAGACTTGCGTTAGAAAATTTAAATCAAAAATATGATTATGTTTCTTCATTAAATAAATACTTAAGAGATAAAATATCTAAAAATAATAATATTCATATAAATAGTAATAAGTATTCGATACCTCATATATTAAATATTAGTATTTTAGGAATTAAACCAGAAACAATTCTACATGCTTTAGAAGAAAAAAATATATTTATTTCAACCCAAACAGCCTGTGCTAGTAAGAGTGATAGTTCTATTGCTGTTTATGAAGTAACTAAAAATGAGGAATATTCTAAATATAGTATTAGAATTAGTTTGAGTCATTTAACTAAAAAAGAAGATTTAGATACCTTTTATGATGTTTTAGATAACACAATAAAGGAGTTGAACAAATTAAATGAAAGTCATTAAAATTACAGCTATATGGTGTAGTGCTTGTTTAATAATGAATAAGGTTTGGAATAAAATATTAGAAAAAATGGATATAGAAACAATATCTTTAGATGTAGATTTAGATGAAGATTTAGTAAGTAAGTATGAGATAAATGATGTTTTACCAGTATTTATATTTATTAAAAATGATAAAGAAATAATGAGATTAGTTGGTGAACATAGTGAAGAAGAACTACTTAAAATCATAAAAGAAGTAGGTGACTAAATGAAAAAATTAAAATTAATTTTATTATTTATTATACTTTTCTTTATTTGTACTTGTAATTGTTATGCTAAAGAAGATATTAAAATATATTTCTTCCATGGAGATGGTTGTCCACATTGTAAAGAAGAAGGTAAATATTTAGAAAAACTAAAAAAAGAATATAAAGATATTGATATAGTAAAATTTGAAGTATGGAATAATAAAGATAATCAAGAGTTGATGGAACTTGTAAAAAAGAAAATGGAAATAAAAGAAACAGGAGTTCCTCTAACAATAATAGGCTCTACATATGTAGTAGGATATACAGAAACTTATAATGATAAATTTAATCGTATTATAAATTTCTATTTAGATAATAAAAATAAATATTTTGATGTTGTTGGTAGTATAAAAAATAATACATATAATGGTGAAAAAATAGTAGATCAGTTTGAAATAGAAGATAAAAAAACTGATAAAGATACAACGGTTACGATTCCAATTATGGGAAAAATTAATTTAAAAAATTTTTCAATAGAAGTAGCAGCAGTATTGATAGGCTTAATTGATGGCTTTAATCCCTGTGCAATGTGGGTACTTTTATTTTTAATTAGTATGCTTCTAGGTATGAAAAATAGAAAGAGAATGTGGATTATTGGATTAACATTTTTATTTGCATCAGCATTTATATATATGGCAATTATGTTATCTTGGGTAAATGTTGTTGTTAATATTGGAACATCTATTTTATTTAGAAATATAATAGCAGTTATTGCTATTATAGGCTCTATTATTAATATAAAATCATTTATTAATGAACTAAAGAAAGATTCTGGATGTCAGGTAATTGATGCTAAAAAGAGAAAAAAAATATTTTCTAAAATAAAAAAATTTACTACAGAAAAGAATTTATTATTAGCATTAATAGGTGTTATTTTATTAGCAATAAGTGTTAATATAGTTGAACTTGCTTGCTCAGCAGGGCTTCCACTTATTTTTACACAAATACTTACAATTAATAAAATTCATGGTATTTTATCATTTTATTATATATTTATCTATATCGTAAATTTTTTATTTAAATGCACGTTTTTTATCTTTAGTGCAGTTACTTTTGGAATACATAGGGGGAATATAAAAATAATACAAGGACGAGTTTTCGAGTTTATCTTGATCCTTGTATTATTTTTTATTCCCTTTACAATATTTTTTTCAAATAAAGTTCTTCTTTATTTGTTATTTATTTTAAAAATAGTTATAATATATTTTCGTATCTTGGCCTATGAAAGGATTTTATTATTATGAAATATGCTAAGATTAATAAACATCTTTCTTTTGAAGATAGATGTACCATTGAAGAATTTTTAAATAACAATTTTAATTTTACTCAAATCGCCAATAAAATTGGTAAAAATAGAACTACTATTGCTAGGGATGTTAAAAATCATCGTTACTTAAGAACTACTCACAATTGCAATAAAAAACCTTGTTGCTTTGATAATAAACCTCCTTACGTTTGTAATGGTTGCCCTAAATTTAATAATTGTAGAAGGATTAGATATTCTTACTCTCATGATATCGCTTATAATGAATATAAACAAAATTTAATTAATACTCGTTCTAATCTTAGAATTACTAAAGAACAAATTGCTTCTATTAATGATACTATTTCTCCTTTAATGACTGATAAACATCATTCTGTTAATCAAATTTTTATTGAACATCCTGAATTACTCCCTTTTTCTAAATCTACTTTTTACAAATATATTGATTTAGGTATTTTTAATGTTAGAAATATTGATTTACAAAGAAAAGTTAAATTCAAAGTTAAAAAAGAATATGATTATATGCGTGATAAAGTTGATACTAAAATCAAAATAGGTAGATTTTATTCTGATTTTAACTATTATTTGGAATTTAATCCTAACGCTTCTATTGTTGAAATGGATACTGTTATTGGTACTCGTGGTGGTAAAGGTGGCAAATGTATGCTTACTCTTTTATTTAGAAAATATAACTTTATGTTAATTTATTTACTTCCTTATAAACAATCTAAATATGTTACCGCTATTTTTAATATCATTAAAAAAAGATTAGGCTCTGATGAATTCAAAAGATTATTTGAAGTTATTCTTACTGATAATGGCACTGAATTCTCTGATCCTGAATCTATTGAGTTTGACTTTTCATCTGGTGAAAAGTTAGTTAATCTTTTCTATTGTGATCCCAATTGTTCCTGGCAAAAAGGTTCTATAGAAAAAAATCATGAATTTATCAGATATATTCTTCCTAAAGGTACTTCATTCGCAGGTATAAATCAGAATGACTGTTATTTAATCGCTTCACATATTAATTCAATACCTAGATTATCTTTAAATAATCATTCTCCTTATGAAGAAGCATACAACTTTATTGGCAAACAAAATATTGATAAATTTCATATAAGTAAGATTGAATATGATGATATTGATCTTACTATTAGATTACTTAAAAAGTAATCTTTTCCTAGGCTAAGATACTATAATTATTTTATAAAATTTCGGGCAGTTACTTCTATTCAAAAAAATTTTTCCAAACTGCACGTCCTTTTGTGTGACATAATTTATCACTTAGCGCTTTATATTTTACCACTTTCGCTCTTTTTTTTCAACTTTTATGGTCTTTTTTCCTTTATTTTATGTGCATTTAATTTTTGAACGATTATTTTTTATTATACGTGCATTTATCTCTAAAGTTAACG
>CANQZM010000054.1 GCA_947628345.1 uncultured Bacilli bacterium
TTTTATCTATTTTAACATAACAACTTCAAATAATCTATCCCCCTCTAGAAGTTGTCTAAAAAAAAGTATACATCTCCCTTTGAAGAATTTTTACAAAAAACTTGACTGGGGGGGGGTAGTGATATTATGAATATAGAAAATGAAAAGAGGCGGAAAAATGGATGGTAAAAGAACAAGGAGAAGATATAGTAGAAAACCGAGAATAATTTTTATTATAATACTTGTTATTGGAATCATTGGTTTGTCAATTGGATTTTCAGCATATTCAAAGGTACTAAACATTCAAAATATTCAGGCTACAGTAACAGGTGATCCATCCAAATTTAAAGTAGTATTTTCAAGTTCGTCTACTACGGTAACAGGTGGAACGATTACAGCAAGTCAATATGGTAGTACCACTTTTGCATCTTTTTCTCAGGCAACAATAAACAATTCTAATCCTAACAGCCCTCAAATAACAGGCTTAAAAGGAACATTTACGGTTTCAAAGTCTGCTGGTCAATATGTTTTTTATGTATTTAACGAAGGAAGCTATAAGGCTTATTTGAAAAAGATTACATTTGGAAGTAAGAAATGTACTCCCAAGCAAGGAACTTCATCAGATTTAGTTAGTGAAGCATGCAAAAATATGAGTTTGGAAGTACAGATTGGTAGTGATAGTACATGGTATAAAAATACTGCAAATATAACTAATCATCCTTTAGAAAAAGGAACATCAGAAATAATTAGAGTCTGGATGGCCTATGATTATTATACAGATACTCCTCATGTTACTGACGGAGACTTCGACGTTGAATTTGGAGATATAACATTAACGTATAGTAGTAGTGATTCGTAAATAGAGATATAAGCAAAGCAAAATATACAAAAAGCAAGATTTTCTTTTTTAAAAGAATTAAATGACAAAATCGAAAAATGAAAAAGGTGGGAAAAATGAATAGTAAAAGGACAAGAAGAAGATATAATAGAAAACCAAGAATAATTTTTATTATAATACTTGTTATTGGAGTTATTGGTTTGTCAATAGGCTTTTCAGCATATTCAAAGGTACTAAACATTCAAAATATTCAAGCCACAGTAACAGGTAATCCATCCAATTTTAAAGTAGTGTTTTCAAATGTAGATAATCAAGTAGTAGCTGGATCAGTTACGGCAACCCGATGGAGTAGTAGCCCTTTTGCAGATTTCTCTGATGCGACAATAAACAATTCTAATCCTAACAGTCCTCAAATAACAGGAATAAAAGGGACGTTTACGGTTCCAAAGTCTTCTGGTCAATATGTTTTTTATGTATTTAACGAAGGAAGCTATACAGCTTATTTGAAAAATATTACATTTGGAAGTAAGAAATGTACCCCCAAGCAAGGAACTTCACCAGATTTAGTTAATGAAGCATGCAATTATATGAATTTGGAAGTACAGATTGGTAGTGATCAATGGCGTAACAATACTACAAATGTAACTAATCATCCTTTAGAAAAAGGACAATCAGAAATAATTAGAGTCTGGATGGCCTATGATTATTATAATCAAACAGATATTCCTCATGTTACAGATGGAGACTTCGACGTTGAGTTTGGAGATATAACATTAACCTATAGTAGTAGTGATTCATAAATAAAGATATAAACAAAGCAAAATATACAAAAAACAAAGATATCTTAGAAAAGGTATTAGAAACAATCTTAAAAATAAAAATAGAAAAATTATGAAAATGTTTTAGATAAATAGGATATAAAATCAATGTTTGAACTTGTCTAGTTATAATTTAAAAGACACTTCTTTTTTTTTGATTTTTATGTTAGACTTATATAGTAGAGGAATAAAAGGAGTGCTTATGGCTAAGAAAAAAGGAAAAAAAAGTTTTAGATTATTTATAAAAACTTTTCTCTGTTTAATATATTTATTAATTAGTTTTGTTTTAGTAGTTAGTGCTTATCGTCTTCACTTAAAAGATAAAGAAATTATTAAATGGTCCGAGGTTAAAACAACTAATCAATATTCTTATTTAGAAATTATACAAATGTCTGAACCTTTTGCGGTTATAAAAAATGAAGATAAACAAATTCATTTTGTTAGAGAACAGGAAGATAATGGATCATGGCATACATATTTAGTAGCTATAAAAAAAGAAGACTATGGTAAGTATAAAAAACTAATTGATTATACTTATGAGAGAACTAGCGATGAAGTTGAACCTATAAAATTATATGGTTATCCGATAAAAATATCAGATAGTATTAAAAATTTAGCTATCAAAAATATTGAAAATTTTGTTCCTATTGAAAATAAAGTAGTGTTAACTGAAAAAAATTTTGAAAAATATTTAACAGATACTTATTTAGATACTACAAAAGGACAAAAACATGATCTAGACTATATTGTAATTATTTTATTAGTAATGACTTTTATATTATTAGTCTTAATTGTAGTTACTATTTTAGATAAAGATAAAATAGTAGATGGAGTAGATAATTTAATTGAAAAAGAATTAGATGAGCGTTATAAAAATAAGATATTAGAAGAAAATAAAGCTATTCTTAGACAAGAAAAAGAAATTAGAAAAAAAGCAGTTACTAAGGAAAAAATAGAAGATGAAGAAGATATTGAAATAATTTAGTATGAGGACTTTGTTATAATTTTGACAAGAGTCTTTTCTTAGTCTATAATATAGTGAGTTTTATACAACTGAAGGAAAAAAGAAAGTGGTGATAGTATGATGATGCCTAGTTTAAAAGATGCTAGAAAAAGAAGCAGCAAACAAGTACTTATAAAAGACCATGCTTATAAACTAACTGATATTCAAAAACAGTTGGGGGTAAATAAGAAATTTTTTATTAAAACTTACGGTTGTCAAATGAATGAACATGATAGTGAAAATATTAAAGCTATTTTAGAAGATATGTCATTTGAACAAACTGATGACTATATGAATGCAGATTTAATTTTATTAAATACTTGTTCAATTAGGGAAAATGCTAATAATAAGGTTTTTGGTTTCCTTGGTAGAATCAAAAATCTTAAAGAAAAAAAACCTAACCTTATAATTGGCTTATGTGGTTGTATGGTTCAAGAAGAAGTAGTTATTAATAAAATTTTAGATAAATATAAATGGTTAGACTTAGTATTTGGAACTCATAATATTCATGAATTACCTCAAGTTTTAGAAAAAACTATTAAAGATAAAACTTTGCAAATAGAAGTTATGAGTATAGAGGGGGATATTATTGAAAATGTTCCAGTTAAAAGAGATTCTAAATATAAAGCTTGGATAAATATTATGTATGGGTGTGATAAGTTTTGTACTTACTGTATTGTACCTTATACAAGGGGAAAACAAAGAAGTAGAAAACCAGAATATATTTTAAATGAAGTAAAAGAATTAATTAAGGAAGGTTACCAAGAAGTTACTCTTTTAGGTCAAAATGTTAATGCTTATGGAAAAGATTTAAATATTAACTATGGATTGGAAAATTTGTTAGAGGATGTAGCTAAAACTAAAATTCCTAGAATTAGATTTGTAACTAGTCATCCATGGGATTTTACTGATAATATGATTAAGATAATCGCTAAATATGATAATATTATGCCACATATTCATTTACCTTTACAAAGTGGTTCTAGTGAAATTTTAAAGAAAATGGGTAGACGATATACTAAGGAACAATATATTGATTTATTTACAAAAATTAAACAAGCTATGCCATATTCATCTATTACAACTGATATTATTGTGGGATTTCCAAATGAAACTGAAGAAGATTTTAAAGAAACCCTAGACGTTGTTGAAAAATGTAAGTTTGATTCAGCTTTTACTTTCATTTTTTCTAAAAGAGAGGGAACACCTGCAGCTAAAATGGAAGATAAAATATCAATAGATGAAAAAAATAAGAGACTACAAAAATTAAATACTTTAGTTAATAAATATTCTAAATTAGCTAATGATTCCTATTTAAATAAAGTCGTACCCGTTTTAATTGAAGGTTATAGTGAAAAAAATAATCAATATTTAATGGGGTATACTGATACTATGAAATTAGTTAATGTTAAAGGAAATGTTACCGATATTGGTAAAATTGTTAATGTTAAAATTACAGATGTTAAAACTTGGAGTATGGATGGTGAAGTAGTAGAGTGAAAGTAGTGGCAAAAATGAGTAGTACTGTTAAAAGTTATGGCCATGATATTATAGAATCTAATTATATGGAAAAACAACGAAAATTTATTCAACATGGAAATGTTACTGTGTTTCAACATTGCTTTGGAGTAGCTTGTTTAGCTATATATATTGCTAGATTATTACCTATAAAAATAGATGAAAGGGCCCTAATTAGAGGAGCTCTATTACATGATTATTTTCTCTATGATTGGCACCAAAAAGATAAATCTCATCGTTGGCATGGATTTACTCATGCAATGACATCTTTAAATAATGCTCAAAGAGATTTTGAATTATGTCCAAAAGAAAAAGATATTATAATCAAGCATATGTTTCCTTTAAATATAGCTCCACCACTGTACAAGGAAAGTATAATTGTTTGTATAGCTGATAAAATCTGTGCATTATGGGAAACATTATCCATAAATTATTAAAAGATAATAAGCTCGAATTTAAATTCTAGTTTTAATATAGTTAAAAATAAATAAAAGGATTTAAGTTAGTGTTTGACCACCACTTTAAATTATGTTATAATATGTCTACATTTGGGGAGGAAGGATATGGATTTACGTGCGCAAAAAAAATTTATTGCTTACTTAATTGAAAAATCAAAAGTGAAATTTGGAGAAATTAATAGAGTAACTGCACTTTTAGGAATAGGTATAGATTTAGACGAATTTAAGCAAGGGGAAAAAACTGATTTAGAAAATTTTGTTTATTTAAGTATTTGTGAATTAATGTATATATATCAATTTATGGATAATTTAAGTAATATTAAGGATGATAACAAGCATTATATTGATAATTTTAGTGTTTTGTCAATGTATATTTTAAATTCACCATTAAAAGGAAAAGAAAAAACTTCTATATTAATGGATTTTATTAATTACAATATTAAAATGGATTTAGACAACTCATCAAAGTTTGTTGTAAATTTAGATTTACCTAAATTATATAAACATGGAGTTAAATTATCAGAATTATTTAAATTAATGGTTACTGATGAGTTAGATAAAATATTTTCTAATAATGATGCAGAATTAAATAATCATCAATTAAAAATTAAAAAACTTTTGATAAAGAGCGAAAGTCAACAAGAAGCTATCACTAGTGATATTAGAGACAGTCATAATATAATAAAAGAACACTATTTTGATAAAAAGGATAGTTTTAATTTTGAAGATATTGAAGTAGTAATAAATGCTTTAAAATTTCTAAAAGTAGATGAAGAATTATGCAATATTGTTAATGCTATTTTAAATAATGAAGTAGAAAAAAGATTGCAAAAAGAAAAAAGTAGTAAGAGTGAAGCTAAACCATTAGAAAAGACTGTTGTAAAAAGTAAATATATTTCAGATCAAGAGTATAAACAAATTAGAAAAGAGTTAAATTCTTATGTTGATGTTTATACTTTGATGCCAAAAAGATTACTATCAGAAGAGGAATTAATTTATTGTGGTGACTTATTATTAAAAATTAACATAGAGCCAAATTTTGTTAAAACTTTATTTGTTAAAAATGATAAAATAAAAAAAGAGCAAAAAACTTCTACTGTAGAAACACCCTTAGCCGCATATAAACGTAATTATGATAAGTATAAATATTATGAAAAAGAATATAAATTAACTAGAAATATGGAAGTAATTAATCAATATATAGAAGCTTTAGCTACAGCTGATGAAGAAGATTCTCTTGTTTGGACAGAAGGTATTGCTGAGGAAATGAAAAAAATTAATAATATTATTCCTGCAGACGGTAGTTATGGCCTACATAAAGTAATAATGTATCATAATCGTAAAAAGGATTAGTAAAGAAGCAACAAACATGATGTCTGTTTGATGCTGGTGTAGATAATGAAGAAATTATTATATATAAAAATAATCTAGGAGTAAGACCTAGATTATTTTTTATAGTAAACAAATATTTAATATAATTACTATGTCAATATATTAAAATTAATTAAGCAGAAATATTATCATTCTTCATTAATGTTCTTTTTTCTCTAGCTGATAATCTGATTTTTGTTCCATCTTCTAATGTAACAACTTGTAAATTAACTTTCTGTTGTCTTTTGGTACTTCTACAAGAGTGTGATCTGTTATTTGCAGAATTTGGTTTTTTATAAGATAAATTTATAGCCATTTTCCTTGCCTCCTTTTTGCCTCTTAATTCCTTGCTTTATAACTTTATCATATTAGTCCAAAAAAGTCAAATAAAACC
>CANQZM010000055.1 GCA_947628345.1 uncultured Bacilli bacterium
TCCTTGCCGGGATTGGCTCCTTTATTGTATCAAAAAGCCGCACCTAGTGGTGCGGTTGAAATTTCAATTTAGGAAAAAATGTAGGAAACTACATTTTTTAAATTATAATAGATAATATGCTTAAAATAGTATTATGAATAGCATGCATACTAATTGATGTAAAGACTGTTTTAGTTTTACTATACATAATAGCAAAACAAATACCTAACGATGAATAAGGAATTATATATAAGAATTGTTCTAAAGTAGTAGCATCAGAAACGTGTAAATAACCAAAGAAAAGACCTGAGATGATGATAAAGAAAAAGTTATTTGTTAATATATTTCGAAAATTTTTTCGAAAGAGTAACTCTTCATTAATAGGGGCTAAAATACCAGCATTAATAATCATAAACATAGGTGCAGCATGAATCATTTTTTGAACAGCCTCTTCGTTCGCAGCCCCACTACTTTTAAATAAAAGCCCAATTAAAATATTTGAAACCATCATACAAGCTAAACCAATAAGCCAGTATTTAAAGCCAATATCAATATCATCAGAAAGATTTTTCTTAAAGATTTTAAATTCCTTGATAATTTCTTTTCTAAAAAGTAAAAATAAACAAAGCAAAATAATAATGTTAGATAAAAAGCTAAGCAAGGTTGCTTGAGCAACACTAATTTTTTTAAATCCAAGAATTGTAGCTAATAATCTTTGAATATCAGCACTTTCAAAGAAAATAAAAAATGACAAAATAAATTTTAAAATAGTTATTAGTTTTTTTCTCATAATGCCTCCTATGATAAATTATCTTTCTTAATAAATCATATCATATATTTATAAGAAAATAAATAACTGTTGGCAATATTTACTTTTTGTGTTATAATCTATAAATGAAAGGAGGAGTGGAAATAATTCCACTCCTTTGTGTGTGGGAGGTGTTATTGTGAAAGAAAAAGTAAAATCGCTTCTAAATTCCAAAATAAAAGATTTAAATATGTATGTTAGTGATGCTTATTATAGTGAACAAGAAGGGAAAAAGATTTTTAATATTGAGTTAGATAGCGATGAAGTAATTGATTTAGAAAAAATTACCGAAGTATCTAAGATTATTAATGATATTATTGATAATACTAATGAAATTACTGATGATTATGATGAATTAGACATTTTTTCCAAAGAGAAGGGAGTAGTAGAGGATGAATAGTAAAGAATTTTTGAGTGCAGTTGATAATATTGTTAAAGAAAAAGGTATTGATAAAGAAGTTGTTTTTGAAGCTATGGAACTTGCCCTAGCATCAGCCTATAAGAAAAATTTCAAATCAAAAACAAATGTTAAAGTATTAATTAACAGAGATACAGGAGACATTAAAGTTTACTCTTATTTGACAGTAGTACCAGATGATAAATTAGAAGACTATCCAGATGAGGTTGAATTAGATGAAGAAGGTAATGAAAAAGAAATTGAAATCTTTAATCCTGAAACAGAAATTAAGTTAAGCGATGCAAGGGTTGAAAATAAAACTTTAAATGTTGGAGATACAATTGATACTGAGGTAACACCTAAAGATTTTGGACGTGTTGCTGCATCAACCGCAAAACAAGTTATTATCCAAAAAATGCGTGAAGCAGAAAGAAATAGTATTATGGAAGAATATGGTGATAAGCAAGATGAACTTTTAGTTGGTACTGTTGCTTTAGAAGATACTGATAACTATTTTATTGATTTAGGACGTACAAATGGAATTTTACCTAAAAAAGATATTATTCCAGGAGAAAAAATTGAAATGGGTAGTCAACTTAAAGTTTACGTTAGTAAAGTTGATAATAGTGGTAAAAATCTCTTAATTTTATTATCTAGAAGTCATTATGGATTTGTAAAAAGATTATTTGAACTTGAAATACCAGAATTAGCTGATGGTACCGTTCTTTTATATAGCGTAGCAAGAGATGCTGGTAATAGAAGTAAAGTAGCTGTTTATTCAGAAAATTATAATATTGATCCAATAGGAGCTTGTATTGGTGAAAAAGGTAGTAGAATTGCTCGAATTATTGAAGAGTTGCATGGTGAAAAAATAGATATTGTTAAATATGATAAAGATCCATCTATATTTATTGCTAATGCTTTGTCTCCTGCTAAAGATTTAAAAGTAGCTATTACTGATCCTAAAAAGCAAGAAGCTATGGTAATTGCTGATGATAATAATTTTTCTTTAGCTATTGGTAAAAAAGGACAAAATGCACGTTTAGCTAGTAGATTAACTCATTATCGAATTGATATTAAAACAACTGCTCAAGCTAAAGAAGAAGGAATTAACTTTAGATCAGAGGATTAAAAGGAGGTAATTATGAAAGTAAGAAAAATACCTTTAAGAAGTTGTATCGTTACTAAAGAAAGATTACCTAAAAAAGAGTTACTTCGAATTGTTAGAACTCCAGAAGGAAAAGTTTGTGTTGATGAAACTGGAAAAATGAATGGTCGAGGTGCATATATTAAAAAAGATGTAACTATTATTGAAAAACTAAAAAAAAGTAAAGTCTTAGAAAGACATTTAGAATGTAGTATTGATGATACTTTGTATGATGAAATTAAAAAAGTATGTGAACAATAAAAAAGTGAGGTGATAATATGAACTTGAAAGATTATGCCCAAGATGTAAATAAGAGTATAGAAGATATTAAGAAATTGTGTGATAAATTAGGTGTTGCTTACGAAGATGAAAATTATGTTTTGACAGAAGAAGATATTATCATGTTAGATACTGAAGTTCAAAATCTAGTTGATGATAGTGATGAAGATGATGCTATAGATGAATATGACTTAGAAGATGAAGAAGTAAAAGAAAAAGCAGAAGCTTTAGCTGAACAAACTAATATTGATTTAGATAATAATGAAAGTTTTCAAAAATTAAAAAGCCGTAGTGTTAAAAAAGCAGAAGCTAAAACTAATTATTTAAAAGAAAAGAAAAAGATTTATAAACATCGTGAAAAATTACAAAGTAATGAAGCAGTTAGTGATGATAATATTATTCTTTATAAGGAAAATATGACTTTGGCAGAAATTGCTGAAAAACTTAATGTAGCACCAGTAGAGATTGTTAAAAAAGCAATGGCTTTAGGTATAATGGCATCTGTTAATCAAGGCGTTGATTTTGAAACAGCTGAAATTTTAGTAGCTGACTATAATAAAGAACTAAAAAAAGAAGAAACTAAAGATATTGTTGATTTTGAAAATTTTGAAATTGAAGATAGACAAGAAGATTTAGTAGAGCGACCTCCAGTAGTAACTATTATGGGGCATGTTGATCATGGTAAAACAACATTATTAGATACAATTAGAAAAACTAGTGTAGTAGCAGGGGAAGCAGGAGGAATTACGCAGGCAATTGGAGCTTACTCTGTAACATGGAATGATAGAAAAATAACTTTCATTGATACTCCAGGACATGAAGCTTTTACTGAAATGAGAGCTAGAGGAGCTAGTATTACTGATGTTGTAATTATTATTGTAGCTGCGGATGATGGGGTAATGCCTCAAACTAAAGAAGCTATTGACCATGCTAAAGCTGCCAAAGTACCAATTATTGTTGCTATAAATAAAATTGATAAACCAGATGCTAATCCAGATCGTATTATGACAGAATTAGTAGAAAATGGTCTAACTCCTGAAGAATGGGGTGGCGATGTTATTGTTAGTAAAATTTCTGCTCGCTCTGGTGAAGGACTTGACGAATTGTTATCCAACATTTTATTGGTTGCTGATATGCAAGAGTTAAAAGCTAATCCTAATCGTTATGCTAGTGGAACAGTTCTTGAGTCTAAAAAGGATAGACAAGTGGGTTCTTTAGCTACTTTATTAATTCAAAATGGAACTTTAAGAATTGGAGATCCTGTGGTGGTCGGAACAAGTTTTGGTAAAGTAAGAACTCTTAAAAATGATTTAGGTCAAGATATTGCCGTTGCACTACCTTCAACTCCAGTAGAAATAACGGGAATTGCTGATGTAGTTCAAGCTGGAGATAAATTCATGGCATTTGAAACAGAAAAACAGGCTAAAGCAATTGCTACAGAAAGACAAAATAGAAAAAGAGAAGTAGATACTAATCGTAGTGGTATGACTTTGGAAGACTTATTTGGTCAAATTCAAGAGGGAATCAAGGAACTTAATATTATTATTAAGGCTGACGTTCATGGTAGTAGTGAAGCTGTAAAAAGTTCTTTGGAAAAAATTTCAGTTGATGGAGTTAAGATTAACATTATTCGTAGTAGTGTTGGAGCAATTACTGAAAGTGATGTAGTTCTAGCTTCAGCTTCTAATGCTATTATTATTGGTTTTAACGTTAGAGCTAATAGTAAAACCTTAGATGTAGCTAAAGAATATGGTATCGAAATTAGAAATTATGATATTATTTATAAAGTAGTTGAGGATATTGAAGATGCTATGAAAGGTATGCTTGATCCAGAATATGAAGAAAAAATAGTAGGAACTTTAGAAATTAGACAAATTTTTAAATTCTCAAAAGTGGGCTTAATTGCTGGTTGTCATGTTTTAACAGGGACAATTAAAAATAATTTAAATGCTCGTATTATAAGGGATGGAACAGTAGTATATAATGGTAAAATTAAAACTTTACAACATGAAAAAGATCAAGTAAAAGAAGTAAAAAAAGATATGGATTGTGGTCTTACTCTAGAAAATTGCCAAGATTACAAAGAAAAAGATATTATTGAAGTTTACGAATTAATTGAAATAAAAAGATAAATAGAAAATAAGGTGATAATATGGCAAATATCAAAATAGAAAGATTAAATAATGCTTTTATGGAAGAAATTAGTAAAATTCTAATGTTAGAAATAAAAGATGAAAATATAAAATTTGTAACCATCACTGGAGTAGATATTACTAGTGATTTAAGTTATGCCAAGGTTTATTTTACTGTATTAGATCAAGATAAAAAGGATGTAACTTTAAAATCTTTAAATGGTGCTAGTCATTTTATTAGAGGAAAACTTTCTGAGAAAATAGATATTAGAAATACACCGGAACTTAAATTTATTTATGATGAATCGATTGCCTATGGAAAACATATAGAAAATATTATTGATAAAATAAATGAAGATAAAATTACTGAAGAAAAAAATCAGTAATTTTTTTATGTAGCAAAAAAAATAAAAAAAGGTTTATTTTTCAGTAATAATATGTTATAATAGCAAACCAAACAGGACACCTAGAATACGGAAATAAATATAAATATTGGGGGTAAATTTATGAAAAGCATGTTAAATTCAAAACAAAGGGGCATTATATGTTGGTTTATAATAATCAGTATAATATTATTTTTATTAAGTGGTTGTAGTAATACAAAACAATATGAAGTTAAATTTAATTCAAATGGTGGAACAGAAGTAGAAAGTATTATGATAACTAAGAATGATAAAATAATAGAACCACCAAAACCAACGAGAGTAGGCTATATCTTTAAAGGATGGTACTATAAACAAAAAAAATTTGATTTTAATACTAAAATAACAAAAAATATAACTTTAAAAGCAAAATGGAAATCAGATGGAACGGGATTAATATTTTCAACTAGGGAAGTAGAACTTAGTGTAGATGAAGAAGTAAAATTAACGGTAAAAACATTACTAAAAGAAATAAAAAAGAAGGATCTAATATGGAGTTCAAGTGATAATAGTATTGTATCTGTAAATCAAGAGGGAAAAATAAAAGCTAAAAAAGTAGGAACAGTAATTATCACAGTAAAAACAAAAGATGATAGAAAAGCATCTATAAAGGTAACAGTAAAAGCTAAAGAAATTATTGATAATGGTAGTGATAACTATAACGTTAAATCAAAATCAGTCAGGAAATCAAGTGAAGAGTCAATATCAAATTCAACAACTCAAAGTGAGTCTACAAAAGCAAAACAATATGTAAATACAGAAGAATTAGTAAAAAACGCAATAGACAGTTTAGATACAGAGTGGTATCAGTTTAAAAAAATAGGAAAAAACAAAATTACAGTAAATATGAATAATGTTAAGTATTTTATTTCCCAAAACTTAATTAAATATTACACCGATCTTTTTAATAGAATACTAAATACCAAAGAAGTAGAATCAATTGTTTTAATATATCAAAAAGAAACTGGAGAAGATATTAAATTAGTATATACTAAAAATCAAAATGACATAGAAACTTGGTTAAAAGAAAATAGTAATAATATCTTTGGAAAAA
>CANQZM010000056.1 GCA_947628345.1 uncultured Bacilli bacterium
TTATTATATATATATTTGATAATTTTTTCACAAAAAAATGACTATAAATAGTCATTTAAATTTAATTAATTACAAATATTCATATTCTGTATTATCATTACTTGTATTGGTATCTACACTATCATCTAAACTTGGAAGTATATGATTGGAAGACGCATCATTATTGGAAACACTGGTTTCTTCTTCGTCATCATCATCATCTTCTTCGTCTTCATCTGTATCTTCAATCAAAGCATGTAACTCTTCATCACCATTATTATATTGTTCCATTGCCATTTGAAGTTCCTTCTTAAATTGTTTTTCTTCATCATCAGTATAACCCAAATGAAAAACTTGTTTAATTTGTTCATGATTGAATAAACATATTTGATTAAAATCTAAATACCCCTCTGGATATATACATCCTGTATAATCATATATTTTTGTTTTATCTTCTGTTGATACTGAACAAAATCCAGTAATCATCGCTTTCCTTGTACCACCCTCTAATAATACGACCGTTCCAATTGGTAAAAATTTTTCTGTTTTATTATCCATGATTTCCCTCCTTATTCTTTTAGTTCAAATCATCAAGTGCTAAATCTTTTACAAATTTATTCGTACCTAATTCTTCCTCTATTTCCTCAGAATCAGTGTACTGATTATTATCTAGTGTATTAGATTGTACATTATTGTCTTGTGAATCTAAATAATCATCTTGCATATATGCACTATCACTTTGCACTGAAGAATAATCACCATTATTTTCATCATCATACGAATAGTCAACATCTTCGTTCTGTTTTTTATTTTTTAGGTATCTAACTCCTGCTACAGCTGCCGCTCCTGTTGCAGCTACGCCTAAACCAATTGGTATAGCTACACCCAAACCTGATTTTTTATTATCAGTCTTTGTAGAATTATTTTTGTTAATAGAAGGAATACTAATAACATCTTCTATATCTTCATTGTTTCCTGTAATATTATCAGGTTCTGTATCACTCTCAATTGTATTGGAATTACTTTGATCACCCATAATTTGTGAATTTTCATTTGAAGTTTGAGGTTGAGATTCAGTTTGATTTTGATTTATTGATGATTCTGAATTAGAAGTAGTTGGTGCACTTTCTCTTTGACCAGATACTACATTAGAAGTATAGGTTTTAGTAGCATTAGCATTTTGATTTGAATTACTTGGAACTACTGGTGTTGCAACTGCTTCATTAGAAGGAGTATTATTAACAGCAGGTGGTGTCAATGTACTTGGGTCCGTTGATGTAGATGCATTTATTGAAGGGGATACTTCATTGACGGACGCTACTTGTATATCCGCAAATTTATTACTTTTATTATAACTATATGCTCCTCCTGCACTAATTTTTTCTCCAACTGATTCAGCCATATCACTTTGTGCAGTTGCTAAATCAGATTCTATGTCCTCCTTAGTCATATTAGCATACAAATCACTAGAGTAATCTTCACTTTTAAGATTGGCTATTAAATCATCATATTTTTTATCAACATCAGCCAAACTATCATCTAATTCCTTTTGATATTTATCTAACAATTCTTGTGCATTTTCAGAATTTGAATCAATAGCACTAACTTTACCAATGTATGTTTGATATAAAGCTTCTTTTTCCTCTGCCCTTTGTTTTTCATAAAAATACGTTTCACGCTTAATTGCAGAAGAAACAAAATCCACAGTTGCTGGAGATGCTGAGGTTACAATAACAGCTCCCGTTTCCGCAATATTAACAGGATTATTAGTTTTTACTTTAACAAATTCACCTTTTTGTAAGGTGACTTTTGCCCCAGTTTTTTCAATTAACTTTTTAGCAATTTCTCGTGCTTTCTCTTTACCAGCTTTTTTCTGTAATTTATCATAAAGTTTATTGGCTTTCTTTATTTTTCCTTCCTTTAAAGCTTCTCTTATCTTTTTTCTTAAATCAGCAACAGTTAAGCCTGCTGCAGTGGCAGCGGATTTTTTAGCATTATTGCTAACATTACTATATGTGCTAGTTTTAGTAGTACTATTAGTATCAGTGGTATAACTTTTTTTAGCATCATCTTCTGATTCTTTCAATTTATTTAATATTACTTTCAAATTTTTTGCTTCTTGTTTCAATTCAGCTGCCAATTCTTGAATAACACTATATATTTCAGTAAACCCATTTACATATAAAAATCCTTTGTTTCGGGTTGCTATTACATAATCATAAAGTTTTTTACTATCATCTTTATTGAGTACAATTGCAGAAATATTGAGATTTTTATTATCATAAATATCTTGGGTTTTTGGAATATCAAACTCAATAGTATTTGATAATACACCTTTCTTAGTTTCTTTATGTACAGTAGCGATACCTAATACGGGGGCCGTAAATTCGCACTCTCCATTAATCTTTGTATATCCTTTTACATAGATTTTAGGTCGATTAATTTTTTCTAATAATCTACTATGAAATTCTACATACAATGGCAGGCTAACTTTATCGGCATAAACAATAGAGTGTTTTAAGTTACTTCCACTTAAGTCCCCTAACTTTCCACATTCACTTGTATATTTTTGTTTAGTAATACTAGCACTTGCATAATTAGTTGCAATATTACGTAAAGTTTGTCTTGCTTCTTTGACTTTGTTATAATCAATATTTATGCCATAACTACTCATATTATCACCTTAACCTTTATTACTTAATACTTTTATTAACAACTGCTAAACTACTATTTAAACTCTCTATAGTCTTAGCTATATTATTTTTTACAGAATTATTGCTTATATTTAACTCTTTTAAGTTGTTTTGTGCTTTTTCTAAATCACTTTTAATAGACTGTAAATCAGATTTTAATTGTTTTAGACCTATTTTTTTAATATTTTTGGCAATTTCTTTATATTGAGCATTTAAGTCAATAACATGTTTACCTGCTTCATAATTATTAAAGCCTTTAGTTGAAGATGAATCAAAACTAATTTCTGATGGACTATAAACAGGTTCTTTTTTTCCAGGAACACCATACTTTTTATAAAAAATCTTGATATAAATTGTATCAGGAACTTGTATTGAACTTACTAGTGGCGTAATATCTCTTTTTCCAATCTTAGTTTCTTCACATAATTTTTTTATTTTTTTATTTAGTTTTTTTGAAACATCAACACATTTACTCATAATTACCCTTCCTTCCTATAACAATACATTTCAAGTGAAAAGAATTTCTTTTCATTTGAAATATATTGCTTTTAGCAATATATTATCTTTTTATCCTCCAAAATTACTTTGCATTTTAGACTCTGTAGCTATAAAGTTTTCGCAAGCATTTTGAATATTTTTAACATTTTGCATCATCATTTGATAATATTCTTCAAAATCTTTTTTCCATTTATTCCAATCATCCATTGCGAAGTCTGCAGAAGCACCTTCCCAATTGCTTTGAATTTTCTTTACGTCTGAATCAGATTTATCTAACAAATCTTTCATTGTATTTGAACTAGTTTGAATATTTGATGCTAAAGACTTAGCCTCTTCATAGTTTAATTGTTGATTCATTATTACACCTCCTATTACTTAATCATTCCTGAAATATCACTGTCAGCTTGTTGAACTTGTCCAGCTGATTTTACTGTAGCTTCTCCATATCCTGCTAACCATTTTTGAAGTTTTGAAATACTTTCTTTTTTCTCATTCCACTTTTCAAAATAAGTTTCTGAGCCACTTCCCTTCCATATTTGGGCAAGTTGATCATTATATTTTACTAATTTATTTAGTTCACTTAAAAATTGATTAGCATTATCTTGTATTCCTTGTCCTTCTCTTCTTACTTCTTCTGGATTCATTCCAAATGTTTTATCAGCCATTGTTTCACCTCCCTTATTAAACTGTTAAGAATATATCATTATACCTTTCTATTCTTATAATTAAATTTTATCATTCTTTGATACCCTTTTCAATTATTTTTTATTAATTTTACATGTTTATTGTCAAGTTTATCTTTGATATAAATAATGTTATAATTGTACTGAGGTGTGTTATGAAAACATTTTTTGAATTAGATGAGGCTTTTATTTGTGAGAAATGCGGATTTAAAGTAGATCGCCTTGGTTATTCTTGTCGTGATCATTGTCCTAATTGTTTATATTCTAAGCATGTTGATAAAAATCCTGGTGACAGAAAAAATAAGTGTCGTGGTCTGTTAAAGCCAATTGGTATGGAAAAATATAAAGATACGTATAAAATTATTTATCAATGTGAAAAATGTAATACTATTCATAAAAATATTATGGCTAAAGATGATAATATGAATATTTTAATTAATTTATCAGTACAAAAATAGAAACTTTAATAGTTTCTAATTTTTTGGTTTAAAAATAAGAGCAAAAATAAATGAAAAGACAATTGCTGAAGTAATTCCTGCAGCAGTTAGATCAAACATACCAACTAATATTCCAATTAAACCAAAACTATTTGCTTTGGCCAAAGCTCCATGAATTAGGGAATGTCCAAAACTTGTAATTGGTACTAAAGCACCACCACCTACATATACTATAATTTTATCATATAAACTAAATGTATCTAAAAAGGCTCCAACTACTACTAGGATACTAGTAATATGTCCAGGTGTTAACTTGGTATTATCTAAAATAATCTGTGAAATTAAACAAACAAATCCACAAAATAGAAAAGAATTAATAAATAACATTATTCCACCTCCAAACTAACAGCATGTGCTATTGACAAAATATGTTGTCCTTGAAAAACAGAAGTTGGTGAGAAAAGAGCACCTGTTGCAACTAGTAAAACTTTTTTTATTTCCTTATTTTTCAATTTATTCATTACAAATCCATAGTTTACTAGGGCACTACAAACGGGTCCACTACCTCCTGCTTTTACTTCTTCTTGTTTATTTAAATCATAAAGCATTACCCCACAGTCATTATAATTATCCATAATGTCAAGTTTATATTCTTCTTTTAGATACTCAATTAAAATATTTCTACCATAAATTCCTAAATCACCAGTTAGGATTAAATCATAATAATCAGGTTGACGATTCATATCAGTTAAATGTTTATTGATCGTATACGCAGCTGCGGGTGCCATGACTGCGCCCATATTATTAACATCTGTTTGATCATAATCCATAATTTTACCTATTGTTGATGATTCTACTTTAATATCTGTTTTTTCATCAGTTAATAAAATTGAAGCTGCTCCTGTTGCTGTAAAAGTGGCCGTATTAGGCTTTGGAGCTCCATATTCAGTAGGGTTTCTAAATTGTTTTTCACTGCTCATATTATGAGAAGAAGTTGTGCATATTACTTTTTTTAAGCGCTTACTATCAATTAAAGATGAAGCAATAATTATTTCTTCAATACTAGTAGCACAAGCATTATAAACTCCTAAATATGATTTACCAACATCTTTAATTCCATATGTAGTTGCTGTAATTTGGTTTAATAAATCTCCACCTATTACTAAATCAATATCATCTTTTTCTAATTTTGTTTTTCTTAATATAATTTTCATACTATCTTCTACTAATTTTTGTTCAGCTTTTTCCCAAGAATCAGTTCCAAAATATAAATCTTTATAACACTTATCAAAGTATTTTTCTAAGGGCCCATCTTTTTCATATGGACCTGTTACTGTTGATGTGTCTTTTACATATACATTTTTATATTTAAATGTCATATTTTTCCTCCTAATAAATATCTAATCATTCCAAAAAACCAAGCTGCCACTACTCCATATAAAATAACAGATCCAGCTAATTTAAACATATTAGAACCAAATCCACTTATAGGTCCTTCTTTACGATAATCTAAGGTAGCACTTGTCATAGAATGAGCAAATCCAGTAATTGGAATTAATAATCCACATTTTAATTTTGTTACTAATTTATCAAAGAAACCTAAGGCTGTACAAAGTGACGCAATAAAAACTAGAATAACACTCATAAATACAGCTGCATCACTTCTAGATAATTTAAAATAGTGGCATAATATTTCAATTATCCCTTCTCCTATAGCACCAACAAGTCCACCTGAGATAAAAGCAACTATTGCATTTTGAACTCTAGTTTCTTTGGCCTTATTTTTTTCAACTATTTTTTCATATTTAATATTTTTCATGTAATCACCATTTATAGTATTTTATAAATTTAGTTTTTTAT
>CANQZM010000057.1 GCA_947628345.1 uncultured Bacilli bacterium
CTTTAAATTTTGATAAGATTAAACAATGGAATTATAACTATATTAAATTAAAAGAATATTATCAAAATAGTCAAAGATTTTGTGAAGATGACAGTAATATAAAAATGTTTATGAAGGAAAATATAAACGTTTATACTTCTATTAATAAATCATTACAAGATGAGATACATATGGAAATGCTTGATAAATTAAATTCAAATTGGGTAAATGATTTTTCAAATAACACTGATACAAAAGTTAAAAATTTAGTAAAGCACTAAAAGAGATTTTGACTTTTTATAACAAATTTAGTACAATTAGAATAAGGAAGTATGGTACTAATGATTCATAGGTTACAAAAAGATACAATTATTAATATAGTTTTTATTATTATAATGGGTCTTATTCTATTATCATTTGGTCTTAAACTTGTATTATTTGGTAGCAGAGATATTAATAAACTAGAAAGTAGAAAAGCATATCAATACCTAAATTTACAATTAAGACCTTTTTTAATAGGAAATATCAGAAAACATTAAATAATGCGGTTAATGGTCAACTTCTTGGAAACGAAAATATTAAAATAGGTTTGTTATTTTTAGAAATTGTGATATCTTGATTAATATTTTAACTAATAATACTATAATAAAGGAGTTATATTTATGTTAAAAGATAAAAAATTAATAATTTCTATTACTATGGGGGTATATTTTGGTTTAGTTACATCACCAGTGGAATGGCTATGGTATAATTACTTACTTTTCTTTATTATATCATCGATTAGTAGCATTATTTTATATAAATTTATTAATTATCTCGATAATTTGCAAATAAAAAAAAGTAAAAAGAATAATCCTACAAAAAAAAGTTATATTTTTTGGGCTATTTATATATTTGTTATTATGTTAATTGCATTAATTGCATATCATCCTATACAATTTACTGAAGACTTAGAAAATCAATATCAACAGGTCTTAACGGGAATTTATCAAGATTGGCATCCGATTATCCATACAATGATATTTTATCGCTTACCAATGTTTATTTACAAAAGTCGATTAGCATGTGCATTATTTCATATGTTATTTGTTGAATGTATTTTACTATATTTTTGCCGTAATTTAGATAAATATGGATTTAATAAATATGTTATTACCGTTATCTTAAGTTTATTTATTTTAAATCCTACATTTGATCATATGGCCATCGCTCCTGTAAAAGATAGTGCATATTCATACTGTTTATTTTTATTAACTATACTTTTAGTTAATGCTTATTTTACTGATGGAAATAATTTGAATAAAAATAAAAATTTTTTGTGCTTTTTATTTGCTTGCTTTGGCATTACTTTTTTTAGACATAATGGAGTTGGAGCTTTTGTATTATCTTTAATACCAATGATCTTTATTTATAAGAATATTCGTAAAAAAATTGTTTTGGTCTTAATAATTATTTTGAGTTTAAGATTCCTTATTGTTCCTTATATTTATAAAGCATGTGATATAAAAAAGACTACTTTTACTTTTTCTGAAACAGTATGTATTATGTTAGGTCAAATATCTTATATTTATAATAATAATGGAACGATTACTGAAGAACAATTAAATACTTTATCTAAAATGCAAAGCCTAGATGATTTAAAAAACTATTATGATCCATATAATTATAATAGAGTTAAATTTTCAGGAGATTACTATAATACTTGGTCACCATATATAAACTCTCATAAAAAAGAATTTTTAAAATTATGGTATAGTTTAGTTATGAATAACAAAAAGCAAGCGGTGGAAGGTTATTTGTATGCAACATACTGTATTTGGCATATTAGTTTAAATCACTTATCAAATTTAATGGATATGACATGGGTTATGTTAACAGGAAATGATAAAATTAATAATTATAATTATAGACAATTTCAATCAGGTTTTTTTACTATCAAAGGTGCGTTATGTTATCCACCATTCAGTATAATTTTTATTACTTCTAATGTAGCTTTATTTGCGATTTTATTTATGCTACTATATGGGATATATAAAGTTAAAGATAAATTAAAATTATTAGTTGTATATTTACCTATTATAACTAATTTAGCAATGATTTTAGTAATGCTACCTGGACGTGAAGGTCGATTTATGTATCCTCAATTATTGTGTTCTTTTCCTCTAATCATATTTACTATTTTGCTAAGTCAAAAGAAAAGACTAAGTAAAGAAGTATTATAAATAATTTTTAAATAATGGACTTTTAGTTATAAATTTAGTACAATAACAGTGGTGATTAAATGAAAATAGTAGTAGCGATTGAAGATTTTATTAATTACTGTGTATTTGAAAAAGGACTTTCTGATAAAACTAAAGAGTCTTATCAATATGACTTAAAAATGTATAAATTATTTTTAGATAAAAAAAATATAACAAATGTTGAGGATATTGATACCAAGCTAATTGAAATGTTTTTGAAAGAAAGAGCTCTTACTAATGAAAAAACGACTACTATTGCTCATAATCTTACAGTTATTAAGAATTTTCATCAATACTTATATAAGACTAAAGTAGTTAAATATGATGTAGCTGAGACCATTTCAAGACCAAAATTACAAAAAAAAATTCCTAAAGTAATTAGTATTGAAGAAATGGAACAGTTATTGGATATTAAACTTTCTTCAGCATTTGACTATCGTAACAAAGCTATGTTAGAATTAATGTATGGCACAGGTTTAAGGATTTCAGAATTAATTAATCTAGATGTTCATGATTTAGATTTTGTAAACTGTGTTATTAGAGTTACCGGAAAGGGGAGTAAAGAACGAATTATTCCCTTAGGTGAATATAGTATATATTATTTAAAATTATATTTAGAAATAAGAGATTCGATGCTAAAAGGAATTAACTGTAATGCCCTTTTTTTAAATAATCATGGAAAAAGAATGACTAGGCAAGGTTTTTTTAAAAATCTAAAATTAATTTTAAGAAAACAAGGATTAGATGAAAATATTTCTCCTCATACCCTAAGACATTCTTTTGCTACACATCTATTAAAACGAGGGGCTGATTTAAGGAGTATTCAAGAACTGTTGGGTCATTCTGATATTGCGACTACTAAAATATATACACATGTTAGTGATGAAAAAGTAAGTGAAGATTATAAAAAATATCATCCACGTGACCATAAAGGAGATTAAAAAAATGAAATTTAAGCGTATATTTTTAATGGTATTAGATTCCCTAGGAGTAGGGGAAGCACAAGATGCATCTAAATACCACGATGTTGGTGCTAATACATTGAGTCATATCAAAGAAAAATGTAATTTATTTATACCTAATCTTAAAAAAATTGGCTTGTTAGATACTGTTAATATGAGCGAAAATAACGAAGTAGATGCATATTATACAATTGCTAGACCTAATAACGCTGGTAAAGACACTTTAAACGGTCATTATGAAATGATGGGTATTTCTAATAATATTGAATTTAAGACTTTTAATAATGGTTTTAGTCAAGAGTTATTGGATGAAATTGAATTAGTTACCGGTAGACGTGTAATTGGTAATAAATGTTGTAATAATGAAAGTATCATTAATGAATTAGGTGATAGACAATTAAATTATGGATATTTAATAGTTTATACATCAGCTGATTCTGATTTACAAGTTGCTGCTCATGAAGATATTATTCCTGTTTCAACTTTATATAAATATTGTGAGAAAATTAGAGCTATCACTTTAAAAGAGGATTGGAGAATTGGTAGAGTAATTGCTAGACCATTTTTAGGTACTAGTGGTAAATATCATTTTTCAAATAATGGTAGAAAAGATTATGCAATAAAACCACCTAAAAAGACTATATTGGATAATTTGAATGAAAATAATTATAATGTTATTGCTATTGGAAAAATAAACGATATTTTTGATGGAGTAGGGATAAACAAATCAATCAAGGCTACTAGTAATATAGGAGCAATTAATAAATTTTCAGATATTATGGACAAGCAATTTACTGGTATTTGTATGGTTAATTTAGCTGACTTTGACAGTTTATATGGTCATACTAGAGATGTTGAAGGTTATGCAAAAGCAATTGAAGAATTAGATGTAGAAATTCCAATGTTACTAAATAAATTAGAAGTTGATGATTTATTAATTATTACAGCTGATCATGGTAATGATCCTACTTTTGCTGGTTGTGATCATACTAGGGAAAATGTTCCTGTTATTCTGTATAGTAGAGGTTTTACTGATCCAAAAAGATTACCAGTACTTTCAACTTTTGCTGACATTGGTGCTACTATTGCTGATAATTTTAATTTAGAAAAACCAGAAATAGGAGAGAGTATTCTAGATAAATTAATATAAAAAGAGTAGTATCTACTCTTTTTCATTTTCTGTTTCAAAACTATCACAAATAGTACTATCTGTACAATCACATTCATCATTTGCACATGTACAACTAACTTTAATTTCACTTAACTTACAAATTCCCTCATCATAATCATTATGTTTACAACTTTCTACATCACATTTAATATTAGTACTCTCTTTTCTTTTAGACACAATAATTCCTCCTTTTAGTAGTATTATTGTCAATATATTGAAATTTATACAAAAAATACATCTATTTCCCCTACTTAATTTTAAGTAAAAGTAGGGGATAATAATATTAATTAAACTTAGTATTATTTTAATTATTTGATTATTTCAATTAATTATTATATAGTTATATTATTAATAATTAGTATAAATATATAATAATATTTTTATAAATTAAAATAAAAATACTAACAGATTATATTTAAATTTTATTTATAATATGTTAGTATTTTGTTTAAATATATAATAAATAGAGAATAACAATAAAATTAATATTATTTGAATAGAGTACATAGTTAAATTATAATTTAAATATAAAATTATTTATAGAAGTTAACATAATATCAATTATAGGAAGTTTATATATTATTTAATTATATGTTTTTTCAAAACTTTTTGATTTATAGGAATAATATCAGTATATAACTTTTCCATAGTTTCTAGTGTGGGTTTTGTTTGTTTATAAAAATTAAGATACTCTCTTGCTTTTATATAAGGATTAATCGCACTTACGGTATATTTACTATCATAATTAAGACTTTTTTTAATTAAATCATAGTCATATGGAGTTAATTCAGAGTCTGTTTTGTCATTATTAATTCGCAAGAATCTCCTTGGTTGATAAAACAATATAGTATCTTCTTCGTTATCTTTAATAGTATTATCATTTCCTGGTTTTTGATGTACTTTATGATATAATATTAAATCATAATTAGGAGAATTAGGTGGAGAAAATATTTTTAAATCGCTTGTTCCAGTAATATAATTATTAGCAGGATCTACAATTAGGCCATTATTAGTACTCTTATCAATTATCAAACAGTTTGTATGATTTGGTTTTAAATTCTTTAATATGTATGGTGAAGTTTTTTCTTTATTTTTGACAGTATTGACGCAAGTCAAATAAATAGCTAAATTATCATTATTAATATTACTAAGTAAGTCAATTAAAGCTTTAGATCTATGTCTACATACTGAGTGTCCAGTAGCAAGTCTCATCCCAGTTAATTCAAAGACTTCATATTTTGTATATTTTTTCTTTTCATATTCTAAAGTATATCTATGACTGCCAGAATTAGACAAAATACCATTATTTAACATTTCCATAAATGTATAGGATATTTCAAATTCATTAGAAAGACCTAATTTACCAGTAATAAATTCGTATAACTTTCTCTGATAATTTTCATATACTTCTATGCTCGTTTTATAGGTATCTGTTTTTGTTATTTCCTCATGAATATAGTCCGCTATTTTAAGTTTATCAATATCTGTTAATTTTGCAGAAAATAACCCAGATAATACAAAAAATGGTATTAAAGCTGCAATATTGGGAAATATTTTCGTAAATATACCAAATTCAACAACGTAAGAAGTTAGTGTAAACGTATCAAAAAAATTATTTATTCTGATGTCTTTTTTTAGTTCCTTTTCATATTTTATAAAATCTAATGGTTTAACTCTTTCATTAAAATCTAACAAGTTATTCCCCTCCCCTTTTTTGTCTTGGATATTATATCATACTAAAACAAAAAAGGCAAGGAGATTATCC
>CANQZM010000058.1 GCA_947628345.1 uncultured Bacilli bacterium
ATTTGTAATTAATTAAATTTAAATGACTATTTATAGTCATTTTTTTGTGAAAAAATTATCAAATATATATATAATAATTTGATAACTAGCTACATCAATCAATTTACTAAATAGATTATACATGATATAATTATACTTGAGGAATGTGATGATATGAACTTTGATTTAAAAATCCATGAGTTTGAAGGACCGTTGGATTTATTACTCCATTTGATTAAAGAAAATAAAATGGATATTTTTGATATTAAAATTGAAACAATAACACAACAGTATTTAGAATATATTGAGTATCAAGAAAAACTAAATTTAGAAGTAGCAAGTGAATATTTAGTTTTAGCAGCTGAGTTATTGGAGATAAAGTCAAAGTTATTATTACCTAATCAACAGGTAGAAGAGGAACAGATAGAAGATGATCCTCGTGAAGAATTAGTTAAGAGATTATTAGAATATGAATCTTATAAAAAAATTACTAAAGTGTTAAAAGAAAAAGAACTAATTAGAAAAGAAGTGTATACAAAGGCACCAAGCAATGTAAAAAATTATATAGAAAATCAATCTGAAATAAAAGGTAATATAACATTAGATGATTTATTGGATGCCTTTCAAAAATATTTAGAACGAAAAAAACAATCACAACCTTTAAAAACCAAGGTAACAGAAAAAGGAATTACAGTTTCAACTAGAAGAAAAGAAATTTTCCAATTACTGAAGACCAAAAGAAAATTGACTTTTTCAGAATTATTTCCAATTGTATCACGAGAATATGTAGTAGTTACGTTTTTAGCCATTTTAGAGATGTCTAAAAATAAGGAAATATTAATTACTCAAAATGATACATTTGATGATATTATGTGTGAGGTGATAGAATGAATCAACTAGCCATTTTAGAAGGTTTATTATTTGTAGTAGGAGAAGACGGGCTAAGTATAGAACAAATTGAAGATGTACTAGAAATTGATGGAGAAAGTGCAAAACTGTTAATAAAACAATTAAGAGAAGAGTATGAGGCAAATAATAGAGGAATTAGAATTAATTTTTTGGGTAATCGATTTAAATTAACTACTAAATTGGAACATAAAGAATATTATCAAAAATTAATTGAAAACCCTCAAACTAATATGCTTAGTCAAGCAGCTTTAGAAACCTTAGCAATTATTGCATATAATGAGCCAATTACTAGAATTGATGTGGATAAACTTAGAGGCGTGTCAAGCTCTCAAATGATTAGAAAATTAGTAGCCAAAGGGTTCGTTAAAGAATCAGGAAGAAGTGATTTAGCAGGAAGACCAATTCTTTATGAAACTACTAATGAATTTTTAGATTATTTTGGATTACCAAGCATTGACGCACTTCCAGAAATTAGTAATTTTGTAGCAGAAACAACTAATAATGATGAGGATACAGATTTATATTTATCAAAATATAGTGAAATTGACGAAGTATCTGCTTGATACTTTTTATATTTATGATATAATTGTATTATGCCTGTGTGGTGGAATTGGTAGACGCGTTGGACTCAAAATCCAATGGTAGCAATACCGTATCGGTTCAAGTCCGATCACAGGCACCATTATGATATGAAACTCGAACCATAATATCGAGATAATAGCAACTAACAGAAATGTTAGTTTTTTTGTACATATAAAAAAGCCAAGTAATTAAAAATACTTGACTGTAATAAAACCATTTTTTCCAAAATGATAACACACTACGCTATTGACTATCCAATAACGGTGTGCAAATAAAATATTTTTTTGAAACTTTTTTATAATATAATTAAACAAAGTACTAAATTAAAATTAATTCTTGAAATTATATCCCATTAACATCATTATAACGAAGGCAACTAATACAGGAATAATATACAATAAAATTTGCAATGGATTTTTACCCACATTATATTCACTAAATACTTTTTTTGAATTGGTATAATATAGATTTATTGATAGAGATGGCTCAACACTCGTTGATACTACTTGATATTCTCTTTCTTTTCCATTTAATTCATATTTATAAGATGCTATCCACATTCTATTTGCTGTTTTTTCTTCTGGATATCTATCGTTAAATCTACAGTTCACTCTATATCCTTTAATTACATTCCCTTTTTGCCTAGCTTGTTCTATTTTCTTTTCAATTCCAGCAAAAATAATTTTTTTTGAACATAATATGATTTCTACTATGAAAACTATAATTGCACTAGCAACACCACACCATACAGCACCATATGAGGCTAATTGCTTCAATGTTTCTTTTAATGTTATTTAATTTTCCATTTTATCCCACTAATCTAATATATAGAGTGTTGAAGAATCAAAATCTTCTATATTAAAAGTACTTTCTATCCATTCTTTTCCATCAGTACTTACAAATGCTTTAAAAGAATACTCATTTTCATAATTTTTCGGATTTCTTTCGCTATACAAAGAAGTATAAGCATAAACACCATTTTTATAATCAAAATCTATTATATTTTTATCAATGGAATTTTTATAAAATTCTTTCCAAGTACTACCATCATTACTTGTATAAATAGTATCGTTATACCAAACATAGAAAACATTATCCCTATAAACTATCCCATAATCACTTGCATAATCATCAAATTCATATGTCTTTGTCCAATTTATACCATCACTGCTTGTATAAATACCATAAGTTTCAAATGCATCAACACCAACAAATACATTATTACCAAATCCCATTTCATAAATTGCTATATCGGTTTCATACTTTTCAAAATTATTGCCATCATTACTAATATAAAAATATTTTGTTTTAGCATCTTTAGATTCCCAATTCTTTTTATTTCTTTCTACGTGAACTATGAACTTATCATTTCCATAAGCATAAGCTACTGCATAGGCATCATAAACAGAAAATAAATCATCGTTTTCAAGTAGTTTTGTCGTTGTATTTAGATTTTGACCATAATAAATTTGCCTTGTTACTAATGCTCCCCATTGACTAATAAAATAATAATTATTGTTTATATATTCTATTGATCTCAAATTTTTTGGAAAAGATCCATCACTAAAAGTCAGCAACTCCCAATTAAGTCCATCAGAACTTTTATATAATACAGTATTATTATTCATACCACCATTTGTTCCTTGAACTCTTGTGTATAGAATATACTCTCCATTTACATAATCAATACCATTTATTGCTAAACCAGAAGGACTTATATTATCATTTGAAGGTAATTTAATATCTTCCCAATCACTTCCATTAGTTGTTTTAACTAATTTACCATTTAAGCCACCAATTAAAATAGTAGCATTTAATTTGTTTTTATTACCAACCAAGCCACTTGTACTTACACGATTATTAGCAAAAACAAATATTCCAATAATTACTGCAATTACTACTAGGGCTATTCCCACAATCAAACCTAGATTTCTTTTCTTTGGTGGTTTACTATTGAAATTCTGACTACTGTTTTCACTTTCAAAAGAATTCATAGGTTGAGGTGTTGGCTGTTGCATATTCATTTGATTTGTTATTTGTTGATAATCTGTATTAACTTGTTGTTGGCTATTAAATGTTGATTGACTAACATTTAAATTTTGATTAAATGCGTTACTTGAGCCTTGATTATTTTGTTCTTGGTTCATTATATTCACTACCTTCCTACTATTTATTTTACCATGAAAATATTTCTTTTAAGCAATTATATGTAAAAATGTACAAATCTGTTAGTTGAAAATGTAAAATTTTTAGTAAACTATATTAGTTAGTAGTTATTACTATCTATTATTAAATGTGAGAAAAGTTATTCGACTTCTTTTTTATACGCACCAGTGACGAATCTATTCGAACTTTTCGAATCCAACTTAGCATACCTTATTATTTCAGGATTAATTAATATAGATGATTGTTATAAAAATAATAATTTTGACCCTAATTATTTAAGAGGTTTATTAGAAAAGTATAAAAAGCAAGCATTAAAACCTTTTAAAGAATATGATTATGACGAAAATAGAAATAGTGCTTCAGAAGTATTAGAAAATGGTAAACGTATTATTTTGCCTTATATTTCTGATGATGTAAAAAGAATAATGTAAATATAATAGAACTACTTAACTATTTAATAATTTAAATAATTAAATTATAAAGTTGTAGATAATACGTCGTTCGCACCAAGTAGATAGGAAACTCGGAAAATTCGAGTAAAAATAGATACCAAACTCGGACTTTTGTAGTTCGGGTTTTAAAATGATTAAATTTATGTTATAATACAGTTATTTAGGGAGGTTTGATTTATGATTGATTTAAAACAATTAGATTTAGAGTATAACAATTATAAAAAGATTAGAGATTTATATATTAAATATAAAATTGAATTTTCAAGGTTTAATAAACAAAATAGTGAAAAATTAACTGATTTATTAAATTTTAATAAAAAAATGAAAAGAAATAGTTCTAAAAAAGATACCTCTGTTGATGCAATACTTGAAATTGTTATAGAACAAAATCCTTTATTAAAAAAATGGTATGAATTAGATTGTATTGTAAAAAAATATCAAAATCAATTAAGAGAATATTCTCATAATACTTATACATTTATGGAATGTTCTAGTTTTATCTGTTTAAAACATAAAGAAGATGATGGATACGACTTACTTGATTTATCTACACAAGAAGGATTAGATTTAAGCCAATATGATAATGATAAACAACAATACATTATTAATGATTTAAAAAATCATCATTCATTTATTGGTTATGTAACTCAAGATGAATTACCAATTTTAATGCAGGTGTATAAAGAGTTAGACAAAGATATTATTTACAATGACACTGATACTGAAGAAGAAATAGAAGAAAAATGTTGGGATGAAATGACTAGATGTTATGCAATTGGAGAGGAATTTGAAGAAAGAAAAAATTCAATTAAAAAAATAAATAATATTGAACATGAAAAAAAATTATTAGAAATATTAGGATATAATTTGATTGGACCAAATAAATCAAACCGTTGGTTAATTATAGATCAAAATAATAAGGAAGTAGGCTTTATACAATATAAGAAATTATTTAAGAAAAATATTAAGAAAGGTACTCCTGCAATATATGGATATCATACAGAAATAGATAGTAAAGATATTTGCTATAATGCAACAAGAAAAATAGATGATGTTCATGATAAAAATAACTATGGTTCTATATACTATAATTCTATATTTAGTTGTGAACTTGATATTAAAAGAGAAAATAATGATGTTGATCATTTAGAATTTAATGTTGGAAAAACATCAAGTTTAGTTTTATGGAGTAAAGAATATGGCTTTATGCATTTTGAACTAGCTAGTGATAAATTATTCTTAAATTTTCAAAGCAAAACTGAAAACTTTAATGTTGAAGAAACTATTTTGTATAAACTTTATAATAGACAATTTAGCAATCTTCCAAATGAGTATACTTACCAATTAAATTATTGTAATAAAGATATTGATCTTCATGATGATTTGGCCAAAGGTATTAGAGGACGTTCAATAACTGGTAAAAGTAGTCCAGATCAACAAGATAATAATGAAATAGAAGTAATAGAAAGATCTTGGATAAATAATAAATTGAGAATTAATCGTGAAAGTGTAGTTATTGGTAATCTTGAAGAAATGATAACAAAGCATAAAATGGGAATAGATTCCTTTAAACATTTTAGATTTTTGATAAATCAAATTTTACCATTTAAACAAGAAGTTGTTTCTACAATGCTAGGAAAAAATTCAAGTGAAAATTTATCATTATTTATTCCTGAATTAGGAGAAGAATTTCAATCAAAGGTATTAAGAATGACAGAAGATGAAAATTATGCTCAACAAAAAAAATTAGTTAAAAAGGATAATAATAACTAGTCAAGATTAAGTAAATAATTAAGTTTTGGTTAGTAAATTTACTTAATAAACCTTAAGAAGTGGAGTAAGTAGTATTAAAACGATTTTAATAAATCGTCAGACTGTTGACAAACCCCTAGAATTTTTCTAGAGGTTTTCTTATGCAACTTTTAAAAATTGAACTTTGATAA
>CANQZM010000059.1 GCA_947628345.1 uncultured Bacilli bacterium
AAATAATCATCAGAAATACCAGATTTATTTTCCATGATTTCACAAAAATTTATTGCTGGACACATTAATATAGTATTTTCGATATCAGACTTTTTTTCTAAAAGTCTATTTAAAATTACAAAACCACCAAAACTACAACCAAATAGGTAAATAGGAACATGGTGTTGTTTTTTGACATAACTAATTACTTTATTTAAATAATCAATACACCTGCCTAAAGTAAATTGAGAAAAATCTGTTTTATCTTTTCCATGGCCAGGAAAATCAAAAGCATAAATTCCCAAATTATTTTCTAATAGTCTATCACAAAATCTTATAACCATATTTTTATTACTGCCTAATCCATGGCAATAAATAACTATTCCTTTTAAATTATCTCTTGGTATTGCATTAAAAACATTAATTTTTTTCATTAATATGCTGTTGTTTTTGACCCTTGAATCTTTTTTTTCTATATCAATTTTATATTCATCCATAACATATCTCCATACACTAAAGCAATCATATCTTACATCAATTGAAAAATGGCATAAAACTATTTTGTACTTGCCAATATTTAATCTAATAGTGCAAGGTGCTTTTTTTAAAATTGATTTGCTTTATATATTATTCTACATTTCCTAGGATCATTTTTGCAACCCTTTCTTTCACCATCAATAACTACATATTCCTCTTTTTCTTTAGAATCAAATACGTAAGTGGCTGCTTCATTTGAATCAGTTGTAACTCCTTCACTTGTTAATTTGTTTTCTATTTTATTAGTTTCTTGATTTTCTTTTTTGCTATCTATAAATAATTTATCTAATTTTTCTTTAATTTTATCTTTTGTAAATGGTTTTGCGATATAATCAATAAATTCTTCAGAAATATATTTTTCTTAAGATAACTCATTACTAATCTTAACAAAAATTTCTATTGGTATTTGTTCTGCTCTATCATTTAAACTAAAATCATTTTCTCTTAATATTTTTTCTATTTTTTGTAAATCATATTTTTTTAAATTGTTCTTAATATTTTTCCTTTTATGTTGAAAGCTATCTTTTACTAATTTGAAAAAAAACTCTTCATTTTTTAAAACCAATCGATCTTTCTTTTTAGAAAAAGAAATAATTTCACTATCAACATTTGGTTTAGGAATAAACATATTTCGATTAACTTTTAATTCTTTCTTTATATTGTAATAATAATTTAAAAAAACACTAATTGATCCATATTCTCTGGTCCCCGGCTTTGCACTAAACCTTTCACCGACTTCTTCTTGAACCATCATGACGATTTTCTCAAAATCTTCCTTGGACTCTATTAATTTCATTAAAATTGGTGTTGTAATATAATAAGGAACGTTACTAACAAAATATAAATAATCATATTTTTTGTTTTTAATATCTAGTTTAATGTTTCTTTTTAAAAAATCATCAAAAATAATTTCGACATTATCAACATCACTAAATTGTTTTTCTAAAATTGTTCTTAGATCATCATCTATTTCATAAGCTATAACATTTGTTGATATTTTTACTAACTCTTTTGTTAAATCACCTTGTCCTGGACCAACTTCTATAGTTAAAGAATTTGGTTTTATATCAGCAAGTGAAACAATTTTGGCCAGTAAATTTTTATCTTTTAAAAAATTTTGACCATACTTTTTTTTAAAATTAAAGTCTTCCATAACATCACCGCATATTTATTATATCTAAATAAAACATAGAAGTCTATAAAACTTCTATATTTGTCTCATTTAAAGTTTTAGGGTTTACCTTAGTAACAAGTTTCTTTTGTTTTAGTGATTTTTTATCTGTTTCACAATCTTTAAACATAAAAAATATATTTGCTATACTTATTCCATATAATAAAACTTTCATAAAAGTTAAAAAATCACTAAAATAATAAAAATTCATATTATAACCCATAAGTTCATTTAAAATCATATTCTTATCATAAATAGTTCTTAGTGATACCACGATAATTGTAGTAAAAACCAAACAACATGTTATATTATAAAAACTATTATCAGTCACTTGCTTCTGCCCTAAACCTATATTTATGATAAATAAAGTTAAAACAACACAGTAAGGAAGTAGAATATCAAAGCCTTCAATCAGACTTTTTTCAAGCCTATCATACATAGCTAAAACAATATAAAAGACTAGACCAATTGAAATCATAAATAATGTCCATTTTAATATAAGAAATAAAGCATTAAGCATCTTCTTCATTTTTATAGCCTCCTACAATATTTTTATACCATAGGGAAATATCATAAATGAAATCTATGGCTTGACTATAATTATCCAATAACGCATAATAACTATCTTTTGTTTGGTTATATAATTCATTTTTAGATTCTTGACTACTAAACATATAACTACTGTTATTTTTTATTACTTTTTGCATATAATCTGGTGCTTTAATCAATTGATCAATATTTTTCCTAATAAAAGGAGCAATTGTTTGTAAATTTGATATATTAATTTTATTGTCTTCAGCTAAGAACAACTCATAAAGTTGTTTTATTAAACATTCATTTGCAATGTTATCTTGATAAAATTGAATCATATCATAAACATTTTTAATTGTAACTTTTTCATTAAGCAATATATTTTGAAATTCTAAGGTATTTATAGATTTGGTACACATGCTTAATCTATTATTAATATTAGATAAACTAGATATATCCTCTGTTCCTTTATATTTGTTAATTTCTACATTTTTAATGTTATCATCTATTTTATTTAATTTGGTTATTAATTCCTGTTCTATTTGTTTATCATTATTGCATTTTTTATATGTAATATTAATATCACGATAATGATAAAAATTTAAAATTAGCAGGAAAAAAGTTAAACCAAAAACTAATCCTGTTATAGTATAAGCAATTATATTTAAATATTCTAACATCATTTTTTTCATAGCATACCCCTTTTATTTACTCAGATTTTTTTAAACTTTTTTTCTAAAAATAATACGTATAAGTTTTAAAAGATCATATATAATAATTCCTAAACACGGTATAAATACTAATAAGATTAATCCATAAGAATTAAGCAAAAAATATTGTAAATAACCGATTTTGGGAATCTTTAAAATAACCTTTCCATATACATTATCATATGATGTCAAAGTATCATCTTCTGTATTATTATTATCACCTTTAGTTCTAAAAAGAATTTTACCTTTTTCTGATTTTTCTATTCCAACTATTCTATGAGTAACAGTTAATCCTGAATATCTAGAACTAGTAGAATAAAAAGTGATTATATCCCCAACTTTATACTCCCTTTCTTCCATTCTCTTGATAATAACTGCATCTTCAACTTGAATTGTTGGAACCATACTAGGACTAACTATAACATAAGCTCCAAATAATGGTGGCTTGTTTTTACCCTCTTTAATATTCTTTTCTTCATCTATAAAATATAGTAAAAAGATTATTGCAATCAAAATTAATATTATTAATAGTGAATATAAAATTATTTTAGCTATAAAGTGATATATTTGGTATAGAACATGTAGTGCATTTTTTTTTGGTTTTTTTTCTAATTTTAAATTGGCTGGTTTATTTTCCATAAGCACCTCCTGTTCTATTCTTTATAATATATAATATCACCTTTCTTTTTAAAAGAAAATAAAAAAGATAGTTTTATTCTGTAGTTGCTTTTATATCTACTTTTATCTTAAAGATTTTTTGATTTGCATCAAGTTCAGCATCTTCATCTAACCACATTCTTAATTTGAATTTAGTGCTTTCTTCAATAGTTCCAAAACCATCATTAGAAAATTGGCCAATATATAATATTTTATTATTTTCTAAGTCATCTGTAGTCCCGGTTAAATCACTAAATTTTATTGGTCCCTTAACAGCTTCATAAATACTACCATTTTCCTTTTCTAAATAAATTTTAATTTTACTAGGATCTAATGACTTTTTATCACTCTTTACTTCATTAGTTATATTTCTAACAATCACTTGATAATTAATTTTAGTTTTTCCAGTAATCTTAGAAGAAACTTGGAAATCAAAATAGTCCTTTTGTAAAACTCCAATTTCATCCCTTATTGGTATAGCTTTTTTTATATCAATGACATTAGTTAATCCTTCTATATAAGCCATACGGATTGCACCAGTTGTTAAAACATTATGTTGACTTGAATTATAAGTAAATGTAAAAATAGCATAAGAAAAGCCTACTAATGCAATTAATAAAATAGCAATTCCTAAAACTGATAACAAAATATTTTTTGAATCATAATTTTCCACTAGTTTCACCCTATCCATGTGTTTTTATAACATTATAAATAATATTATTTGGCCATTTTACCATAAACATTAATTCTAATACTATAAGTTTTCACTTCTTGAATATTAGCTTGATCACTAACCCACATTCTTAATCGGTAATTATCATTACCACTAGATGTTTTTTTAACCTTTAATAAAACCATTGAACCAATAGGTGCACCAATATTAGATTCCTCTTGTAAAGGTTCAAACTCCTTAGGCTTTAATACCTGTTCATATGTACCATTTTCCTGTTTTTCTAAATAAATTTTAACTTCGTTATCTGAAAGTGTAGAATTATTATCTTTAACTGCAACTATTTCATATTCAACTGGATTTCCTTTAATTACTTTTGTTGTTACTGAAAAATCAAAATATTCTCCTTTTCCTTTTAAGGTTTTTCCTGCCTCATCACTAATAGGAAAAGCATTTGCAATTGAAATACTATTAGTTGATTCTGCATAAGTCATAGACACATTTTCAGTATTATTATAATTATATATTTTTGCTTTTTCTGTGTGAAAATATGTTGAAAAGGAAAGTACAATTACCAACAGCACTAATATAACTACAAAAATAAGGGATATTATTGTTACTCGTAAATGCTTATTTTCATTGGTTTCTTCCTTCTTCATTATGTTACCTCTTTTCACTATATATACTTCCCAATTATATTAAAACCTTATCATAATTATTTTTTTAAGTCAAATATTTCAGTACAGTTTTGAGTCGTCTTTTCTGCTACATCTAAAATGGAAACATTATGTAAAGTAGCTATTTTTTCTACAATAATTGGGATGTTTTTGGGACTGTTTTGAGTTCCTCTAAACGGACTTGGAGCTAAAAATGGACTATCTGTTTCTAAAACAATATCAGAAAGAGATAGTTTTTCTACAACTTTTTCTAGTTTGCTATTTTTAAAAGTTATAACTCCACCTATTCCTAGTTTATATCCCATGTTTATATAAATGTTAGCTGTTTCTATGCTTCCTGAAAAACAATGAATTACTCCTTTAACTTTGTGTTGTTTTAATATATCTATAGTATCTTTAGTAGCATCTCTACTATGTATCACAACAGGAAGTTGATATTTTTCTGCTAAAAGTAATTGCTGTTCAAAAAGTTGTTTTTGTTTTTCTTTGTCTGTTGGATAATGGTAATCTAATCCTATTTCACCTATTCCTATAATTTTTTTATTATTTATAATCAACTGTTCCAATAAATCCAAATCTTTTTTTTGGACCTTATCAATTTGATCTGGATGAAAACCGAAAGTTGCATAAACATAATCATATTTAGAAAGAATTTCTAAAGATTCTTCAATTTCATCTTTTTCACAACAAGAAATTATAATTGTTGATACCTTATTTTGTAGACATTCTTTCATAATCACATCAATATCATCATAATATTTTTTACTAATATGGCAATGTGTATCTACAAACATAATTAACACCTCAATAATTAGGATAAAATAAAAAAATATCAGTGTCAATGATATTTTAATTATTACTGCTTTGATGTATTTTTAATCGAATATAGTTAATGGTAACTAATAAAAAATACGAGATATCTAGATAATTTTTATAAGTAATTATGACTGCCATTATAATAATAAAAAACAATATATAAAAATTATCCAAATTCAAAAGTTTAAACTCTTTTGTTTGACTTTC
>CANQZM010000060.1 GCA_947628345.1 uncultured Bacilli bacterium
GATGAAAATTATTATACTATTTACTCTAATAAAGAATTTAAGAAAGATGATATTTTATATTATCAAAATAATAATGATGTAATTGCCTTTAAAATAAATGAAGTAAATAAAGAAAATAATAATTATGTAATGACTACTAGTGCACCAACTTTAGAAGAATTATTTAAAGAATTGGATATTTATGGTGAATTTAATTTAAAACTAAATGATTTTATTAAAAATGAAGAATTAAAAGATTATATTAAAGTAGCTATAGTAGAAGATGGACTTTTAGATAATATTGTTCCTAAAGTTTATGCTAAAGATATAATAGATATCGATATTAATTATCAAAGAGATGGCAGTGCTAAAGTTTTAGTTAGTCTTAATTTAGAACATGGTAATAAAGGAATATTTAAAAGTGCTTTAGAAAGTCATGATATGAAATTAGATATAGAACTTATTATAAGATTAAAAGCTCATGCTGATATAACTTTATTTAAACATGATATTGGTGCCTCTTTAGATATTGATATAAATACAGATTTTAATATTAATCCAGTTGAAACTAAAGAATTTAAATTTAATTATGATAAAGATGTTAGTGACAATTTAAATGTAAGTGTTGGTTTATTTAAAGACTTATTAAATAAAACCCCAAATGATAGTTCTAAAGATGATATAACTATTGGCAAAATGATTATTCCAACACCAATATTAGGGTTAAGTGTTGATTTAGAAGTAGATCTCATAAAAGAATTAGAACTATTATTAAAAGCTAATGTAAATGTAAAAAATAATTTTACTATTCTTTTTGGTCATAATAATAAAGGCTTTTATAAGAATTTTGATTTTAAAGTAAAAGATAGTTCTTATGATATTTTAGGTAAAGCCGAAGCTAAGTTAGGTTTAAATCCTAAAGTTAATATTAATTTTTGCCGGATTATGGAAGCAGGTATTGAATCCCCTTTGGGAGTATATGCTAAAGGCCAAGTAAATTATATGAGTTTAAGTGATAATGAGTTTGATGGTAATATAGAAATTGGGGCTTTTGTAAGTGCTGGTGTTTATGCTGAAACTCACTTCTTAATTGCTAAAGTTGAAGCTAAATATGAAAAAGAATTTCCAATTATCAAAATTGATGCCAAAATAAAAGATAAATGTGAAGAACAAATATTAAATGGTGATTATTCTTGTTTTGTTGGAACTTATAAATCAATTAATAATGAAACCAAAGAAATTTTGAAAGATGGTATTAATGTTCCATATAATCGCATGAGTGATGGTAAAGAAGAAGGAAGAGCTAAATTAAAGAGTATTAATGTAGAAGATGGCAAATATATTTTAAATTATGATATAGGTTATTTTTATGGTCAAGCAGCTAATACATATATCATTGTCCCAGTAGGTATCGATTATGAAACAGTAAATGATTGGTGTCCTAAATGTGATAGTAATGATAAAACTTGTCGTTATGAAAAAGGAGAATATGAATATGAATTAGGTAAATGTTATTATACTACTGATAATACAAAGATTAGATTAATCGAAACTAATAGTATAGGTGGACCGGTTATTTATTATAAAGATTGATAATTAAAAAAAGATAATAGAAATATTATCTCTTTTAATAAGGGAAAATTCTTATATTGTATGTTTTTTTAAATAATGTTATAATTGATTTATGATATAGAGTGTAGTTAATACGAAAGGAAGTAAAAAAATGCCAAATACAGTTTACGAAAAAGATATGTTAGTTGCTCAACAACATTGGAATAATTTTATTTCGCTTGTAAAAGAAGATTTAAATGAAATATTTTCTGAGCAAAGAAAAACTATTATAGAAATAAAGAAGTTTGAAAGAATAGATAAAGCATTACAATTAGGAAAAGAAAATATTGATTTTTTACTTGCTCATAAAGAAAGTATTCTTGCTTTAGATATGAGTTTAGAAAAAAGTTTTTCGATATTGGAAGCGTTTAAAAAGTTAAATAATCTGGAAAATGCAGTAGCAATTAGAACTTATAATGAAATATTGGCAAGTGATAAATTACAAAATTGTTCAGAAGTGATTAATGAATTAATTGCTAAAAGAGAAGATTTACAAACTAAAATTGATATGATTAATGATTTAATTTATGGTGAGGCTTTTAATAGAGAACTGATTGAAGAACTATGTGAAAAGCATATGTTAGGAGCTAGTTCTAGAATAGCAATTAGAGTATATCCTTTGATGAAAACTTTGAAAAAAATTAAAGCGATTACGCCTAAAAAAGTTAATACTAATGAAGAAGAAGCAAAAAATAAATCAACGAATGCAGAAGAGAAACAAGATAATATTGAAAAATTAAGTGATGATAATTCCCAAGGAATTTTAAATTATGAAGAAGATTTTGATCGGGCTAAAGATAAATATGATGAATTAAAAGGACAAACAATTTCCTTATTAAATAAATATTATGTTATATTAAGTGATCTTGCTCCAGAAGAAATAGCGCAATACCGAGTTTATTGTTCCTTAACTGAAGAGGAATTAAAAGAACTTAATGAAAAGGGCATGGCTGAAAAAGAATTTGAATATAGTAAAGTATTGGCTACTATAAAAGCAATTAAACTATTTGATGCTAAAAGTGAAATAGAAAAATTAATAAAAAATATTCAAGCTACTGATTATTCTGATAAAGATGATATAGATTACTTAGTTGCTTATATAGAAGAATATGAATCTTTAAGTAATAATTTAATGAATATAGATAATGAAATTGTTAATAAAGCAAAAGAAGGCAAAATTGTCGAAATAGAACCACCAAGAGTCTTTTTCTTCGTTAATGAAGAAATGCAACCAATGATTCCCGATGAAATAAAAGAAAATTATTCAAGCAGTCTTCTTAGTATTTTTGATAAAGCTCAATCAGGACTTATTCAACAAAAAAAGAATAATAACATAGCTCTTAAAGTAAATGATAAAGAATTTAAAGAAAAATTTGGTAGAACAATTTTTTCTGCTAGAAATAATAAAATAACGGTTTCTTATATTAAATTAAATACTAATACGGGAATGGTTAATGATGAAGGAATAATGATTTTAACAGTTTCATTATTAACAGGCAATAATATTCAAGATGAAACTGATAAAATAATTAAGAAATATGGTGAACAAATTTTAACTCAAATTGCTGCAATTGAAAGAGAAGATCCTCAACAACTTGGATTGCAAGCAATGATAAGAGATGAATATGTAAAATCTATGGAATCAAATTTAGGAGGAAGATAATAATGGCTGAAGAAAAAATAAATAATTTATTCTTAAATATAAGAGAAATTATTTTTAGAAGAATTCAAGAGAAACACATAAATATTGATGTTTTGTCATTTGATTTAGGAATTAGCCGTAAAAAATTCATTGAAAATTTTACACAAAGAATAAATGATCTTTCATTTTATTTTGAAACATTACATTTAGTAGAAAATTGGGAGGAATAAAATGACGGCTTTAGAATTATTAACGGAAAAAATTAATATATTAAAAGAAAATTTAGATAAATTAAATACAGCTAATCTAGATGAAAAAGCCCAACTTCAAGCTCAACTAGAAATTATCGATGAATGTGAAAAAGCTATGAGTAATGAAGATATTATAGCTAATTTTGATTTTTCTAGCGCTATTCAATTAATGAAAAATTATAATTATAGCATTGAAAATTTAGCAAAAATAATCTCTGATATAAAAAATGTAATAAAAGTAAGAAATGATTTTAATCTTTCTAAAGAAGCATTTCCTTTAGAAGAAAGTCAAATTAAAACACTTAGTGATTTTATAAATAGTTTGCAAAATCTAAAGGAAAAGATAAATTATAGAATTACTAAATTAGTTTTATCAATAGAAGAAAAACAAAGAATTGAAAAATTGGAAGCATTAAAAGACGTTTTTGCGGGTATTGGTCGAAGGAAATACGTAACTACAGATATGTTTGAGGCATTTTATAAAGAATTTCCTTTGCTAAAAATGCCTGAAGAAGAAGCTAATATTTTTATTGATGCTTTTTATCAAACACGAAATTTAAGTACTCGTCAAGGCAAAGAAAAAGCAGATTTTAATGCTGTTGTTGAATTATATAGTGAATTTGTTTCACCAAGATTTCAAAAAAAACTTATTGATATTTTAAATGATCATAAAAATGAAATTATTGCCAATATTGATATGGATAATGCCAGAGAAATATTACAATTTTTTAAAGAAAAAGCAATATTAAATAGATTTAAAATTAATGCTTTAGTAAAAATTGTTTTATATGGTAATCCTGATTATATTAAAGATTATGCTTATCCCGAAATAATGTCTAAATCTGAAGATGATATTAAACCTTATTTTGAAGATCAATTATCAACTTTATGGATCAAAGAAAAAAATACAGAAATGTATAGAAACCGTCCATTTAGGATAACAAGAGGACGAGGAGATGCTAAAGACAAAGAAACTTTATATTCAACTTGTCATACCGTAAATTTAGATGAATACCAAGAAAATATTGAAATTTTAAGAGAAAATCGTGATTTATTTGGGGATAAAATAGATATAGATGATCCCGGTGCTAATCTAAAAATAAAAACATTACCTGTTTGGATATTAAAAAAGGATTTAGCATTATGTAAATTATTTAATATTGGAAATATTACATCTATTACGATATCTTTATTTGAAAAAGGTGACATTGAAGATAAAATTCATCTTGCAATTGAACTAGGTTTATTAAATTCACCAATGTCGCAAAAATTTTTGGATATTGATACAAAAATTGTTCGGAATGATGAATTTCAAAAAAACATGAAAAGAAGAAGATTATATAATCAATCAATTAGAAATTATTTTCAAAGATATTCGAGTATGTTATCTACTAAAACAATTAATGAATATGCTCTTATAACCAATAAATTATCTACTTTGGGGTATGTACAATTTTATAATGAATTCTTTTCTTCTGCTCATGCTGGTAAAGGAAATGATAAATTTATAAGTGAACAATATCCTAATTTTACACCAGATAAAAAACAAATGGATGATTTTGTGGCAAGCAATTTTATGACAGAATGGTTTTCTGATTTCATTTCTAATTATGATGAATATGATAATATAATTTCTGAATACATTGATTCATATAAAAAAGATGGCTATAAAGAAGAATATTTTGACCAATCTATTTTAGATGATGAATTAATCCAATATTTAGAAGATAATCATACTATTATGGATATCATTCAACAAAATGATCAAACAATAGAGAGAAAAAATGAATTTGTATATTTATTTGGTGATAGAATTATATCTAGATATAAAGTTTTACATAATGCTACTATATTAAAAGGTTTATATAATAAATTTACTAAAGAAATGTTAATGACATCTATTGTGAGAAATTCTTTTATAGATGCTGATTCCTTCCAATTAATATATACAGAAATAATGGAAAGAGGTAAATTATTATGAACTATTTAAAAGATTTTAACTTAACTGATGAACAAATAAAAAGTATTACAGAAACTATTATAGAAAGCGATGTTGATATTAATATTTTTAAATATGATTCAGATAAAGTAATAGAAATATTAAATTTATTTTTACAAATTGGTGTTACTAATTTATATAATATAATTATAACAAGACCAGCTTTATTTTGTGATACAGTTGAAAGTATAAAAAAGAAAATAGATAAATATGAAGATAAAGTTGAACTTGCTAATTTATTAAATGAGGATGCTTTAAATTTGGAATTAATCGGTCTTCTTTAATTTTTATT
>CANQZM010000061.1 GCA_947628345.1 uncultured Bacilli bacterium
AAATGAAACATAATAGAAGAACAAAAGTAATAGTAATAGTTGCATTATTAGTTGCAGTATTAGGACTTTCAGTAGGTTTTGCAGCATATTCAAAATCTCTAACCATTCAAAATGCTCAAGCTACAGTAAAGGGAAACTCAGGGAATTTTAATGTTGTATTTTCAACAGTCTCAGGTAGTACTGGCACAGGACAAGTAACAGCCACAGCTAGTTCAGGTGTTGGTTCTGGTAGTGCGACATTAGCTGCAACAGCTATTACTAATCTTGTTGCAACCTTTAATAAAGCTGGGGATATAGTCTATGACTTCTATGTTTATAATGCGGGGACATTAACAGCATATTTAAAAAACGTTACTATTGATAAACCAGCTTGTACATCTTCAAACGCTACACAAGCATTAGTTACTGCAGCTTGTGCCGATATTACAGTTAAGGTAAATGTTGGAGGTCAAGATTATACAGCAACTAAGGCTGTAACTGATAAAACCGGTTTAGCTAAAACAACAGATGCAGCTGTTAAGGTTACAATAAAAAATAGTGGTACACATGCGGTTGATGGAGATTTTACAGCAAAAATTGCTAATATTAAATTGGATTATAGCACACAACCAGCAGCCTAAACTATATAACCAATTAAAATAAAAATTTAGACCTTAAATAATATAAAAATATTAATTTAAGTTATTCCAGGATAAAAAGTGGCTGTTCGGAAATTAAGTGATTGATATTTATGTGACTTATAAACAATTAACAATTAATTTTGTTAGTTGTTTTTTAGGTCTAATTTAACTAAAGGCTACTTCTACTTCTAAATCAGTATCTGTAATAGCTATATATAAAAAGATTAATCCACTAATTAAAATTAAAGTAGAACCTAATAAATTTAAATTACTTAAGTCTTTTTTCTTTTGAGAGTCGGTAGCTTTTAAATTTTTAATGCCTTTGTAGCTATCGTAAAAGAAGTAAAGATATATAATTAATGCTATAGAAAAGATTAAAATAGTTAATTCTTTATAGCGTTTTTTATCATGATTATTTTCAAATAATATATAATTTTTTTCATATTTATTACTATAAAAACACAAGAATATTAAAAATATATAAATAAGCCAAATTAAGTTTTCATCTTTTATTTGTTTTAATTTTTCAATTTTTTCATCTAATGTCATATTAAAATATATTCTAAAAATTAAATTAATATAATTCTATAGGTGACTATCATGAATTTAATTCCTAACATTTCTCCCAAAGCTTTTTCATTTAGTGCAGTTATAGTGGGATATTTATTAATTGATGATTTAACTGCTAATGAGCAAAATGCCTTAGGAAATTGGCTAATGTTAACTGCCCAAGTTTTGTGTACTAATGCATATTATAAACAGGTCCAACAGGAACGTTTGTCAAGAACTCAGGATAATTGCAAAATGTCTAGGGAAGATAATATTGCAATGTTGGAAAAGATGGTTAAAGCACTTAATCAAGAAATTAATAATTTAAAAACTAAACATTAGAAGCTGAATCAACAGGAGTTGTATTACATTTTTGATAATAAGTAAGGCAAATAGAACCTATTAAAATTAATAAACTACCCAATAAGCGAATTTGATAATTGCTGTTTTTGTGTTTTTGATAATCTTTATAATTTCTAAATAAAAAGTAAATATATACTAAGACAGAAAAATAACTTAAAGTTAAAAATAATTTATTGGCTTTATATAAATTTTGTTTATCATGTAAAGTTAAACCTTTTTTTATTAATTCATCTCCATATATATCTAAAGCTGATACTATAATAAAACTAATCCAAATAAGATTTTCAAAATTTAGTCTTTTTACAGTTTGGTCAACATCATCATTCATAATTAAGTATATGTGTTATGGAAAAATATATATATTTAAATAATAAAAAAAAGATGATATATTAGTAAAGAAAGAAGTGATTTTGTGAAGCATGAATTATTAGTACCAGCAGGTGACATGGAAAGTTTATATCAGGCTATTCATAATGGAGCTGATGCTGTATATGTAGGATTAAAGAACTTTAATGCTCGCCACTTTGCTAAAAATTTTGATGAACAAGAGTTAGTTGAAGCTGTTCATTTATGTCATTTATACAATGTTAGACTATATGTTACAATGAATACGGTTATTAAAGATGATGAAGTAAATTTATTTTTGGAAAAGGTAGAGTTTTTGTATAAACAAGGTATAGATGCTATTATTATGCAAGATTTTGGTATGATTTGTTTAGTAAGGCAAATGTATCCTAACTTGGAGATTCATGCTTCTACTCAAACTAATAGTAGTAGCGTTGAATCAATTGAATTGTTGCATCAATTAGGAGTTAAAAGAGTAGTATTACCTAGAGAATTATCGTTAGATGAAATCAGAAAAATCAATGTCGATATTGAAAAGGAAGTCTTTATTCATGGAGCTTTGTGTATTAGCTATTCAGGTAATTGCTATATGAGTGCTATGTTAGGAAAAAGAAGTGGAAATAGGGGAGAATGTGTTGGCAATTGCCGACTTAAATATAGTTTAAAACAAGGTAACAAATTACTTATTAAAGATAAATATTTATTAAGCACAAAAGAACTTAATACATCATCTCATTTTAATGAATTATTAGAAAGCAATATAGACAGTTTTAAAATAGAAGGTAGAATGAAAAGTCCTGAGTACGTAGGATTTATTACAAGTTTTTATCGCAAATTAATTGATCATGAAAAATTCTGTTTAGATGAAGAATTATATAAATTAAAAGTTTTATTTAATCGTGAGTTTAGTAAAGGCCATTTATTTAAGGCAAATAATATTTTAAATACAGCATCAGCTAATCATCAAGGTATAGAAATAGGACAAGTTATAAAAGTAACACCTAAAAAAATAACAATTAGGCTAAAACATGAACTTAATCAAGAAGATGGAATTCGTTTTTTTGAAAGTGGTAAAGGGTTCATTGTAAATTATTTATATGATGTTAATGGTAAATTAGTATCTAATACTAAGGATATTTGCATAGTAGATAATAAAATAAATTTAACTACAAAAGATCGGGTTTTTAAAACTATTGATAAAAAATTAATATCGTCTCTACAGAAAGTAAGTGAAAAGAAAATACCTATTAATATGCATTTAATAGCTTTAAAGAATCATAAATTAAAATTAACTGTTACTGATTTAATATCTGAAATAATAGTAACATTTGGAATTGTTGAAGAAGCAAGAACTACTTGTACCTCAGAAGAAAAAATTATTAAGCAGTTAGCTAAATTAGGTAATACTCCATTTTATTTGAAAGGAATTACGACTAATTTAGATAATGATATTTTTATTCCTATAAAAGATTTAAATGAAATTAGACGTTTAGCTGTTACTCAATTAATTGAAAAGCGAACTGAAAATAAAGTAAATTTTCTAAAGAAAAATCCATTATTTCCAAAATTAGTAACAAATTCTCATAAATATTTAACAGGAACAGTTATGACAGAGGAGCAATTAATTACTTGCCTAAAATTAGGGTTTAAAAGAATCTACGTTAATGATATCGATTTATATCAAAAATATAAGTATTTAGATGAGATTATTTATAAGCTAGATCGAAATGAATTTATAATTACCAAAAAATTACAAGAAAAAAATATTATTGGGGAAAATATTTTATTTAATAAATATAAAAATATTTATGGAGATTATTTTTTGAATATAACTAATTATTATTCTGCATATTATTTATTAATGAATGGTTTAAACGTAATTCCAGTATCAGTAGAGTTAAATGAAGAAGAAATTAATAAAATGTATTATAATTTTAAAGATAAATTTAGTAGTGAAGTTCCTTTAGAAGTGTTGGTATATGGACGAGTTTGTAATATGACTATTAAAGGTAATATTTTAAATTTAGAAAATAATAAAGCTTATTATTTAGTTGATAGTAAAAAGAATCAATTTCCAGTATTTCATAAAAATAATTGTACGTATATTTTAAATAGTGAAATTAAAATACATAAATATAAGTTGGATTTTAATTACGTTAAGAGATTTGATTTTTATGATGAGACTAAGGATCAAATTATAAATATTGTCAACAAGTTAAAATAATTTACTTTATTATTACTAATTATTGATATTTATGCTAAAATATAAATAGATAGGAGTGGTGTTGAGATGTCTATGATGAAAAAAGAAAAATTAAAAGAGATACCTACCAAAAATTATATAATATTAATTGTTATATTTATAGCGACCTTTTTATTAGTATACTATTTGTATCGTTTTTACATAGTATATTCTGCTTATCAAAAAGAAACTCCTATAATAAGAACTGTTTTACCTGAGATTACTGATGCTGAACTTGAGCATTATATTCAAGAAGAATCTTCAATAGTTATTTATATGTGTACTGCAAGTGATGATATTTGTAGGAATTTCGAAAAAAGTTTTAAAAAGTTAATTTTAAAGAAAAATTTATCAACTTATATAACTTATGTTAATTTGAGTAATACTGATCTAACTGCTTTTAGTGATGACTTTAATAATAAATATAATTATAAACAAAAGTTAACTGATACATATCCTGCTTTAGTTGTTTTTGAAAATAGTGAAGTTAGAGATATTATTCAAGAAAGTAAAAAAGAACGTTTAACTATGTATGATGTTGATCAGTTTTTAAAAAGAAATAAGATAGGGGAATAAATAGTAGGAGGAAATTATGAATCATATTGTACTATATCAACCAGAAATACCTCAAAATACAGGTAATATTATGAGAACTTGTGTTGCTACTAAAACAAAATTGCATTTAATAAAACCATTGGGCTTTTCCTTGGATGAAAAATATGTTAAAAGATCTAGTGCTAACTATATGGATAAATTAGATTATGAACTTTATGAAAATTTTGAAGATTTCAAAGAAAAAAATAAGGGAATTTATTATTATTTTACTCGATATGGAAAAAAGCCACATACAAGTTTTAATTATGAGAATAAGAATAATGATAACTTGTATTTTATCTTTGGTAAAGAGTCAACCGGTATTCCCAAAGAAATATTACAAGCTGATTTAGATTATTGTATGAGAATACCGATGACTAAAGATGTAAGAGCGCTAAATTTATCAAATTGCTGTGCTATAGTTATTTATGAGGCTTTGAGACAACAAAATTATAATGATTTATTAAAGTATGAACCACACAAGGGTATAGACTATTTAGAAAAGTAGGACAATTTTATTATTTATACAACCAAAAGAAGTAAGTTATAAACTTACTGCAGAGCTTAATATTTGAGTTCCAGTAAAATTAAAGAAAAGAAAAAAATGAATTTGTTTTATTTACAGATTCATTTTTTGTGCAAAAAATAAGGAATAAATAAAAAAGAATATAAATTTATAAATGATATGCAATATAGACTATAAAAAAATAAAAATTGTCTAATATCTGGAATATCTATATAGTTAAATAAAAATGTAAGAAGTTTTATAATTTGTTTCGTAAAAAACAGAACCTCAAACTTATTTTTTCTTTATTATGAAAAAATAATATGCTATACTCATATTAGGTGTTAGTATGAAGAAAGTAGTTATAGTTGGTGCTGGGCCAGCTGGTTTAACCGCAGCTTATGAATTACTGAAAAAAAATAAAAATAATTATCAAGTGACTATTTTGGAACAAGATAAGCAAGT
>CANQZM010000062.1 GCA_947628345.1 uncultured Bacilli bacterium
AAATTTCCATTGTCGTATTTTACTATTTCTTGAGAATTTTTATCACTATATTCAACAACTAGTAATTTTTCTTCAAATTCTTTTAGTATTGTTCTGATAAATGCAACATTTCTTATCATATTAGTATGAGATTTTGAATTAAGAAGAGTATCAAGTAATTTATTTATTTTTTCTTTATCAATATTTGAACTAGATTCAATTCCTTCAAATCGAAGTGCAAATTTTTTTTCATTTCCATATGTTATATTCTTATTAAAATTAACTTTTTCCATATCCATAAAAACCTCCTTAATTACATCATAATTGTAACTTAAATTCGATAAATAGTAAAGTTTTCGGAGGAAAGTATTTAATAAAAGATATTACATAAATAAAAAATTTTGTGAAGCAAATTATAACAATTTGTATTTTATTATGAAAATAGCTAATTTTGTGAAAAGTTGTAAATAACCTCTACGCTCGCACCAGATAGATATCAAACTCGGACTTTTCGAGATTAAATATAAAAACTACTCTCAAAATTAAATTGAAAGTAGTTTTATTTTGTCAATTTAGAAAAACACACTTGCATATTGACAGCCAATATGTGTGAGTAGTTAATATTATCTTTTTCTAGGTTTAGGTATCTCATTATATTGTTGTGTAAAATTAGAAGCAATCTTTTTAATAGAATCCATGTATGGCTGTACTGCCATCATTTCTTCTGATGATAATATTTCAATAAATTCACGTTTTTTATTAATCCCATTTTTATCTGGAAAATATCCATCACAATAAGCATAAATTGCTGCTTTAGCTATTGCATTTCTTACGAACTGTTCTTTAACTTCTTTTTCTGACATAAATAATCACTCCATTACTTATATAAGTTTATCATATTTACAACAATTTTTCATTAGATTATTAATAAAAAGTATTATAGAATTTTTACAAAAGTCAGATAATAATTAAGTTATTAATTATAATAAAATTTTTAGTAATAAGTATAGCAAATTACGATAATAACAAAAAAAGATGATTTCAAAATAATCCTTTGAACTGAACCTCATTTATTAGAAAGAGAATGCAGTTCATATCAGTATAATCGTCTTTTTTTTGTTAATATATATGCTCCCTTTTCATCAGTAGGTCTTGTTAAATTTATAGCAGAATACTCCTCCGCAAAAATTCTAAACATTGCACTACTAATAGTATCATCAAAAACTGTTTTTAGACTTCTAGCTCCACTATTTAATGCAATTGCCTTTTCGGCAATGTAATCGATAAAGCCTTCATCATATGTAAATTCTATATTCATGGATTCAAACAATAATCTATAGGTATTTAAAGGACTAAAATTAGATTCAATTAAAATTTTTTTTATGTCTTTTTTTGATAAAGAATTCATTGCAACTAACTTTGAGAATCTACCCATCAATTCTCTCATTATTCCATAATTTACAAAATCTGTTGATGATACATTGGAATAATCATCATTATCTACTATTCCTGTAAATGCTCCCAAAGCAACGACAGAAAGTCTTGATGTATCAAATTTTTTATTGTCAAAATAAAATGTTGAACCATCCAATAATTTTAGTAATGACCTTTGAACACCAATTCTTGAAACATGGTCTTTAGAACCCTTATCATTTTCTGCTAATTTATCAAATTCATCTATAACTAAGATACCTTTTTGAGCTTTCTCGATATCTTTATCAGCAGCTAAATATAAGTTTTCTAACATATCTGTAATATTTCTACCGACGTAACCTATTTCAGAAAGAGATGTTGCATCTTCAATGACAATAGGGATTGTATATATATTAGCAATTCTTTTTAAAATTTCGGTTTTACCTGTTCCTGTTGGACCATATACAATAATGTTTTCTTTTAATTTTGCTATTGTATCAGGGTCAAGCGATGAATTTATAACTTTTTGATTTTTAAAAAGTGATGTTAATATTTGCATAATTTGCTCATCTTGAGAAATAATTGTTTTCTTAATTCCTGAGTACATTTGAGAAATATCGGTATCTTTATTTAAAATTGAATCATCATAATCTTTAATGGTACCTCGTATTTTTTGTAATAATTTTTGATCAGTTATTTTTGAAAAGATATTTTTCTTAGAATCATAAGTGTAATAATCACCAATAAAATTTTGATATCCATGCATACTCTGAAATGTATCATAATCAAATACAAGATTATTTTCCCTACACAAATCATTAAGAGTTTTAAACGAAGCATATCTATAAATAGAATCATCATTTATTGGTTGTCCAGCAATTTTTCCTGTTAAAACAACAAAAGTTTTTCCACTATTACTAAAGTAATGCCAAAAACCATAGGCATAATCAATTTTTTTATAATATATTTGTCTTTCTCCATCAATGATATATTCTTTTTCTTCAAATATATTGGCTAATCCAATATAGTCCATAACATTCATATATTTTCCCCCATTAATAATGGGATTATTATATACTAAAATTGAAAAAAGTCAAATTTAATTAATACTCGACATTTTATATTATTAGTACAAGAGTGACAGTAACGTAATTATTTACAACTTTTAAATTACTGCTGTTTCAATTTTTTCAATATCCTCTAAATTAATTCGCCAAACACAACCTTGCAAAATATCACTATTACATCTATTAAAACTCTTTCGAATTTCATCACATATTTGAAAAAAACTTTATCTTTTCTTTATTAGTGTGTATCTACTTTTATCGAACATTTGCCATGGGGTAAAATTATTACCTTCTGTATGTCCAGATATAGCAAAGTTAGTAAATCCATAACTTGCTAGAAATTCTTCGTTTTTTTCTAACTGTTTAATAAGATTTCTAATGACGCTTAACCAAATAAAATCTGGTATTGGCTGATATTCTTCAGGAATATATTTAGAAAATACCTTTGGATTTAATCCAATTGACTTTAAAAATTCTATTCTTTCCATTCTCGATACTCGATAATTTTCATTACTTACTTGATAAGTTTGATATTCTTTAAAATTTTCAATACTAAGTTTTCTTAAATCATACCAAGGAATAAAATATCTTTCATGTGTACAAATACTTTTTGAAACTTCTCTTCCATCAAAACCTTTTGAAACAGCATCGATTATAACATCTTTTCCTAAATCAATACCAACTGATATTCCTGCCCATCTTTCATATCTTTCTGTTGGCCTGTTAATTACATTAAATAAGACTAATACTCCTAATGGATCTTTTTCTTTTACTTTAATTAAAGTATCATAAAAGTCGTTATTTTTTCCAGCATTTTCTATATTCAAAACGGGAGTTCTTCCTTTTAATGTATCAACTCTATTTTGAGAAAAGCTATCAAAGTATTCTTTATTGTTTAAATAGTCTTGTTCACTTTCCACTAATGTTAAATCTCTTACAGGGCTTAATTGTGGAAAAAAATATAATAAATTTAACATATCACTTGTTCTATAATATTGCATCATTTTTTGTTTATCATCAATATTGTTCATATTTAGCAAAGAAAATCAACTCCTCAAAATAGATTTTTTAACTATTTACAATATTTTTTTGTTTATTTTTCAAAAAGTTCTGCATTATTTTCAAAATATTTTACTATCAAGGTATTTTGATAAGTATATCAAAATAATCTAAGGAGTTACCTATTTTATATTAAGTTCAATAGTTTGAAAAGATTTGTCCTTGATACTAATGTAGAGGTTATTTACAACTTTTTTAATAATTGAAGCTCTTTATCATGGCTTATACCCTCTGTAATAGTCATATCTTCAGTATTTAATAAAGACAATTTTTCAAATAATTGACAAATAGATAATTGCTCTTCAAATTCATGTTTATAAGCAGATAACGTTTGTTTAAATCTAGGATCTGATATATTAAAGTAAACTTTGGAAGCAATATGATTTTTCGTTTCCTTGTTTTTTTCTTCTGATATTATTTTAGCATCTTCATAAGAATCAAATAATTCAGAAACGACATCAACCGGATAAGGATTATAATTAAAATCATAATTTATGGTAACTCTTTGTCCTATATATTGATCATCATTACGTAATGATGTTTTTAAAGTATCTAAATCCTTATAAGGAAATATCACTTTATGAAAAAGTTTACTACTTCCATCTGAAAAATATTTGATAGAAGATTCAACTACCCAACATTTTGAAACAATATATCCTCTAACAATATCTTTATAATTAGTAATATAGCCACCCTTTTCTTTTAATTCCAATATAGCATATTTTATTGGAAAATTATTATCTCTACTCATAAAAATCACCTATTAGCATTATAACATAATTCCAGATTAACTGACAAAATTGGTACACAATAATTAATATATTATTTAAACTTATATTTTGTTTATGGCAAAATATTTAACCCTTTTTCCTTGCTATAGTGACACAGAATAAAAAATGAAAACTACCAAAAATACTTTTATTGATAAAGAATATGTTAAAGTTAAAAAAGATACTTTTGAAGTATGAAAAATATTATAAAAGAAAGTAAAAAAGTAATGGAATTTCAACCTAAAATGGAACAACCATTTAATGAAGTAGAAACCTTTACTAAAAGCCATCAAACATTTTTTTAGGGAATTGGTAATGATAAGACAAAAGAATGTACCACAAGCGAAATTAAGGACTATTATGACAATAAAGATTTTGATTCTAATGATGTATATAATATTTCAAAAGGAACTACCAAAGAAGATGAGTTATTTGATTATGCCGAAGTACCTAGTTATTTAAAAATTAGCAAAAAATCTTATCAAGAAAAAGATAAAGATTATTTTGAAATGAGTTTATAATTAAAAGTGAGAATATGATATGTCATACTCTCACTTTTTTGTTTTAGTTAAAGTTTTTACTTTTTTATCAAAAACATAACCAACTGGAAAATTATATTTTTCGAAAGGTACTGTTTTATTAAAATCTGCATATGCTTTTCCATCATCATGGACAATAAATTCTATACCAGGTGATACTGCATATGTATCAATTACTCCTTTTAGAAAAAATACAAGAAATCCATCTTTCGTAGCTAGTTGACACCAATTTGAATCAGGTGTATCTTCTTTTTGTATAGTATAAAATCTTTCATCGTTGATAGTATTATTCATATAATCTAAAAAACTATTATTGTCATAATATACATTATGCCTAAATCTTAAACTAACAAATCCTACTCTATCAGCCCATTTTATAAAATTATCTCTCCAAGTTGAAAAATCACTAATTTTATTATGAATAACGGCAATTGCAGAGGTATGAATTTTATTATCTAACAATATTTGAATTGCCTCTTCATAATCTTTATCAGTTGGAAAGTATGTACCAAAAATTTTACTTCTTCTTTCTTGATTATAATCGTGTACTGAAATATTGACGTAATTTACCACACCTTTTTAAGACCAATACCATTAGTAGTACAAGTTATTCTGCTAATTTCATCCTTTAATGAAAAATTTCTTAATTTATGCATAACTTGAATGAAAAAATTTGTATCTAG
>CANQZM010000063.1 GCA_947628345.1 uncultured Bacilli bacterium
ATATTTTTTCTTTATTATCTTTAAATCTTGATTCATCTTTAGCACCTTCTATATTTCTATTATAAAACATTTGGTTCTTTTTAAATATTTATTTATTATTAACTTTACATTTGTTGACAGATTAAATACTATGTCCTTATTTACCTTCGTCTTTATCAATTTTCAAGCATTAAAAAAACTGCATTTTTTACGTAAAAAAATATCAGTTATAAAATCACTTATTAAAAAATTAATTTTTTTAAATATACAACCACAATATCCTTTTTTATTTTATAATTTTACCATTATATATTAATTCTTGAGCATTATCACCATATACAATATTACAAAAATCACTTAATAAATTAAAATCTGAAATATCATCAATATCAATATAAAATTTATTTTTATAAATCCTTTTATCTACTTTCTTATCTAGTATTTCATAATTATCTGTTTCCAAAAAGAATTTTGCTTCTTGATAGATAACTATTCTAAAATCAGCTCCTGAACTAAATTCATTATCATCTATTTTAATAATATCTAAAAAAACTCCCAATTTTTGATTTGGATATACTTTTATTTTATAAAATCCATTTAAATTTAGTTGATACCTTTTATCTATTTTTGATATTAAATCTTTAATGATGCTAATAATTTCTATTTTTTTGCTAAAATTAATTTCTTTAAAATAAAAATTATTAATAAAAACAGTAATTAAATCATCACTAACTATTTCCGTCCTCACTATATCACCTATGATATAATATGAAAAAAAAACTAAATGGTCTCTATTTCATTTAGTTTATCTAATTTAGCTAACACTTCTTTGACACCCAATTTAGTCACACTTGAAAAAACTACCAAGTCATCACCAACTACTAAATCTAAAGTATCAATAATTGTTTTTAAATTTTTTTCCTTTTTACTTCCACCAACTTTATCTGCTTTAGTAGCAATAATAGTTACTGGGACTTTATAATACTTTAAAAAATTATACATTAATAAATCATCTTCACTTGGTTTATGTCTAAAATCAATAATCATAAAAACTCTTTTTAATTGCTTTCTTTTTTCTAAGTATTCTTCTATCATCATCCCAAATTTCTGTTGTGTTTTCTTATCAACCTGTGCATAACCATAACCTGGTACATCAATTAAATAAAAGGAATCGTTAATGGAATAAAAATTAAGAGTTTGAGTTTTTCCTGGTCTAGATGATGTATATGCCAAATTTTTTCTAGAAGTAATTGAATTAATAAAACTACTTTTACCTACATTGCTTCTACCAACTAACAAAAATTCAGGCATAATTCTTTCTGGATATTGACTACGTCTAGTAGCCATTACTTCTAATTCAGCTTTTTTAATATCCATATTATTCCTCCTCTAATTTTTCTACTTTTTCCTTTTTAATTTTTTTTAAATATTCTTCTACTCTTTTATCTAAAGCATCAACCAATTCCATGGCTACATCAAAACTTTCCACCTTAGCACCACTAGCAGTAGAATGTCCTCCACCATTAAACTTTTCAGCTATATCATTAATAACTGGTCCTCTAGATCTAATAGATATTCTAATAATTTCATTTTTTACATCTTCAGTAATAGTAACCCATACTAATATTTCCTCTATATGATTAAAATTATTAACTAAATTTCCAGAAGAAGCAGAGTCAACATTAAACTTATTAATTATTTCATCTGTGACCTTTATATAAGCAACTCCATGTTTAGTTAATTCCATATTAGTGGCCATATATCCTTCTAATCTTACCTCTTTTAGTGGTCGAAGATATAGTGTTTCATAAACATCACTTAATTTAAATTTATATTTTTCTAAATAATATGCTACTATTTCAAAAGTTTTTGGTGTACAACTATCAAATAAGAAACGATTAGAATCAGAAACTAAACCTGCAAATAAGGTTTTAGCTATATTTGAATTGCATTCTAATCTAGTGTTTTTTAACAAATTCATAATAATTTCACAAGCAGAACATACGTTATTATCAATTAACTCAATATCACAAAACTTTTCTACAAAAGGATGATGATCGATTTTAATCATAGCAGAAAAACCATCAAAAGTTGGAATATCAACCCTTTTCTTATCTGGTGTATCAGTTATAATAAGTAATGCATCTGAAATATTTTCAAATTTGTCCAGAGTACCCATATATTTAAATTTAGCACTCCCAGTACCAACAGCAAGTACTCGTTTACCAGGAAATGATAATTTAATAGCATCACGTAACGCTATTTGACTAGCCATAGCATCAGGATCAACCCCAATATGACGTGCAATTACAATAGTGTCATATTTTTTTATTTCTTTATAAATTAATTTATACATACTTTACCCATTTTGTACTAATTCTAGTGTATCCCTAGCTATCATTAATTCTTCATCAGTAGGGATAATATAAACTAAAGTTGATGAATCATCAGTACTAATCTTTCTAAGTTCTCCTCGAACATTATTTGCATCAGTATCTAATTTAATACCTAATGCAGCTAATTTTTCTACTATTTTAGCTCTAACATTTATTCCATTTTCACCAATACCAGCAGTAAATACAATTACATCTGCTTTATCTAATAGCACATAGTATTCTGCAATATAAGCAACTACTCGCTTAACAAAAATATCTTCTGCTAAAATGCATTTTTCATTACCTTCGCTGATACCTTGTTCAATATCTCTAGAGTCAGAACTTACTTGACTAACTCCTAATAATCCAGATTTTTTATTTAAATCATCAACTACTTCTCCAGCATTCTTACCTTCTTTTTCCATAACATATGGTATAATTGAAGGATCTATGTTACCAGATCTTGTTCCCATCATAATGCCTGCTAAAGGGGTAAATCCCATAGTAGTATCGATTGATTTACCATCTTTAATGGCTGTAATTGAACCACCATTTCCTATATGACAGCTAATAATTTTTAAATCTTTTCTACCTAAAACTTCGCTTACTTTTTCTGCAATATATCTATGACTAGTACCATGGAATCCATATTTTCTTACTTTATATTGCTCATACCAAGAATATGGTACTGGATAAATATAACTTTCTTTTTCCATTGTCTGATGGAAAGCTGTATCAAAAACAGCTACCATTTTGGCATTAGGTAAGTTTTCTTGTAAAGCTCTAATTCCTAATAATCCTGCTGGATTATGTAATGGAGCTAAATCTTTAAATGACTCTATATCATTAATTACTTCTTCAGTTATTAAAACAGATTTAGAATATTTATCTCCACCTTGGACAATACGGTGTCCTACTCCATCTATTTCCTCTAAAGATGAAATAATATTTAAAGCAATTAGTTTTTCTAATAAAATATTAACTGCCTGAGTATGATCAGTTAATTCTATATCCTCAGTAATCTTTTCTCCATTATATTTTAGAGTATATCTTCCATCAATTCCAATTCTTTCAAATAAACCACTAACTAATACTTTTTCTTCTTGCATATCAAACAATTGAAATTTTAAGGAACTACTTCCTGCATTAATTGACATAATTTTCATAATATCTCTCCTTCTAGATTATTATACTATAAAATTTCCTTTTTTCATATACTAAGAATTGAAATTTAAATATATTGTTAAATCATTTATAAATGTTATAGACTTATTTTCATGGATTCATGATGAAAAATATTTAGAGATTTAAAGCTTATTCTAAAACAAAAGATAGACCAAAGGTCTATCTTTTAAGCTATATTATATTAGTTATTTTGAGTATAGCTTCCTCCTAGTTGATTAAGTCCATTTTGAACTAAACGTCTAGTTATTTCACCACCAACTGATCCATTTGCACGAGAAGTAGCATCAGGTCCTAAATTAACACCAAATTCATTAGCGATTTCATATTTCATTTTATCGATAGCTTGTTTAGCTCCAGGAACTCTCATTTTCATACTTGATTTATTTGAGCTAGTCATTATTTCACCTCCTACATTTATAGATTGCGAAATAATTGTCAAAAAATACATATTTTTAATTGGTAATTTATACCTATAATAAATCTTTAAATTTAGTTTGTTCTTCTATTTTAATTGTATGAACAGAATTAACTGCTTCATCGATTAATTTATTGTAATCAACTCTTTCTTCGAATTTAAGACATTCTTCCATACTAGGATTAATAACTGGATGTTTTGGTACAAACACTGTACAACAATCTTCATATGGTAAAATACTAATTTCATACGTTTCTATTTTTTTAGCAAGATCAATAATTTCTAATTTATCTAAACATGCGACTGGTCTTATTACTGGCATATTAGTAACACTATTAATTACTGACATACTAGTTAAGGTTTGAGATGCTACTTGTCCAATTGATTCTCCATTTATAATTACTAAACCATTATACTTTTTGGCTAATCTTTCCATAATACGATACATCATTCTACGCATAATAGTAATACAATAGTTATCACTAGCTGTTTTATATATTTGTTCTTGAATTTGAGTAAAGTTAACTATATGTAAATTTATTTTATCAGCATACTTAGCTAGTTTCTCCGCAATACTAATAACCTTATTACGAGCATTTAAACTAGTATGAGGAATAGCTTCAAAATAAACAGCATCTATTTTTATTCCTCTTTTCATAGCTAAATAACCAGCAACAGGAGAATCAATACCTCCACTTAGCATCAACATTCCCTTAGCTTGTGTTCCAATTGGATATCCACCAATACCTTTATAGCCATTTAAATAAATATAAGATTTGTATGGTCTAAGTTCTAATTTAACCAAAATATCAGGATTATGCACATCAACAGAAACATTGGCCATGTTTTTTAAAATATAACTTCCTAAAATAGGATTAATTTGTTGAGAGTTATATTCAAATGTCTTATCACTTCTTTTAGTTTCAATTTTAAATGTTTTAAAGGTATTTAATTGTAAAATTTGCAATAATTTATTTTTAATATCCTCAATATTAGTATTAACAACATAAGCAATATGATACATATGAATACCAAATACATGATCAATAACTTCCTTTATTTCATCTAGCTGATTATCTTTAAATTCAATATACATTCTAGATATATCTTTTGATATTTTTACATCAAATTGTGCTAATTTATTTTTAATATTATTATATAGTGTATTAACAAAAAAATTACGATTTCCTTTTTTAGTAGTTAATTCACCATATTTTATTAAAATAATTCGATCCATAATATCACTCCCAAATTCATATAAATTATACACTAATTTTTTTATATTTCAAAATATTTTTTAAAATAAAAAGAAGAATTAAATCTTCTCAGACTGTTGACAAACCCCTAGAATTTTTCTAGAGGTTTTCTTATGCAACTTTTAAAAATTGAACTTTGATAATTT
>CANQZM010000064.1 GCA_947628345.1 uncultured Bacilli bacterium
ATAAAAGTTCGTTTTCATTTACATCAGACATATAATAATGTATAATAAGAATACTTAAAGAAGGGAGGAAAAACAATGAAAAAATTAACTGTTAAAACAATAACTGGTTTATTTTTAGCTACTGGCGTTGTTACTGCAGGTGTTTATGGTATTTCTAAAATAGATAATAAAGAATTATCTTATGAAGTAAATAGTAAAGAGGCAATAAAATATAATCAAAATAATATTGCTGAAAGTAATAATTCATTAGAAAATGACAGTAAAACTACTAAAATTGAAAATGATGTTAAAACTAAAGAAGAAAAAGTAGCAACAGCAGTTAAGGAATATGAAAAGGCAGTAGAAGCTAAAAAAGCTTGTGAAGAAGAATTAAAAAATGTTACTAATGCCGAAGATAAAGCTAAAGTTGAAGCTAAATTAAAAGTTTTAGAAGAAAAAGTTAAAAAAACTGAAACTGTAAAAAAAGAAGCTGAAAAAACTTTAGAAGAAGTTAAAAGTGTTGAAGAACCAAAGACAGAAGTAAAAGAAAATAATAATAAGACTTCAAATAATACAACTACTATAGAAAGTCCTAGTCAAAATACAAATGATTTAGAAACAATTCAAACTGCCATAAAAAAAACAATAAATGCTAATAATATGACAGTTAATAACAATGTGGAAAATTCAACTAGAAAGTTTGATAAAACTACAGGAAATGAATATGCTGAATATCGTAAACGCTTTAGTATTACGGAAAAAGCTGGTACTCTATACTCATATAAAATGAATAGTACTAAAACTGTTTCTTTATTTAAAGAAAATGGTACTAATGAATGGAAAATGGTATTTAGTGGAAAAAGATCTCTAGGAGTTATTGAAATAGAATTACTTAAGAATATTAAAAGTGTAGAAAAAAATAATGATATTTATAATGTAACTATTTCAAGTAAAAATGCTAGTACATGGTATTCTACTTATTATGGAAAATATCCAATATCTGATGATATAACTTTAGCTGTTAAAATTAATAATGGTTATGTACAATCTATTAAAGGTAATATTGCTAATATTACAATTGACTTAACTTTAAGCAATATTAATTCTACTAATATTCCATCTAGAAATAGTATTGGTATTGATGATAATACAATTGAAGCATTAGAAGCTGAATATCAAGCTAAAAAAGATTGTGAACGTGAAAATGATTACTGGGTTTGTGGTCCACATAAACATGTAAATCAATATCATTTTTAATATTAAAAACATATAAAAAGCCTATACATAAAGTATAGACCTTTTTAATTTACATAAATTTTTACTGCATTTTTTATTTAGTTCTAACACAACCATTTGGAACGAATGACAACTCACCAACTATTTTTTTATCAGCATTAATTGTTTGATTATAATCACGATAATTTCTAAAAAGTAATGTAATATTCCAATTATGAGTTGTTGGGGAATTTTGTTTTACATCATTAATAATTGTTACTTCTCCTATTTTATGTTCGCCTTTTTTAAGATCTCCTAAATCTATATTATATCTATGTTGTTCAGTACTTTTACCAGTAGTTTGATAACCATCTAATCTTAAAATTAATTGATTATTTAAATTACCAAGTTTGCCAGAATTTAAATAATATTGATTAGTAAAGGAATTTTCTTTTATATTGAAAATAACATTATAACTACATGTAGTAGTATCTTTATATGATTGTAATGATATATTTGAAGTTTCAGCTTTACTTGCTATTTCTTTATATGAATCATCACCAACATAACTTTTACTCATTTGATTTGATGTAACTACTAAATTGATATCTTTTGCTTTATTTAGTGTAAATAAAGCTTCTAATTCATCGTCATCACAATATTCATCACATTTGCCATCTAAATCATAATCACAATATTTATCACAAACGCCATCTTTATTACTGTCACAATTATAGTCACATCGACCATCATTATCATTGTCACAATTATAATCGCATTTACCATCTTTATTATTGTCACAATTCCAGTCACATTTATCATCATTATTAGTATCACAATTATAATCGCATTTACCATCTTTATTGGTATCACAATTTAAATCGCATTTGCCATCATTATCATTATCGCAATTATAATCACATTTATTATCTTTATTTATATCACAATTGTAATCACACCGATCATCATTATCATTGTCACAATTATAATCGCATTTATCATCATTATCCGTATCACAATTCCAGTCACACTTACCATCTTTATCCGTATCACAATTGTAATCGCATTTATAATCTTTATTAGTATCACAATTTAAATCACATTTACCATCTTTATTATTATCACAGTTTAAATCACATTTACGATCACCATCAGTATCACAATTTAATGGACAAGTAAACTCGCAATAAGTATCACATTTGCCATCACCATTGTCATCACAAAATAAATCGCATTTACCATCTTTATCATTATCGCAATTTAAATCGCATTTGCCATCTTTATCCGTATCACAATTTAAATTACATTTATCATCGTCATCTGTATCGATATTTATATCTGGCTTGCCATCACCATCAATATCTGTATTGATGTCTGGATAACCATCTTTATCAATATCACAATTTAAATCGCATTTGCCATCACCATCAGTATCTTGATTCATCGGATTTCGATCAGGATTACCATCAGTTTCAGCTTCTACATCTGGTTTTTTATCACTATTGGTATCAATTTCAATATTTTTATCAACATGAGTATCACAATTTACATCACATTTGCCATCTTTATCAATATCTAAATTAGTATCAGGAACGCCATTACCATCAGTATCAATATTTAAATCTGGTTTCATATTATCATTGGTATCAATATTAACATCTGGTTTGCCATCACCATTAATATCAACATTAACGTCTGGATAACCATCTTTATTAACATCACAATTCAAATCACACTTGCCATCATTATTTAAGTCTTGATTAGTTGAATTTTTATCTGGAATACCATCAGTTTCAGTCTCAATATCTGGATCTTTATCACGATCAGTATCAACCCACATATTCTTTTCTACATCAGTATCGCAATTAATATCACACTTACCATCTTTATCAAAATCAATATTAGTATCAGCAACACCATTACCATCAGTATCAACATTTAAATCCGGCTTTTTATTTTTATTTCCATCAATATTAACATCTGGAATACCATCACCATTAACATCAATATTATAATCTGGATAATGATCATCATTTATATCGCAATTTAAATCACATTCTTTATCATTATCGGTATCTTGATTTAAAAGATTTTTATCTGGTTTACCGTCAGTTTCAGCATCAATATCCGGATCATTATCACCATCAGTATCAAGTGGTGTCTTTTTATCAACACTATCATCTATATTAATATCTGGTTCATTATCACCATTTATATCTATATTAACATCTGGTGTACCATCACCATCTAAATCAACATTTAAATCTGGCATTTGGTTATTATTGGTATCAATATTGATATCTGGCTTACCATCACCATCTAAATCAATATTATAATCTGGATGATTATCGCCATCAACATCACAATTTAAATCACATATGCTATCACCATTAGTATCTTGATTGATAAAATTTTTATCTGCTACTAAATCACCATCTAAATCAATATTAAATACAGGTTTCTCTTTATTAATACCATAAGTAATATTAATATCAGGAATGCCATCATTATTAGTATCAATATTAGGCCGTTTCCAATTAGCAGAGCCCCCAAATCTTGATGCTCCAAAAAAATCCAAGGTGAAAGTAGTTATTATTAAAATTAAGCATAAAATCATTATTATCATCATGATAACAAGGGCCATTAATTTTTTCTTTTTTAATTCATCATCTTTTACAAACATCTATTATTCCCCCAAGTCACTTTTAATCTCAATTTTTTGCTCATCTTGGCCTGATATAGGAGTACTTTTGACTTCCAATTTTAAGTATGCATATTTCCCTATTTCAGTAGCCGGAGTTGTATCAGCAAGCCAAATATAAACTCTTAAATTTTTTTCTACCGGTTTCGTATTTGTTTCATCCATAGTAGCTTTATCTATTTCACCTTTTAAAATAGGATAAACATTCGGAGCGCTTTCTGTAAATTGAGTTACTTTCATATTGTATATTGGATCTCCTGCCTCATCAGGATTTAAATTTAACCACACTGTATTATCAACATCATAAACACCTACGATTAAATTATCAAAAGAAACTAATCCCACTTCTGCACTATCATCAGGCATACTATCTTCATCATAGCTAAGTGATACAACAAAATTTGCATCAATATTACCATTATTTGTTATGGTTAAAGGGGCAAAATCTTTCTCTGCATTTTTTAATGTTGATTTTTCATCAGTTGGCAAAGTTTCTTCAGTCGGAAATAAGTCATCTTTTGCCATTGGTGTAGCAGATGCTGTAACATTTAAAGTACCAGTATCAATTTCTTGAACAGTAGATCTTGAATCAATAGAAAAAAATGCTGAATAGGAAAAATTCAACGAAATAATTGTTAAAATCATAACGGATAATATTACGAATTTAACATAACGATTTCTTTTTCTATTATTATCATCCATTTTATTATCCACCTTATTTTAATATTAACACACTTCCGCCATTCGGACAATATGAAAATGTTAATTTTCATAACATTTTCATAAGTTTTCATAAATTTATTTGATTTTAGGTAATGGTAATGCTATAATTATCTAGTTTGTAGGTGATTTTTATGGAAATTAGAAATGTTGCAATTATTGCCCATGTTGACCATGGTAAAACGGCACTTGTAGATGAAATTTTAAAATATGTTGGTACATTTAGGGAAAATCAAGATGCTACTAATTTTTCAATGGATTCTAATCAAATTGAAAAGGAACGTGGTATTACTATTTTAGCTAAAACAACATCTATTATATATAATAATGTTAAGATTAACATTTTAGATACCCCTGGACACGCTGACTTTGGTGGCGAAGTTGAACGTATTATGAAAATGGTTGATGGGGTTATCCTTGTTGTTGATGCTTATGAAGGCCCAATGCCTCAAACTAGATTTGTTTTAAAGAAAGCCATTGAAGCTGGCGTTAAACCAATTGTAGTTATTAATAAAGTTGATAAACCAACTGCTAGAATTAAAGATGTTAATGATGAAGTATTAGGTCTATTCTTAGATTTGGGTGCCTCCGATGAACAATTAGATTTCAAAGTTGCTTATGCATCTGCCTTAAATGGAACATCTAGTTTAGATCCAGATATTAATAC
>CANQZM010000065.1 GCA_947628345.1 uncultured Bacilli bacterium
ATATTCTTTCTAAATATTCAATAAATCAAGTATATTTTACTAAACTATAATGAAAATTATTCTTTTTTCGCTGTTAAATATTTATTTACTTCCTCACTTTGCCCTAGAGATAATACAGTGACAGTGGTATTAGTTACTTCATCACTTGAAAAATATTTTTTCTCCTTTTTCTACAGTCAAAGCTTTTTTCAATAAAATTTTCGCATTAAAAAACAAAAAAAGAGAACTATGTCTCTTTGAATTGCAAAACAATTTCATTATATAAATTCAAATTAGTTATATTAAATTTTTATGCAACTAATTTTTTTTGATAAGTTGGATCAGATTCTATTGGAGTCTGTATATTTGGAATAGGGTTTGAATTTTCTCCATTAAATGTTCCATAAGTAATTTCATTTGTTTTTGTATCACCTAAATAATCATCAATTTCACTTTTTTGATCATATATTCCACTTGAATCAAATGCACCTGTACTTTCTTGATCTACTAAAATATTAGCCTCTGCCACTGCTTTACTTAGTGCATTCATACCAGCTACTTGTTCTCTCAAAGCAGTATTTTGAGTTTCTAAATTTTTTATAATGTCTGTTTGTCTAGTTAAAGTTCCTTCTAATTTTATATTTTTTCTAGTTAATTCTATAGTTTGTGATCTATATTTCATCATTTCGTTTCTTAAACTATCAATTTCACTTTTTTGAGATGCGTTATTTTCGCTTAGAATATCATTATTTGATTTTAAAGTTTCTAATTCTCCATTTTGTCTATCTATTTCAATTCGTTGTTTTCTAGTTTCTTCTAACAATTTTCTTATCATATTAGTAGCATCTTTAATAGTAGGAGTTGCTATATCTTCGTCTGTTAAACTATATGGTTTTAATGATCTTCCATCATTTTCAGGCTCTATATCCCCTGCTGTTTCTATTTCTTCCTCATCAATACTATCTAAATTAGTATTGTCTTCTATTTGTTCTTCACTACTATCATTTGAGTCATCGCCAGTTTCTAAAGTTCCTTCACTTTCCTTTTCATCTTCACTGGTTAAGTCTGTTGATGTCTCTTTAATTTCATCACTATCAATTTCTGCTTCATTTGTTATTTCTGATCCGTTACTATCATTATCAACTGAGGATGTCTCTGTTTCTAAATCATCATTATCTTGTGGAGCATCATTTGTCATTTCTTCCTGACTGTTTTCTTGTTCTGAGGCATCATCATTTAATGTAATATCTAGTTTTACTTCTTGAGAATTTTCTTCGTTATTTGATTGAACAACTTCTGTGCTTTGATCAGTAGCGTTTTCTACACCTACTTGTGCTGCCTCCGGCTGTTCTACGTTTTGTTGAACGGTTGGAATAGATGGAGTATCAGGAGGCAAATTTGTTGATGCTGCAGTACTAGTTGATTGCTGAATATTTTCATTTTCAGGAGCTGGTTGATTTTCCATTGATGAATTAACTTGTGGAGTTGCTAATTGGCTTGGATTAAATTTCAAAATAGTTGCCCCTAAAACATTAGTTGCTAAATAATAATCACCATTATTTTCACCAATAAAACTAAAATAATTTCCTGCAACGTTTAATCCGTCAATTGTGTAAATAGCTGCTTCTGAAAAATGATTATCAAAAATAAAATCACCATTCATCCCCATTACACTTTTTATTTGCTTTTTTATATTAGCCGAATTTTCTGAAATACTTTGAACCGTAAATGGATCAGATTTATTTTTAAAAGCACTAGCCACTGATTCAGTAACTGGTATATTTCTTTCTACTAACAATAGATTATCTTTTAGTTTTTTAATACTTTTATTTTCAAAAGGAATTAATATTTTACCATTCTTATCTATTAATCCCAATTGAGTATGAGCAGCATGTCCAATTGCCTCTTTTAAATTTGTAGTAGCGATTATATTTCCATTAGCCAATTGATAATCTTTAATAAAATAATATATAGTATTATCATCAACTTTTCCATAAGTACAAGGTTCATCTTGATATCCTGGATCTTGTACCATACCTTGAAGTATTTCCATATAATCACCACCTATTATATAAAGTATAATATCATATAATTAGAAAATAAACAATATTTTTGCATAAAATATTACAATACTTAACATAATAAAAGTGAATACTTGCTGTGTTCATACCGGGCAACTAATAATAGTTGCTTTTATTTTGTTATTTAGTTAAAATAAAACTGGTGGTTAGATGAGTAAAAATAGATTAGTTATTGAAATGGCAATTTTTACAGCATTTTTATTTGTAGCTTTTGGTTTTATTATTATTAATGAAAAGAAAAAAGATTTTTTGTTACCGAAAATAGACGAAAAATTTAATCAATATATTGCTAGTCATTATCAAAATATTAAAAATGATATAAAAATAGGCAAAACAAAATACAATAGTAAAAAAGATAGCTTCGAAATAAGAGTTTCAAATAAAAAAAATAAAAATTTATACTTTAGTTTAATTTATAAGAATAAAAAAATAACTTCTACATATCAACAAGATTATATTGAAGGAGATACTTTGCTTTCTTATTTGGAGAAAAAATTAGCTACTGATATAAAATCTTCTAAATACCCATATATTGAAATTAAATTTATTAACAAACTTAATAAATTTAATAATACAATTCAAGAGGCCTTAATAACTGGAGATAACATTGAATCATTAAATATTTATAATTTATATACAGATCTAAAAGTTAGTAAGTTTTCTCCTAGTAAAATAAAAAATTCAATTGTAAATCTAAATGAATTTGTATCTAATAATAATTTTAAACCTAAATATTATTATCTTACAATAATTAATTCTAGCAATATTACTGAAGAAATTAAATTAAAAAAACTTAATAAAAATTTAATTTTAACTAGCTTAGATGAAATTATTAATGGTATAATAAGTAATGATGATTCTATTAAATTAAAATTTGGTATTGATTTTAATTATAATTATTAGGAGGAAAATTATGAAAGATTGTATTTTTTGTAAAATTGTTAATGGTGAAATTCCTGCTTCTAAAATTTATGAAGATGAAAAAATTTTAGTATTTTTAGATGTTAATCCTGCGACTAATGGACATATGTTGATAATTCCTAAAAAACATTATCAAGATTTACTTACTATTAGTGATGATATTATTAATCACTCTATAAAAATTATAAGAGAAAAATTATATCCATTAGTAAAAGATAAGTTAAATTGTGTGGGGATGTCATTAGGTCAAAATAATGGATATGGCCAAGAAGTAAAACATTTTCATATTCATTTGATACCTAGATATAATAATGATCAACATGTTCAAAAATATAATAAAAATATTTTATTACCAATTGATGAAGTGTTTTCTACTTTAACAGACAAGTAAAAATTAAATCAACAATAAAGCTAACAAAAACTAAGTATGTAATTATACTTGGTATTTTTTTGATAATTTTATCTACTATTGGTTTTATTAAATAAATTAAAACTAAAGACATCAATCCCCATAAAAAAGCCATTTCTAATGAAATATAAGGTCCAATATTGAATTTCATATCACTGTAATTCCAAAATACTTTATGAAATATAGCTTCTATTAAAAGTCCTCCTAATAGTTCAATTAAAGTTAAAATAACAGCTGATAATAGAAAGACCAAGACTATTTTAAAAAAACGATTAACTTTAATTCTATTAAAGACAAATCGCATTATTAAGATAATAAAAACACAACCTATTCCATATACTGGTATCCAAGGTCCATATAAAATACCGTTATTCATATCTTTTAAAAAGAAATATTTTAGGCTGGATTCAATTAAAAACCCAATTATAGAATAAATTAAAAAAGAGTTTAAATAGTAAATTAGTTTTTGTTTCATATAATCACCATTATTAATATACCCAAAAAAAAAGAGAATTATCTCTTTTTTAGCAAGCTATGCTGCTTCCCAATATAATAGCAAGTAAAATGTATAATACTATTATAATTAAATAACCACATCTACCACGTGGTGATGTATTTTCTTGACAAGACATTTATGACACCTCCTTTAAATGTAAGCACCTAGAATAATGATTAAAAGAATAAATAATACTAATACGATTGCAGTTGATGAAACATAATTACCCATATTTTTTCCTCCTTTTTTATGGTATTCACATTATTTTATGGTAAAAGTGTAATTTGTGTGATTATATCTATCTATTTTATCAAAAATATTTTATAATCATTGCATATTACTTAGTTTTTTGTTATTATAATTAATTGATAGGAGGAACAAAATGAATAAAAGAAAAATATTAATTTGTCTTATGACCATATTAGTAGTTATTTGTTTAACAGGTTGTGGCAAGAAAGCTACTTTAAAAGTTGGTAAAGATACTGTAGTAGCTGTTAAAGGTGGTAAAATTACTGCTAATAATCTTTATAATGAATTAAAGAAGGATTCTATTGAAAAATTGGTTGATATGATTGATCACAAATTGTTAGATAAAAAATATCCTACTGACGATAATGAAACTAAATCAATCGATAATCAAATTGATCAAATTAAATCTTATTACAGTGGTGATAATTACGAAGCAGCTTTAAAAACATATTTTGGAGTTGATGGTGAAAAAGAATTAAGAAAACAACTTTCATTAGAATATAAAAGAGGTTTGGCAGTTAATGAATATTTAGAAAATAATATCAAGGATGATGAAATACAAAATTATTATGATACTAATGTTTTTGGAGATATCAAGGCTAGTCATATCTTGATTGCTGTTGAGACTACCGATGACATGAGTGAAGATGAAAAACAAAAAGTTAAGGATAAAGCTTTAGCTAAAGCTAAAAGTATTATTAAACAATTAGATGATGGAAAAAGTTTTGCTAGTCTAGTTAAAAAATATTCAGATGATGATGCAACTAAAGATAAAAAGGGAGATTTAGGTTATTTTAATAGTGATGATATGGATCCTAGTTTCTTTAATGCAGCTTTAAAGCTAGAAAAAAATAAATATACTGAAACTCCAGTGGAATCTTCATATGG
>CANQZM010000066.1 GCA_947628345.1 uncultured Bacilli bacterium
CCAGCTTGTGATCTCATAGTAGATTCTTTTAACTCATAAACATTAGTAGCAGATATATTATTACCATATACTCTTGTACCACTATTACCTTGCGACATACTTAAACTATTAATTAATTTAGTAGCATTACCACTATTAGTATAGCCTAAAATACCGGCTTTAGCATTACCAGCGCCACCATCCATAGTAACTTTACTATAACAATTAGTCATCGAAACATTATTAGCACTACTTACTTCACCAATAATACCGCCAATAGCATCATTATTACCACTTACACTACTATCATTAATATAACTATTAGTAATTGTTGTCTTATTATAGGCTTGACCAATAAAGCCACCAGTTCTTTTACCACCACTTACATAACTATTTACAATTGATGAATTTGCTATTTCTATACTATTTCTTGTTTCACCAAACATAATACCAGTTCCATTAGTAACAAGATTAGCTTTAATATTACCATTATATAAATGAACATTATTAATAACTACATCTGTTCCTTTATCGGCTAAAATACCACGAACAGCACCACTTATATTAGCGTTTTCTACTATTAAGTTTTTAATTTCTGCATTACTAAGTTCATTAAATAATTGTTTACTTAAATTGGTTATTTTATGATTGTTACCATCAATTGAACCACTAAAGTTTTCAAAATAATAACTAGTAGTAACTTCAATATCTTTTAAATCATAATCATGAGTTAGAATAATATCTTCATTATTTTTAATTCTTTCTTTTAAGATATTAAATTCATTTAATGGATTAGTTTCATTTTTAGCTTTACCTTCTACTAAGCCGCCAAAATCTACTTTAATTTCTTTAGATTTACTTTCTTCTTTAGTTACATATTCATAATCTAAAATTAACATTAAATGATTATCTTCTATAGTAACTTTTTTAATTTTAGCATATACTGAAGGCATATTTTCCATATTAACTTCAACAAAATAACTATCTATATTTTCATCTATTTCTTCTTTAGTAGTTTCTCTAATCTCTAATATTTTATCATTATCTTCTTTATATAATGTTATATAAGTAATATCTTTTAATTCAATATTATTTTTATCTAGAGAAATAGTTTCATCTAATAATTTAACATCTTTATTATAGTTAACACTACCTTCTTTTTTATCAATATCCCTATCATAACTACCTATAACAGAAATATAATATCTTAAAGCATCTTTATTCTTTTTAAATTCTAGTTTTTCTTGATATTTACCATTATATAGTTCTTTACCTGTATCATCGGTAACTTTAATTTGTAAATTGCCATCTAAAGCTGAATCACTATCTTTATTAGCCAAAGTAATTTTAATATTATCATCATTAATAGAATATTTATAATCAGTTATTTTTGGTATATCTTTTAATACTTCAATAGTTATTTCTTTATCTAAAGTTATAACTTTACCATTATTTAAAATAATTGCACTAACTTTAAGTTCTTTTTCACCAGATGAAGTATAACCATCTAAAGTTACTTCATGACAAGTCATTAAAGCTTTTAAATCATATTCTTGATCATTAATAATTACTCTTTCTGGATAAACATTTAAATATTCAGGAATACCTGCAATAGTAAGATTTAATTTAATATCTTCATTTTTTTTAAAGTATTTATTATTCTTTTCACTAACAGGAGTAATTTCACTTATCTTAATATCATCATAAGTATCTTCTTTATATAAACCATATTTAACTTTATATATTTCCGCATTACTTTTTTCTGTTTGTTTAAGAGTATCTTCTATTTCACCTGTACTCAATTTATAATCAGCTTTAAATATTAAATCAAAAGCTTTATCTGTTTCAACATCAGTAAAAGTAATTGTATTATTATCTTTACTTATATCTTCACTCTTACCATTTAATTCTAATTTACCATTTATAAAAGCATTATCTTTATCAATAACATCAAAATTAAATGTTACTTCTTTGCTTTCATAATCTTCTTTTACTATTTTTAAATTAGCAATACTAGGTATATCTTTTAATACTTCATATTGTTTTGTTACTTCATCTACATGATAAGTATCATGAACTTTATAATTATAACTATTAACTTCTAATTGTACTCTATTAGCAGTTATATCAGTAATACCCGCTACTTTTGGTACCGTAATTGCAACAGATGAAGTATATCTATATTCACCTTCAGCATTTTCGACAGCAGAAGCACCACCATTAGCTATGTAATTTAAACCATTTATAGTAATAGCGGAAAGTCTTGAATATGATCTTACACCTTCAGTATGAATAGTAAAATTCATCCGATACATTTTTTGTCCCTTACTAGCAAATTTACCACTATCAATAACACGATTATTTTGTTTAGTTTCTATATAATCAATTGATTCAATGTAAATACCTGTATTAACAGTAATAGCATCTTCACCAATTGGTTTATCAGTATATTGATATTGATCACTTAAAGCATAATCTGCTAAAACTTTAACTTTATAATTTCCATCCGTATTACCATTATAAGATAATGATACAATATTATTATCATTTATTTCTTCTTTAGATATAATTTTAGAATCAACAATTACACCAGTTGAATCTATTAATACTACTTTTAAACTAGAAATAGCATTGCTATCATCTCTAATACTAAATTTAGCTATAATATTTTTATTTTCTTTATCTTCTGTAAGATTAATACTTGGAACTTTTGGTGATTCTTTTAATACTGTATAAGTAAGAGTATTAGCTTGATAATCTTTATTATTATTAAAAGTTTTTAATGTTTTTAATCTAACACTATCTAAATTAACTTTATGTTTACCAATTGATGTATCAGCATCTTCTAATATTACTTCATAATTATCTCCATCTATTTTATTAATAACATAATTATTAGTTTTTCCTTCGATACTTAAAGTAGCATTCTCAACTGGTGATTTTTTAGTATTTGTACTTGTAAAGCTAATTACTGGCTTTTCTCCTTGTTTAATAGCATCGGTAATTCCAACATTAGTTAAAGTAAAATTATAATCTCCTCCTAAAGCAAAAGAATGATTAAACATTGTTTGATTAGTATAATGATTATTATTATCATTTTTATTACTATCTAAATCATATTCACCAACTACTTCTAAACGATATATTTTATCTTCATCTATTGGTATATCATTTATTTTAGTAATATTTTTAACTTCTTCTTTAGCAATAACTTTTTCCCCATCATAAATAGTTGCTTCACCTTTAATAAATGCAGCATCATTATCAGCTAATTCAAAACTTAAAGATCCTTTAGCATCATTTATATTAAATTTATTAACTGAAGGAATATCTTTTAAAATTTCTCTTTGAAATTTAAGTTTTACATCTTTTTCTTTACTATTAGATAATATAACTTTAGTAATAATAAAGTCATATTTACCAGCTTTATTAGAATTTATAATAACAGAATATTCACCATTATTATTAATTACATCATAATATTTATCATTAATTTTTACTTTAGTTATAGTTACACTTTTCGGTGTAATATCTGCGGTAAAATAAAGGGTAATATCACCTTTTTTAACATAAACATTTTGATTATCATTTTTTTCTTTTAAAGTTACTTTAGTATTTTCAGTAGTTTTTTCTGTACTACTTGCAGCATCATTTATATCAATTTTACCATCATTATTAACATCATATTTATTATTTGGTTTTACACTAGGCTTTTTGTTTGATTTTTTGTTACTACTTGTTGTAGATGTTGTAGTTTTATTATCTTCATTTTTTTCTTCTTCTTGGCCAGTAATATCTAAAAGATATTCAAGTATATCTTTAGCATCATTATAATCTTTAACTCCATCATTATTAACATCTCTTTTATTAATATTAGTAATATATAATAAAGCAAAAGAAATAGTTAAAACTGTAGCAATTGTAACAAGAATATTTTTTAAAACTTTTTTATCTTTTTTAAATAATGTAATAAAAATAACCCCTAGTAAAATAATTATATCACTTATTCCTAAAGCAAACATAAATGGTTTAGTTGTAAATACTTTAAGTTCTTCTTCTTTCTTATCTTCTACTTTATTAGGCTTATTTATAGGAATTTCTTCTCCTTCTTTAGCATCTCTTGTAACTAAAACAGTTTTAACTGTTTTATCATATGCTAGCTTATTATTACCATCAGAAACTAATACATTAGTTAAAGCTATATTAGTATCACCAACATTAGCGTTATCTTTAACTTTTAAATGTATTTGAAACAATTCATTATTTAATTTACCAGTTTCATTAATTAAACCAAATTTCTTATTATTATCATTATAAGAAACACGTAAATTTTGATTTAATATAGTGAAATCATCAGTATCTATTTTAGTAAAAACATTTTCATCATAAGTAAAAGTAGCTGTAATTGCATAAGCATCTGTATTTTCATCTAAACTAGCACTTACAGTTATTTCATCACCAATAGTTAAATCACTTTTATCAACATCTAAAATAATATTTTTAGCCATAACTTTAAATGGTAAAAAAATAGTCATTAAAAATAACATAAATATATACTTATATTTTGCCCATTTCATAACAAAACACCCCTTCAAAATCGATTGTTTCATATAATACCACAATATAGCAAAAATATCTAGTATTTTTATGATTTTTTTTATTTAAGCTTTTATTTTATAATTAATAGTAATTATTTTAAAAATTATACTAATTTCTCTGTTATTTTGAGAACAAAAGCATTTGCTTTGATAAGCCTCACGGCTTATCTTTCCTGTTTCATAAGATTTAATCATCTGTTTAATTATATTATTCTTTTTCTTTTCCTCATATATTTTGCAAGTAATAGAATATTAGTAGAATGATATAGACTACTTAATTTTTCTATTATATTGACATCT
>CANQZM010000067.1 GCA_947628345.1 uncultured Bacilli bacterium
CTAGTTAGATTCGAACTAACGCATCGTGCGGTCAGAGCGCACTGCCTTACCACTTGGCCATAGGGCAATATACACATAAATATTTTATAACATTTATAATAAAAAAGAAAGAATTTTTTTAAATATTATCTTTCTTTTTTTTCTTTGTTACCTCTTTATTATCATCATTTTTTGGAATTATGTATTTATCTTTGGAATTATGTTTTAATACCTTAGTATTACCTGATATACTATTTAAAACTTTTTTAATATGAGAAGCTTCTTCTGTTCCAACAAAAGATGGATGTCTTATAAATACTTCCATAATATGTGCATCTGATATAGAATATTCAGCCTTTTTTTCAAATTCAAATAAATTTAAGAAATTTCTAATTAAATTTTGGACGAAATCTGTTTCATTAAAAATCTTTTTATTAAATAGTGAAATAACTCCTCTAAGATCAATTACATCATTTTCATCAGCTAATAATTTATAAAATTCAGCAGTAATATAGCTACTATAATTTTTAGGTTTTAATGCATGTGTTTCATCTATAGTTTTATCAAAATCCATTGTACATAGTCCAAATAAAAACTTATCACAACCAAAAGCTTCAGCATCAGTAGTTAGTCTACATTTATATTCTACTAAACTGTTTCTATCTTCATCAATAAAAGTAATTGTTTTTTGCATAATACAGTTCCTTTCTTTTAAAAAATTGTGATTTTACCTACTAGTTACAAATACAGCTACATAATATATCACAAAACTTCCAAAAAGTAAAGTAAAATCATTATTGGTGTAATAATGATTTTACTTCTTCATATAATTTTTTATTTTCTTCTTCCAAATTATTTCCTACTTTAAATGGTTTCCCGTATCGAATGGTTAAGTTTTTACTTCTAAATTTATAATCACCTGTTATAGCAAAAGGTACAATTAAAGCATTCGTTTTGGAGGCCATGGAAACTGCACCCATTTTAAATGGTAAAAGGAGTTTATCCTTAGTTTTATTTCTAGTCCCCTCAGGAAATAAACCAATAGCTCCATTATTTTTCAATATTTCAATAGCGTAGTCAGTGCTTTCTTTATTCTTAGTAGCTCGATTAATCGGAATACAACCTACTAATTTAAAAAACCATGCCATCTTTCCATCAAAATATTCTTTTTTAGCTAAATAATGAATTACCCTTTTGGTAGCCATTATCGTTAAACACTGATCGTAAATATGTTTATGATTTCCTACTATTATAACTGGCCCTTTTTGAGGAATTACTTCCTTATTAATAATAGTAGGATTATAATACAATTTAAATAAAATCCTCATAATAGGAGTTAGTAATTTATAACCACGTTCTCCCTTAAACCTCTTATTTTTCATTATGATGCCTCATTCTATATAAATTATTTTCTTGTTGTAGTTTTCTAAAATCAACTTTTCCAACTAAAGTTCTTGGCAAAGATTTTCTAAATTCATATTCATATGGTAATGAATATTTAGGTAAATTTTTACGGCATAATTCTTTTAATTCTTCAATTAATTCTTTAGTTGGATGATATTCTCTATTTAACACAATATAGGCTTTAGCCACTTCTACCTTATATTTATGGGGAATACCTACAACACTAGATAACAAAACAGCTTCATGACTTTCTAAAACAGCTTCAACTTGTGCAGGATAAACATTATAACCAGATGATACAATCAGGCGTTTTAATCTCGAAGTATATTTAATAAATCCGTTTTCATCCATAATACCCAAATCGCCTGAATGTAACCAAACATTACCATCTTTATGAATATGGAGAGCCATATTAGTTTCTTTTTCATTATTATAGTATCCTAACATTACATTAGGCCCACTAATACAAATTTCTCCTTCCTCACCATAAGGAACTTCAATATCATCAGGATTAAAAATACCGATATAAGCTCCTGGAAAAGGAATACCTATACTATCCTTTTTAGGAATTTCTCTAAATCCTAAACTGACTGCGGCCAAACACTCACTCATTCCATAGCCTTGAATAATTCGAACTGTTGAACCATGAGAATATAAAAAATCATTAATTCTATTTTCCAAAGTACCCTTTAAATTATCACCACCAGAAATAGCATATTTCAAATGATTAAGTTTTAATTTGTTAGCCTTTGGATTATTAAGTAATGCTTCAAATAAAGTTGGAACTCCAATGACAAACTCAGGCCGATGCTTCATTAATATCTTATGAAAATCAGTAGCTTTAAACTGTGGAATTAAAATACATTCAGCCCCTAAACAAAGCGGTGTATAAACACAAACTCCTAACCCAAATCCATGAAAAATAGGCATGATGGATAAACATTTATCTTTTTTCTTTAAATCTTTAAAAACTACTTTAGACTGTTCGACTAGTGCCATAAAATTACCATTTGATAAAACAATTGCTTTAGGATTACCCGTTGAACCACCACTATGCAACATTACAGCAGGATCATTTTTCTTACCGATATGTTCATATTCATCCTTAACATAATGCTTTCCTAATTTTATAAAATCTTTCCAAAATATATATTTTTGATCATTACTAGGTAGTTCTGTTTTATAACCACTCATTATTTCATAACCTATACTTAGAAAAAATGGCATAGCATCGTTTGCTCTTACAAGCACTATTTTATAAACATCTGTATCATTAATAATATTTTTAATTTTTTTGTAATCAATATCTATTACTAACAACATAATACTGGCTGTTTCCTTCAAAGTATCACGTATTTCATTTTCACTAGATAAGGGATGAATCATATTAGATATTACTCCAATTTTATTAAGTGCTAAAACAGTAATTACGGCTTCTGGTGTATTAGGCATACAAATACTAACTACGTCTCCTCTTCTTACCCCTTGCGATAAGAAGGCTTTAGCACAATTATCAATATTATTAATTAATTCCTTATAACTAATTTTAGTTCCATAATAATTAAAGGCAATCAAATCCTCATGCTTTAAAGCATGATTATAAAAATATTTATAAAGAGAAGTATTAGGTATTTTTAAATCCATTTCTTCTTTTTTATAATATTTTTCCCAAGGAGCCTTAGGCTTTTCTTTAAATCCTAAAAAACGAAAAAATTTCATATTAAAAATACTCATATGTTATCACCCTTTCCTAGTTCTATTTTTATGATATCCATTAATTTTTTATTTTCAACATCTAAATCTTTTTCTATTTTATATGGAGTTAAAAATGTAATAGTAATACTTTTTCTAAATAGCTTATATTTTCCCTTAATAATAAAAGGGACAATTTTACATTTAGCATCTTTACTCATTTTAACTGCCCCTATTTTAAATGGCATAATTAAATCTTCAGTTCTATTAATAGTCCCTTCTGGAAAAATTCCAATTACTTTATTTTCTTTTAAGGCCTTAATAGAATTATTTAATGCAGTTTTATCATGTATTTTTCGATTAACTGAAATAATTCCCATATTTTTAAATATTATTCCTTTTAACCCTTTTATTAATTCTTCTTTAGCTAAAAAATGAATAACTTGCCTAGTTGATGACATTAATAATAAACAATCAAAATAATTTGTATGATTACCTGCCAAGACAAAAGGTCCTTGAGTGGGAATATTATTAAGTCCAATATAAGTAGGTCTATAACATATTTTGAATAAAACACTAATTACTGGTCTAGTAATCTTATATAACCATGCATGTTTCATATATTCACCTATCCTAAATTAATTTGATTATATCATGTAAAGGTATTGTTATCAAACTGTTTAAATTAAATATCTATTACTAAATAATATCAGTATATAACCTTCCTCATTTTTATTCAAGACTCCAAGTTAACCCACTATCAACACTAATAAAATATAAATCAATATTTTCATAACCACTATGATCAGTTTTAACCTGATAAATAGAACATTTTAAAATTAATTTATCCTTATCAAAATATGGTAAATCTTCTATAGTAATAAGATCAATATTAGGGTTTTCATAATTAATTTTACTATCTACAAACGTTTTTCCCCCATCATTAGTTACCATAATACCTTTATAATTGTTACTTTTATATAAATCTGGCTTAGCAATCGCAAATCCCAACTTTTCGTTTATAAAAATAAATTTAGGTTCTAAACTAACTGTTATAGCTTCAGTAGTTATCTTTTTATATGTTTTACCATTATCAGTACTTCGTTCAACCCCAACAATTTGATTTTGTCCTAAAACATAATCATATCTTTTAACACGTAATTTTATATTTGAAAAGCTTATTGAATACAAAGTATTTTGATCATTTTGAACAGACTTATTTTTATTTATAGTCATTATAAACAAAATAATTAAGATAATACAAATAATTATTAAACTTAAATATTTTTTAGGCATATAACTCTCGTATAATCAATCTTATAGAAATATTAATTAATTCTACAGTTGATTAATCCTTTCTATTAATATTTTTGAAT
>CANQZM010000068.1 GCA_947628345.1 uncultured Bacilli bacterium
AATATTTAAAAATCTCTCAATTCCTCATAAATAAAGGTATTGGGAGATTTTACCCTTTCAAAACTGATAAATTCAGGTTTATAAAACTATCATATCATAAAAGATATATTTTGAGTATATTTTTTTTATTATTTTCATAATTTTTATTATGAAAGAAAAATTTATATTATCAACTCTTATCTTATTAATAGGTGGATTTTTGACCAAAATTCTAGGTATGATTATTAAAATTGTTATGACTAGATTAATGGGTACTGAAGGTATTGGTCTTTATATGTTAATACTACCAACCTTTTCTCTTTTTATTGCTTTAGCACAAGCAGGTTTTCCTGTTGCTATATCTAAACTAGTAGCTGAAGATACCAAAAATAATAAGCGCTTAATTTTTTCTTTAATCCCCCTATCACTTATAATAAATGTTTTTTTAATGATTATTATTATAATTATTGCCCCCTTTCTTTCTACAAATTTACTTCATGATAAGCGATGTTTGTATGCCCTTTTAGCCATAAGCTTAGTTATTCCCTTAACTTCTTTATCCAGTATGTGTCGAAGTTACTTCTTTGGTAAAGAAAAAATGTTACCACATGTTATTAGTAACCTTTCAGAAGATATAGTAAGACTTTCTTTAATCATTATTGGTATTCCCTTTATTTTACCAAAGGGATTAGACTATGCGGTTTGTTATGTTGTTTTAACTAATATAGTTAGTGAATTAACATCTATTATTATTTTGTTCTTTTTCATTCCTAAAGATGCCAAAATATCTAAAAGTGATTTAATTCCCAGTAAAATTTATATTAAAGACTCTTTAAGTATTTCTATTCCTAATACAGCTGCGAGATTAATTGGATCAATTGGATATTTTTTAGAACCTATTATTTTAACTTCTTCATTACTATATGTAGGATATAGTAATAACTTTATTATTAATGAATATGGTATAATTACTGGCTATGTCTTACCTATTTTACTTTTACCATCTTTTTTTACACTAGCTATTTCTCAAGCTTTATTACCAATTGTTTCAAACTTATATGCCAAAAAAAATATTTCCAAAGCTAAACGAAAAATAAAACAAGGAATATTTTTTTCCTTGTTAATTGGAATCCCGGCAACAATATTATTAATAATCGCTCCAGAATTTTTCTTAAAATTAATTTACAATACTACTCAAGGTAGTACCTATATCAAATTTTTAGCCCCTTTTTGTCTACTTCAATATATCCAAGCTCCTCTTTCTTTTAGCCTAGATGCAATGGGTAAAAGTAAAGATAATATGAAGGCTACTTTATATGGAACCATTGCTAGAACAACATTATTATTTATACTATCACTATTTAAAATAGGTATTTGGTCATTAATTATTTCAACTAGTATTAATATTATAATTGTTACAACCTACAATTTAGTAAAAGTTAAATCATATGTAACTAAATCTAGTTAACCATAGTAATAAGAACTACCTCCATCTTCTTTTATAGGTGTAGTTGAAGGATTAGAATCCTTATCATAATAATACAGCGAACCAGTACATTGAGTTGAAGGAGCATTTTTAGTTAAACTAGCAGTTTTGCTATCATCAAATAAATTAGTACTAGATGTTTTGCTAATTCCCATCGAAGTTGATCCCTTTTGTTCGTCTAATTGAACATTATAAGTAATTTGACCATTAGTATTAGTAACTTGAACATAAGATAAATAACGTTTATATTCACCCCCATTTGGTGGCTCATCTAACTCTTTAGATTTATCCAAATAACTTAAATAAAAACAGATGTTAACACCCTTTTTAGGTTTTATATCAGGGTTTGAACTAATTTTATATTGAGCTAAAGTAACTAATTTTTTGGCATCCTCAATATATGCTTTATTTTTATTTCGTTGAACAATTCCAATAACATTAGGAACGGCTAGTAACATTAAAATAGCCAATACCGCTAATGTTGCCAATAACTCAACTAATGTAAATCCTTTTTCATCTTCCATTATTCACTCAACCTCCTACTACTTTATATAAGAGTATTATATCATACTTTTACTATCTGGCTAGAATTTTTTTTAAGTTTTTAACCTCCTGCATTGTATTTTCACTTTGGTTAATTGTATCAAAGATAGAATCATATCTAAAAATCGCAAATCCATCATAGTTTTTAATATTTCTACTTGTTAAAACTTGTTTCATAATTATATTGTTATTAAGAATCCACTCATTAGCTCCACTTTTAGCATAATTATCTACTAAGCCTGTTTTATAAAATGCTAAGGCAGGAATAATTTTAACTTTACTATCATTAACTAAATTATCCCAAGTTCTTAAAACCGTATAAAAAGGTTGTGATTCATTAAAAAATCCATAATAAATTTGAGGCATTAAATAATCAACATATTTATCAGTTTTTCCCCAAGCATAAACATCTGCAAAATTTGTTGAGTAATTATTACCAATATTGCCCTCAGGAGAAATTCCAAATAAAATATTAGCTTTCTTAGTTAATTTATGAACTTCTTGAACTAAGTTATTAACCATCGATAAATGATATTGATCAAGTGATATATATTCATTGTTCTTTAAATAGTCGTTATAATTTTCAATATCAATATTAGTATCTGGATAAAAATAATCATCAAAATGGATTCCATCAACATCATACTTAGTTATTAATTCATTAATACCATCTAAAATAAATTGTTGAACTTCAGAAGAGGCTGGATTATAAAATATTCCTTTTTCACAAATTTTAACATTGTTAGTATTTAGCCATTCATAAGCTCTATTTTCAGAACTAATTGTTGATATATCTTGGCTATTTCTAATGCGATAAGGATTAATCCAAGCATGAACTTCAATCTTTTTTTTATGTGCCTGTTTTATAAAATAAGCTAAGATATCATATCCAGGATTATCTCCTTCATGTTCGGAAATACTACTACTCCAGGGATAAAGCTTAGATTCATATATAGCATCAGAAAAACTACGAACTTGTAAAATCAACATATTAAATTTAAATTCTTCTAAATTATCTATAATTTGATCAATATTTTTTTTACCTTCCTCAACACTTTGATTTTTTAGATACTTTTGTAATTCGATATAACTAAAAAAAAGAGCTCTTTTTTCAATTTCCTTTTCTTTTTTACTTATATTTTCAGAATTTGGTTTGATAATTAAAACTAATAACAAAAAAGCAATTACTCCCAGTAGAAAATATTTTTTCATTATTATCACCAATAATAGTGTATCCTACATTTGATAAAAAAAATGTCTATTTTGAGACATCTTTATCTTTTATAATAAATAAATCTTTATTTTTATAAAAAGCATAGAATACATCTTTTATAGTAGTTTTATTTTCTTCTAAAACTTGATCTAACCATTCTCTATCCTTTTTTATTTGAACTAAAGTTTCTTCTTGGACCTTACCATCTAAAATAACAGGTAGTGGATAGTTACTATCATCATCTTTTTTAAAAACTGATAAATGTCCACTAGTTTCCAAAATAGCATAATCAACTTCTTCAATACTTTTGATACTTTGTTCTCTAAGCTGAGTCAATAAATCATCTAAATTATAACGCTGTTGTAACATTTCTTTAAAGTTAACTTTACCTCTATTAATAATAACTGAGGGCTCACCCTCGATTTTCTCTCTAAATTTGGGGCTTTTTAAAGATATTTTAGCAACAATAATTTGAACAATTACTAAAACCATTATAGGTACAATAGTAACTAATAAACTAGATTTATATTTATCTATAGCAATTGCCGCTAATTCAGCAATTAAAATTGAAACTATTAAATCCATAATTGATAATTCTCCAACTTCTCTTTTTCCCATAAAACGATAAACAATTGTAATAATTATATAAAATAGTAATGTTCTTGCTAAAACTATCAAAACTTCCATTACAATCACCTCAATACTATTATGATATTTATCATATTTTTTTATGCACTTTCATAAGTATTAATGGAGGTTAACAATGAAAAAACTTGAAACTTATTTAAAAAATTTAATAATATCTTTAATTAGTATCTTTTTATCATTATTACTTATTTCTACCTTATATTATTTTAACTGGTTAAGTAGTAATGTTGTTAACTATTTAAGACCCCTTATAATTATTCTAAATATTTTTATAGGCAGTTACATTGTTGGAAAGCATTCTGAAAAAAATGGTTACTTAGAAGGACTAAAATATGGTGGTCTTATTATCAGTTCATTTTTATTAATAGCGTTATTCTTCTTTAGAAACTTCTTTAGATTAAGATTTATCTTATATTATATTATTCTTTTAGCTACAGCTATTTTAGGAAGTATGATTGGAATTAATAAAAAGAAAAACTAAATTATAAAATTCTATAACTTAGTTTCAATAAATATTAAAAATTAATTATATAAATAATTTTAAAATTACT
>CANQZM010000069.1 GCA_947628345.1 uncultured Bacilli bacterium
ATAATAAAAAGCTAAAGAATAGAAGAAATTAAAATTAATGAAAATAATTTTAATAGAAAATAACAAAAATAGAAATAGAAAATATAAATTATAAAATATCAAACAATAGAAAACCGTTATTATGAAATAATCATAATAGCGGTTTTTAAAATATTAATATTTTAAATGAAAAATAATGAATTTTAGTGAATGTAATAGAAAAGATATATTATTAAAAACGCTATATGCGTAAAAAACGTCCTCAAAAAGCTTAAAAATGTAATGATATTTTTATATGCAAATCTTAAGAAAAGTTGTAATATTTAATTTGAAATAAAAAGGCAAAAAAGGCATAAAAATAGAGGAGGAAAAAGAAATATGAAAACACTTATGACTGAACACATAAAAAAATCTAATTTATTTCGAAAAATAATTTTATTAACATTAATAATTGTATATTTGATTAGTAATGTTAGTAGTGTCAGTTTGGCTTATAAAATAAGTGTTTTAAATAATAATGCTATAGAAACCAGCATAACAGAAGATGATGGTATTTTTGCATGCGCAGATAATAGTACAGTAGATAATTATAAAAATATAGTAACAAACCCAGAGCAAGGAGGACGTTATGATGGACGTATATGGGCAGATAAATCAGTGTATGCACATAACGAGCAACCTAACGTTAATCTTGATGGTAAATTTAATATTAATTATAATGAAGATTTTTTACATGTTTTTTCAGTATTAGGTTCAAGTGAAAGATTAGTTGCTTTGCCACCAGCAAAGACAATTATTGTTGTAGACAATTCAGGAAGTATGTATACTTCATCAACAGAATTTGAAAAAAATCGTGCATATAAAACAGCAATGGCAGTAAATGAAGCAATAGATACCTTAATGAGAGCTGGTGCTTATAATGAAGTGGGTGTTGTAGGATTTGGACTAGGTCAAAAAAGTGTAGGAAATATAGAAAATGGACATGATACTGCTGAAATAATTATGCCAATAGGACATTACCCAATAAGTGATAGTAAAGAAAATCCATATGAATATTTAAAAGTTGGTTGGGGATTAAAAGATGTAGAAAGTGGGGAAGTAATAATACCAGAAGAACCTGTGCAAGATGCTGAAAATCCATTAGTAAATAAAAGTGCAGGATGGATTTATGTAGATAAAGTATATGTAAATAATAAATTTGAAGTAGATAATACTTTAAAAAATAAAACAGGATTTGAAAGATATGATATGTACAGTAATGGAACAACTAATATTCAAGCAGGTTTTTACGAGGGATTTAGAGCATTATTAGATTCTGATAAATATGTAAAAGTAGATGGAAATAAATTTGGATTTATTCCAAGTATGACATTTTTAACAGATGGTAATGCAACAGATATGTTAAAAGGAGTATTCTCAAATCCAGTAAATGACAGGGGTCAAATGGAAGCGGTTGGATATACTAATGATAGAGGAGATAAAATGTCTGCTTTTGATAGAGAGTATTCAAGCAATAATGATGGAAAATACACATTTTTTTGGAATATGTTAATGAAAACAGAAATTATAAATGGGGTAGAAACATTAAAAGAAGTTGGATATGGTGATGGTACTTTATCACCAGGACATAACGCTGATGGTACGTATTCACCAAATGCAAATCCAGGAATTAAAGGAAGAGATGAACTAAGAGATTTTGCAGGACAATTTAGATCAACTCAAGGAACATTAATGTTTTCTACATTAATGACAGCAGGATATATGAAAGCTGCTGTTGAAAAGGAATATGGAGAAAAATGCAAAGTTTATACAATATCAGTTGACATGCCAGACCCAGCAGATATAGAAGTTCCAGAAAAAGTAGTTAATTCAAGTAAATATCAAATAACAAGTAATCAAACAATGATGAATCCAGAACTTTTTACAAAGGAATACTTAAAAGAAAAGGGATACATTAGAACAGAAAATTTAAATAATATTGGTGAAGAAGATACAGCTTATGGGCCATATACTGTCGGTTCAGAAATTATATTAGGAATTACAGATGCGATAGATGCATGGAATGAATGGAAAAATAATAAAAATTCACTAACAGCAAGAAATAAACTTTATATTTATTTACCTCATGCAGAAGTAAAAGGAATATATGATCAAATGGAAACAGGAACTACTGATTTTATGTATGATGGAGAACGTAGACAACTTCCTGCTATTCCGCCAATAGGACCAGACCATGGCAATGCATATTTTTTCGATAAAGAATATACTGACATTACATACCCAAATTTAGTTAAAGGAGATAAAAAAAATAATCCATATGATTTATCTGATGAAGATATTGATGTAAATTATGTTACAAAGGCATACTATGTATCAACTTCTTCAGAAGCATTAACTTCAATTAATGCTATTTTTAGCCAAGTAATAAATAGTATATTAGAACCACCTTTTATTCCAGTTGGAGATTTGGAAAATGAAGCTGGTATTTCAGGAGTACTTTCATATGTAGATCCAATAGGAAAATATATGGAGATAAAAAATGTAGATAAGTTGTTATTATTTGGAAAAGAATATAACATTATAAAAGATGGAAATATTAAAACAGAAACAATAGAAGGACAAACAGTACAAAAACAATATTATAAAGCAGTAGGAGGAAATAACCAAGATTTAACAATAGAAAATACAGCATATGAAAAAAATGTAACTTTTAACCTTAGCGAAATAAAAATATGGAGAGAAATAAGTAATAATTATGATACAGGAGAAGGAAGAGAAATAGACACAGCTTTTGATGAAGCTTTGCATATAACAATTCCAAAAAACGCAATACCAATAATGCTAGATAGCATAAAATATGATAGAACAGGAAAGATAGTAGAATATACAGAAAATACAGGAAAAGACGAATCATTACCATTAAGAATAGTTTATGAAGTAGGTGTTTCAAAAGATATAATAAATGAAAATGAAATGATAGACTTAAGTAGGTTATCACAAGAATATTTTAATGAACATAAAAAAACAATAGATGGAAAAGACTGTATAGAATTTTTATCAAATTATTATAGTAAAGAAAATTATGATAAAAAGGTAAATAATACATTCGGGAATGCAGCGGTAACATTTTTGCCATCAGAAGAAAATCGTTTTTATATCTTTCAAAAAAATTTAATTATATACCAAAATAGTACGGGCGGAGATGAAAATGGAGAAGGTAAATTAGAAGAAACAGGAGGAACAGTAAGACTTACAGATGAAGTAAAAAATCTAAGTGATATAGAAAAAGATAAAACATATTATTTTGCAATAGATTATTATGCACCATATAATGGAGCAAATGGGGAAAAAGGAAGATTGGTAAAATATGCAGTTGCATATAAAGGATCAGATTTTTATGGAAAAAATGGTGAGTGTTATTTAGCTTTATATGATAAAGAAAAAGAAGAACAAGTAGAAGAAGCAAATGAAAATACTGTAGTAGCAACAAAAATAGGTGGAAGAAGAACAAGCAGAATAGAAAGATTAGCAGAAAATAAAACAGAAAACAGAACAGAAACATCAACAATGGTTTCAGCACCAAGATATGGAGGCCCATTAAGTGAAGACAGTATAGTAGATTATTTAGGAAATAATGGAAGACTAGCAGTATCAGCAACATGGTTATTCATAAATAAAGTAGTAAATGCAAATGTAGATAAAAGCCATTTTTATGAACCAACAAATGAAGAATTTGAATTTGAATTATATTTAGATAAAAATATAGGAACAGAAAATGCAATAGTTTATGGAGTGTATTCATGGAATGGTGAATCTTGGATACCAAAGAAAGACAAAACATATGTAATTACAGATAATGAGGGATATATATTATTTTCAGATGGAACAAGTAGTACATATTGGGTAGGAAATAGTGAAGATGAAAGACTAGTAAATGAAGATGGAACAATAACAGTATATGATAATAAAAATAAAACAGGCGGAAAAGTAATACAAGTATTTACAAATGAAAATCAATTAGAATCACCATATAAAATAACAGCAACAATGAAGACAAAAAAACTAAACTTTATCCAAGAAAACGGAGAAATAAAAACAAAATTTACATTAAAAGATGGAGAAGGATTATTATTATCAGGATTAGTACCAGAAACAAAATGGAGAGTAACAGAAAACTTAACACAAGACCAATTAAATAGAAACTTTGCATTTGAAAGTATAACAGGAAGAAAAGATGATGAAGTAGAAATAAAAGAAAGAACAATATCAGGAAAAACAGATGCAGGATTAACAGATGAAGCAAATTATAGGAACAATTTTACACAATACTTTAAGAGTTTAACGATTGAAAAGAATATACCAGGAAGAGCAGGAGATAAAGAAAAAGACTGGGAATTTGAAGTAAGATTAACACCAAAAGA
>CANQZM010000070.1 GCA_947628345.1 uncultured Bacilli bacterium
TCACTCAAGACAAGCTACGCCATACATAACTTTCGCCACATATGGGTTTAATCCTAAGTCGTAATAAGTCCATCAGTATACACGTATAGGCTTACCACAAGATTAGGTCTCCACGAATATTGGGTCGTTTGTCGTATGCCATTACGAGCGCCCAATATTCTTACCCTTCAGCATCCACCCCCTACTGGGCGTAAGAAGCAAACACCAAAGGTTTCACAGATTTGCTATTTAGTGGTCTTTTAGTCCCACCTTCATAATAAAGTAATTGACTAGAATAGTGTGCCATCAATTACGTTCACATTATAACATAAAATCAACATTTTGTCAACTTTACACTAGTATTATATGATTATTAATAAATTCTATTGACAAACATTAGCTCATGTTAATCTGTTCTATATACCAATTTATCTTTGAAACCCAAGTTCCACTTTCAGCATATCTTGGTCCAATAGTAGCAACTGTAGTTAATCCTTTTGCATAATAATTATTGTATAAATTTTGGATATGTCCAACAATACCCTCATCTATAGTTGAATATGCTTTATAACTACCTCCACCACAACTAGGAGCACCTTTTTGACCACCAACATTATTACATTTTAGTGTTAATGAACTACAATTACTCTTACAACCAGTTTCATGAAGCATAATAGCTGTTGCTAAATAAGGATCAACTCCTAATTCTAAAGATTTAGTAGCAATTAATCGTCCTTTACCAGCAATATAACCAGTTCCCAAATTACGATCTAACTTAGCAGCTAACTCATCCATAGTCATTCCGTTATATACTTCTATACGTGGTGGAATATATTCAGCTTGTGGAGCTTCCTCCATTGATAATTCTTCCACTTTTTCATTAGTTGAAGCAACTACTTTTTCATCATCTACCACCTTAGTAGCAGCTACTCGGTTGGATGATGACATATTAACAACATTAACATTATCTTTTTTAGTTTTAAATTCTGTTTTATTATTAGAAATATCACTTTCTAGTACTAATGCAATTACAATCATCGTAATTCCTAAAAACGATAATATAGCACTAATTACCTTCGGTTTTTTCAAAATAATTCACCTCATTTGAAATTACATAAATCAAATGTAATTAACTTTATACTACCATAATTATCTACATTAGTCAATTTAATATACTCCTAGTTCAATATATGCTTGTTCCTAAAAAATATCACTTTATTTTAAAAGTAATTGGAGCTTTTTTTCCTACTAATTTTAAAGAAATAATAATATAACCTACTGTTATAGCAATACCAAATAAACAAAATAAAGTTAAATTAAAATTAATTTTAGTACAAAGATAACAACAAAAATAAGTAATAAAACTAATTATTGAATAAATGGGACTTTTTAATTTCATATCTTGCGTATAAGGTTGTAATAAATAATAAATTACTAAGTAATGAACAGAGAAAAAGATACAAAGACAAATAGTAAAAATTATTATTGTTAGGTAACTTAATTGAAAATTACTAGTAAATGCCAAAATTAAGAAAAATCCTAAGGCTACTACAGTAGCTGGAATTAAATTAATTTTGATTAAAGTAACTAACCTATATTTAAAAAGTTCTAAAATAGTTTTAGGGTCCCTATAAAAATTGAATTTCAACATAGCTCTATCACAAGAAAAGAACATAGCCTGAGTAACAATTGCTCCTCTATTTATAAAGTACATAATGATAACTAACCAACCTATATGATTAATTAAAAACTGATAAACCATCATTTTATAATGAGGATATTTGATAATCATAAACAATAAGCTTAATACTATTATAGAAATTATTAAAGCATACATCCTTGCACTTCGTAACAAAATAGATTTATGTCTTTCAAAAAAAATTGTATTAAATAAATTATAACCTGTTTTATTCTTTAATTTTTTGTCTTTAATTTTAATATCTCTATCATTTATAGAAACTAATGTATTTAAATAACTTTGATCATTATTATTAATATCATTTGAAGCATTTAATACGGTTAATCTTTTATAAAGTAATTTATAATCATCTACTTTAAAAATATAAATTATGGCAAAAAGTGCTAATAAACCAAAAATAAGAGTAATATTATTTATAATTATAGTATTAATATATATATTTAAATAAGGCAACAAACTAATAACAAAGCCACCTATCATAATAGCAATAGTCATTTTATCCGTTAGTAATCTAGTTTTATTTGATCTATAATACCAAAGACTACAGGCTTCTCCTATACTTTTACTAAAAAAGCTAAAAAGACCTAGTGTTATAGCTAAACTGCTACTTAAATTAAAATATCTACCAATAATAAGAAGAAACCCTATATTTATAATTAGATTTATAAATGAATTTAAAAGATAGTGTCCCAATAGAAACTTTTTAGCATCCATATTAAATAAGATAATAGAAATATATTTTTTGCGACTGGTGGTAATTAATGTAGTATTAATGAACATTCCAATTAAACAAAAAATAAAGTAAATGTGAATAAAAGTCTTTAAGGTACTCTTACTTATTAAACTAGATATTAACAAAATTGACAAAAAATAGATTAATCTAAATAGAATAATTTTTAAACCAGTAAGAACAGTTGCTAAAAATCTTATAAAATTCTTAAAGTGTTGTTTTTCATATAAATTAGTTGGTATAACATCTTTTATTAATGGTGTTTTTTGAAGATGGTAAATAAAGGAATTAATTGCATAAGTAAAATCAAGCTTAAATGATACTTTTAAACTATTAAACATTATTATTATCCTTTAAAGACTTGATAATTTTATCTTTATACGACTTTGTATTAAGATTTTTCTTTTCAATTAATTCCAATTTATGATGATTTAAAATAATTATTTCATCACATAAATCTAAGGCCAACTCTAAAATATGGGTAGAAAAAATGATAATATGATCTTTTTTCATTTTTTTAAATAACTTTTTCATATCGTCTTGTACCACAATATCTAAAGAAGTTAAAGGTTCATCCAAAAGCAATATTTTATCATCAGATATAAAATGAATAAGCATTTGTAATTTATTTTTCATCCCATGAGAATAGTATTTTAATAATTTATTTTGATCCTCCTTATCAAGTTTTACCAAATCAAAATATTCATCAATGCTCTTGGGATTTTTAATTTTTTCACGATTAATTTCTAAGAAAAAGTTCAAAAATTCTTTACCTGTTAAAAATTCTGGAACAATAGGTACTGATTGAACATAACCAATCTCTGAAACAGTCAAATTCTTTTTTATTTCATTTTCTATTAAAGAGCATATTCCTCCATCTATATCCACATCCTTATTTATACAATTAAAAAAGGTTGTTTTCCCTGCACCATTACGACCAATAAGACCATATATTTTTCCAGCTTCAAAAGTAAATGATACTTCATCTAAAACTAATTTATCTCCATATTTTTTAGTTAAATTTACAACTTCTAATTTCATATTCATTTTTAGATAATATTATTCATAAATCGAGAGTTTAATAATACTACTGTTATTCCTTCCTTTTTAGATTTCCCTCTGATATATATAATACACTAAAAAGATCAATTATCAAATATATTTTTACTAATACAAAATATTATAACTACAATAGTATATATGAATAAATCCTTTATATACCATTGTAAAATTACTACCTATAAAATATTATATTTAGAAAAAAGAAATCATAAACTAATGATTTCTTAGACTATTATAAATTTAAATAGTTTTATTATATTATTTAAGCTGCAGCTGCTGGTTGTGTGCTATATTCTAATGAAATAGTACCAAACGTTGCTGTAAAATCTCCATCAACTGGATGTACACCGCCATTTGTTATTGTAACAACAACTGCGGCACCACTTCCTGAACCTAAACCTGTTTTATCTTGTATATTGTCAGTAGTTGAACTATATTCGGTCCCTCCAACACTTATCTTAACTTTAATATCTTTACAAGCATCCTGAACTAATGTGTTTGTAGCGTTTGAAGTTGTACAAGTTGCTGTACTAGGAATAGTAACTTTTTTTAAATATGCTTTTAAACCTCCATTATTAAAAACACCGAAGGTATAGACTATGTCTCCTTTGCTATTAAAAGTTGCAGTAAGCCCAGTAATATCTGTTGCAGTTAATGTTGCAGAACCACTACCAACACCACTACTACCACTTCCTGTTATTTGTCCTGTGGAAGTAGAAGCACTTGAACTTGTTGAAAAGTGAACATTAAAGTTCGATGAAGCGCCTTTCACTGTAGCTTGAACATTTTGAATATTTAGTACTTTTGAATATGCTGAAAAACCTACTGAAAGTCCCAGCACCCCCACCAACAAGGCGATGATTGCTACTACTTTTGTACTTCTATTATGTTCCATTACTTACTCACCTCCTCTCTTGTCACATT
>CANQZM010000071.1 GCA_947628345.1 uncultured Bacilli bacterium
CTTTTTGGCGTGGGATTTTTTCCAATTTATATCTTTCTATTAAAATGTACTTGACTTTTAATAGTTAGACTCCTTATAGTATACCTAAAAATAAAATAAAACCTAAAACTACAAAAATAATACTATCCATTCTATCCAAAACACCACCATGCCCAGGAATTAAATTGGAAAAATCTTTAGCCCCATAGTATCTTTTAATTGAAGAAAATACCAAATCCCCTATCTGACCTAATATAGCTAATACTGCTGTAACACTAACTAAAACAAGCATAGATAGATGAGAATTTATAGCAACATGATAAAATATTGATGGAACAGTAATTCCTACTATTAATCCTCCAATTAAACCTTCAATAGTTTTCTTAGGTGAAATATCTTTAGCTAGTTTATGCCTTCCTATTAACATTCCTGTAAATAAAGCAAAAGTATCTGTTAAAATTGTTATTAACAATAAATACACAATATATAATATATTATAATTATACGTAATAATAATTAAGTTAAAACTCAATCCGATAAATAAAGTTGAACCAACTAAAAACAATGCATCATTTAAATTATATTTTTTAGTATTATTGATAAACACCATTGGTATTAGATATACAAATATAATAAAACTAATTACACGATAATCTAAATTACTAGAAAATACAATCAAAGAAGATTTACTTAATGCAAAAAACAATACTAAAATATAAGCAATAATTTTCATTAAGAACGGAAATTCTTTTTTTGTTTCACGCATATTTATTAATTCATATAATCCCATAATAGCTAAAATAGACATAACCAAAGCAAAAAGTTTACCACCTATTAATAAAATGGGTACAAATATCGCTATCATAATAATAGCACTAATAATTCTTGTTTTCATTCTAGCCTCCAAACCTAACATATATATTTAGTATAATACTAAAAGGTACTTAAAACAAGAAAAATCCTAATATTTTATTTCAAATTTATACAAAAATAAAACAGTAAAATCATTTACTGCTTTTAAAACTTATCAATATCAATTTTTACATATTTGTTTTCTTTTAATGCACTACTAGCCTGAACTAAAGTTCTAATAGCATTAGCTGTTTTACCAGCTTTACCAATAACTCTACCCATATCTTCTTCTGACACTACTACTTGAATTAAAATTACATTCTCTTCATCAGTAGGAAATTCTTTGACACTTACAGCATCCTCATTATCAACTAATGATTTGACAATCTTTTCAGTTAAACTTACTAAATCCATATTATTTTGCCTTCTTATCTTTAGCTTCTGCATACATTTTCATAATGCCTGCTTTACTAAATAAACTTTTTACTGTATCAGTTGGAATAGCACCATTATTTAACCATTTTAAAGCTACTTCTTTATTAATATTAGTTTTTCCTTCTCCAACTGGTTGATAAGTTCCAATTAACTCTAAATATTGGCCATCTCTAGGTCTTCTTGAATCTGTTGCAACAATTCTATACATAGGACTTTTTTTAGCACCCATTCTCGTTAATCTTAATTTTACTGCCATAATTAGCACCTTCCTTTCTCTTCGTTACTTAGTATATATCAATTATATATATCTGTCAACCTTTTTTTGATAACAGTCTATATTTTTAGATAAAAAGAAGTCTTATGGACCTCTTATTATATAATTTCTTCGTTAATAAAATTTTCTTTAACTTCTTCATCAATAGTTTCTTCAACCTTTTCTGGATCTTCAACAATTTCATCCCAAGGATCTTCTTCTTCATTAATGGCAATTTTTACTTTTAAATCTCCAACTAATTCAATACCTAATTCTTTTTCTATAGTATAAACAATTTTATTATTATCAATATCTACTTTAACACAACTTGGTTGTTTTAGGCTTCTAACAATAATTTCTTCGTTATCTGTGTCTGAATCTTCTCTTCTTCTAATATTAACTATTTCTTGGTAAGTATTAGTTTCTTTAAGTACATCTGTTTTAGTATCATTATCATAAGAATACCAAATATTAACATCATAAGTACCATCAATTACAATTGAATTATTTTGTCTAGATCCTCTAAATGTATGATTAATGACCCAACAACCCAAAATAGTAGATGGTTTTTTATCCATTAATTTTTCATTGGTAGTAGAAAAAGTTTTTTTCCCTTTACCAATAACTGCCTTAGTAACAATTTCTTTGTAATTAGCCATATTACTCCTCCTCAATCTAATTTATGCATAAACCTAAAAAAAAACACTAATTTGTGTTTTTATCCGTTGTCATATTATTTAATTTATAATCAAAATATTCATTTAAAGAACTTTTAATAAAATCTAACTTATAATTAACTATATTTAAATAATTATTATACTCCTGATATATTGGTATCTGTTCTAATTCTTGCATTTTCCTTGTTAGTTCCTGTTTTATTTCGTTATCATTAAACCTAACAACTTTTTTTTGAAGTTGTTTTATCTCTATAATCAATTTATTTAAATAATCATTTTTAGACATTTGTCTTTTTATTTCAAGACACTTTTGATATTCATTAGATTGTTCAATTAATTCTATAATATCATTTAATTTTTCTTTTATTTCATTATTCATATTTATTCCTCTCAACAACACTATTATAGTCTTAAATGCATAATAAAACAATAAAGAAAAAGATGTTTAAGCAATAGTTTCTACTAAAACATCATTAATAATTCCTTCTAAATATTTAGATTTATTTTTCATTATCTCTCTTTTGATAATATCCATATTGGCTTTAATAGTTCTTACTAATTCCTGCATTTTAGGTAATAATTCTTCTTTTTTATTCAAACTATCAATAATAGTTACCAAGTTACTAAGTTTAGAATACTTACCATAACATGAATTTTTAATATATGCCTCATATAACTTTTTAAATGATAAGACATCAATTCTATTAAATCTATTATCTTCTAGTATTTTTAAAGTAGAATAAATATAATTTTCATTAATAGATTTATCCAAAATAGTTTGTCCCTGCTTATTCATAATATTAGGCATAAATTTTTTATTTCTTTTTAAAGCTTTAATAATATCTATAACATGAACATAATTCATAGTTACTAAATAATGAGCAAAAGTATTTCCTTCATTATTTTGATGGTTAACATCCCAAGTTTTATCTTTCATGTATTTTAGAACTAATGAATACATTCGGGCTTTTAATAACCTTGTAATAACATCATTTCCAAATTGATCTATTGTATTAACACTTACTTTGTTAGAAGATAATAATTTATCAACTAAATCAATATGTCCTTCCTTAATTAATTCAAAAATCAGGGATGGTTCCTCTTCGCACGCTTTTATTGTTTTTTCTTCATTATAAAACATTTTAACACCTCTATTCACGTGACAATTCAATATTTTATCATAAATAATCGATTTTGTCAATTTTTCACCTCTTATAACTATGTCTATATAATGAGCTATTTTATAATATTTTATTCACTTATAACAATATTTTTTCGTAAAATTAAATTATTATAGTAACCAAACACACTAAATTCATTATAAAAATACAAACAAAAACCATTGATAATAATATATCAATGATTGATTTCATATAACTAGTTACATAAAGCTATGTTGGATTTTGTTGGGAACTATATGTTAATGTAATACTAGGAATTGTTGCGGTAAAGTCACCATCTACTACTGTAGACGCAACCTCAATGGTAATGCTAACAGGTGAACTTTTACCTGACTCTAATTTTGGAGCATCAGTGATAGTTTTATTACCACCATTAGAATCTCCATATGTTTTATCTCCAACCGTTATAACGGCCTTAATACCTTGACAAGCCGCTTGTACTAATTCACCATTAGTACCTTGTGCTCCTGTACAAGTCTTTGTTCCATAAGTAATGCCTGTTAGATAAGCTGGTATTGAGCCTTTATTGTAAACATAAAACTTGTATGTTGCAAATCCTCCACCATTAAAAGTAGCTGTAAGATTTGAAATAGTAGTACCATTTATTGTTGCGGTCCCACCGCTTGTAGATCCAGCAACTGAACCTGTTTCTACTGCACCACTAGAAGCACTAGTGGAAGATGTTGAAAAAACAACATCAAAATTGGATGAATTACCTTGTACTGTTGCCTGAACCTTTTGTATATTTAGAGTTTTTGAGTATACTGAAAGACCTACTGAAAGTCCTAATACTGCAACTAATAATGCAACTATTACTATTACTTTTGTTCTTCTATTATGTTTCATTT
>CANQZM010000072.1 GCA_947628345.1 uncultured Bacilli bacterium
ATTCAAAAATATTAATAGAAAGGATTAATCAACTGTAGAATTAATTAATATTTCTATAAGATTGATTATACGAGAGTATGTTATGGCAAAGAGGAAAATGAGTAAAAAAGATAAAAGATTTATTACGATTTGGTTAAGTATTTCTTTTATATGTATATGTGGAATTATTTTATATTATTTATTTTTTAACGGTGATAAAAGTATAGTATTACAAAATAAGAAAGAGTTAAAAATAGTTGATGAAGGTAGTAATAAAAGACCAATAGCTGTTATGATTGATAATAATACTGGTTATAATACACAAGCAGGGTTACAGGATTCTTATATTAATTATGAAATTTTGGTTGAAGGGGGATATACCAGGATTATGGCTTTATTTAAAGATAAGGACGTTGATTTAATTGGTCCTGTGCGTAGTGCTAGACATTATTTTTTGGATTATTCACTAGAAAGCGATGCTATTTATGCTCATTATGGATGGAGTACTTATGCTGAGAATGATATTCAAACTTTGGGAGTTGATAATATTAATGGTTTAACCGCACTCGATGCATATTGGCGTGATAATAATATAAAGGCACCACATAATGTATTTACTAATATTGATACATTATATAAATATGCTTCTAAATTAAAATATTCTAAAAAAACATCTGATTGGAAATTATTAGATTATAGTACCGATACAATTAATTTATCTGATATACAAATTGATGAAGGTGAAAGTTCAGCTATAGAAGCTAATCAAATTAATTTGAAATATTCAAATAATCAGTTAACGTCTTATCAATATGATGCTGACAATGAATATTATTTGCGTTCAATGGATGGAAAAGCTCATCTTGACAAAACTACTCAACAACAATTACACTATAAAAATATCTTGATTCAAACTGTAGAAAATTATAGTTTAGATAGTTCAGGAAGACAAGACTTAAAGACTGCGGGATCAGGAGAAGGTTATTATATAACTAATGGGTATGCATTACCAATTGTTTGGGAAAAATCTGAACGAACTAGTAAAACTAGTTATAAATATTTAAATGGGGATAGTGTTAAAATTAATGATGGTAATACGTTTATTCAAATTATCCCTACTACGACTACACCAGAATTTAAAGGAGCGATATAAATGAAAGTTGGTATATTTGGAACAGGTGCTTATGGAATGGCTTTGGCATCAGTTTTAGTAGAAAATAATATAGATGTCACTATGTGGACAAAATTTGAACAAGAAAAAAATGATTTGATTAAAAACCATGGAAATGATAAATTAATTCCTAACTTTAGATTACCAAGTAATATAAAAATTACCAATGATTTAGTAGAATGCGCTGAGGGAAAAGAATTATTAATTATTGTTATTCCAGTAGCTTTTATTAGGGATTTGTGTGAAAATCTAAAGACTATTTACAAAAAAGAACAGCATATTTGTATTGCATCTAAAGGAATAGAACAAGAAACAGGATTATTTATTCATGAAATTGTTAAAGAATATTTTGATACTGATAATATTGCTGTAATTTCAGGACCTTCATTTGCTAAAGATGTAGTAGCTAAAAAACCAATTGGATTAACTTTAGCAACTAACAGTATGGAAACCAAAACAATAATTCACAAAGCTTTAAGTAATAGTTATATGAAATTAAGATATTCAGAAGATATAATCGGTACTGAAATTTGTGGATCTATTAAAAATATTATTGCTATAGCTTCAGGTATGCTAGAAGGCCTAGATTGCAATTTATCTACTAGAGCTATGCTAATAACAGAAGCCTTACATGATATGGAAGAAATAATTGATATATTTGGTGGTGTGAGACGAACAGTATCTAGTTTTGCTGGATTTGGTGATTTATTGTTAACTTGTACAACCACTGATAGTAGAAATTTTTCTTTTGGTAAATTAGTGGGACAAAAAACAGATCCTAAAAAATTGGAAGAGTATCTTAAAACTACTACAGTTGAAGGATACTATACTTTGGAGTCTGTGCAGCAACTATTGAAGGATAAAAAAGAACAAGTACCAATTATTAAATTAATATATCATATTGTCAAGCAAGGAGGAAATCCAGAAGAATTATTAACATTTTTAGTGGAAAAAGATTAATATTTTATATTTTAAATTTTTATGTTATACTGAATTTATAGAAAATGTAGGGAGGAATATATGAAAATTATTTGGAAATCTTCAATAGGGACATCAATATTTTTAATGATATTAGGATTATTATTAATTTTTCGCTCAGAAATAACCATTATTAGTATATCTTATATAATAGGTGCAGTTCTTTTAGCTGCGGGGGTATTTGCATTAATTCGTTTTATAAAAAATGCTAAAAATGTAACTAATACTATGAGTTTAGATATTTTATATGGACTTGTAACTATTATATTTGGTATTTTAATAATATTACATCCTCAGGCTATTGCTAGTAGTCTTCCTATAATATTAGGTATATCTATTATTATAAATAGTGCTGGAAAGTTACAATATGCTTTTGTTCTTAAAAATGATCAAAATGAGATGTGGAAAACTACTATGGCTATTGCTTTAATTAGTACAATTTGTGGGGTATTATTATTATTTAATCCATTTGCTGGTGCTGTAGCTATAATGAGAATTGTGGGAATTTTTATTTTAGCATATGCAGTATTAGATATAATTTCAACTTTAATTATCAAAAAAAATGTTGATGAATTTAAATCAGTTATTGATTCAGTAGAAGTGCAAGAAGCAGAAATAGTAGATGAAAGTCATAAAACTGAATCTAAAAGTAAAAAGACTAAAAAGAGTAGTAGAAAGACGAATAAAAAAAAGGATTAGAGTAATTAAGAGCGTAGTAGCTCTTTTTTATTGAAAATAAATTAGAAATTAGATATACTATAAATGGAATGAGGTATAAAATGGAAGAATTACAGATAGGCAAGTGTTATCAAATACATGGATATAAACATAATCATCAGATATATAAATCTTGGGATGAGGCAATTTTATTAGAAATACATGATGATTATTTAATTTTTGGAAATGATAAAACTAAAGTAACGGAATTAGATGGTAGAACTTGGAGAACTAAGCAACCTGCTATATTATATTTTTTTCGTAATCATTGGTATAATATAATAGGATATTATAAAAAAGATAAAATATATTATTACTGTAATATAGCTTCACCATTTGTAGTAGAAGAAGGTGCTATCAAGTTTATTGACTATGATTTGGATTTGAAAGTATTTCCAGATGGATCATTTAAAGTTTTAGATTATGGGGAATATAATTATCATAAAAAGATAATGAAATATCCTAAAAAAATAGATACTATTTTAAAATACGAATTGTCAAATCTAATAGAGAATGCTAAAAATAAGCAAATGGCTTTCGCAACGGATGCTGTAGAAAATTATTATCAAATATATAAAAATTTAAAAGAAAAAAAGTAGTAATTTTTTTATTGTATATGCATAGAGTATATATGGAATAAAAAAATTATTTTTTTATTTTATAAATATAATCTTACAAAGTATTAAAACGTGTTATAAATTAATAAAATAGTATTGATTTTTTAGTAAATATAGCAAAATTAAAAAAAATTAATTTTGTGTATTGACAACTATAATAAAAATTGATATATTAAATGAGCACGTTTCGAAAAAATGTAGAAAAGTGTAAAATTTAATCAAATTTATTGTGTGAAGACTCTACTTTACATCATGTAATATTTACAATTAGTTTGGTGAAAAATTCTAATTTTAGTTAGTGAAAATTCATTGTCTAAGCATTGTAAAAAAAAAGTAAAAAAAATTAAAAAAAGGGTTGACACGATAGATAATATTTGATATATTGGTAACGCAACTCAGTGATTACACAATGTAAATTGATCTTTGAAAACTAAGTAAAACGTCAATTTCGAGTAGCTAAGGATTATAATTTAAGTAAAAAACTATGTTGAATTTTTATTGAGAGTTTGATCCTGGCTCAGGATGAACGCTGGCGGCATGCCTAAGACATGCAAGTCGAACGAGACGGCC
>CANQZM010000073.1 GCA_947628345.1 uncultured Bacilli bacterium
TCTGGGGTATCACTTTTTAAAGCTTTATGATTTACAATATAGTCCATATGCATATCACTATATAACTTATTTAAAAATTCTTCTCCTGTTTTATACATTTACTATTTTCACCTGCTTTTTTATACATCCTCTATTAATATAATTATATCATAGTTAAACCAAATGTAAATTTAATTTATGGTATTTTACATCTATAAATAAGCATGTTAAAATATTAGTGGTGACGAATATGTTTGTTATTAAAAATGATTGTACTAATGAAATTATAATTAAAAATTCTCGCTTTATTACATTTTTAATTAAAATAAATAATTTAGAACAAATACAATTTAATTTAGAGAAGTTAAAAAAAGATTACCCTAAAGCAACTCACTATTGTTATGCATATATTATTAACGACATAAAAAAAGCTAGTGATGATAAAGAACCTTCAGGCACAGCTGGAATACCAATTTTAAATGTTTTAGAAAAAGAAAATCTTACTAATATTTTATGTGTAGTTATTAGATATTTTGGTGGTATTAAATTAGGTGCCGGTGGTTTAGTTAGAGCCTATAACAAAAGTGTTGTTACAGCTTTAGATAAAGTAGATAAAATAAGTTTAGTATCTGGATTTAAGTTAATAATTGAATTTGATTATGCTAACGAAAAAGAACTTAATTACTTATTAAATGATTCAACTATTATAAATAAAGAATTTCAAGATAAAATTAAATATACTATTTTAGTAGATAATATTACCTATAAAAAATTATTAACTATGGATTGTATAATAATTTTTACGGAAACAACCTTTATAGAAGAAAAAAAATAGGAGTGATTCCTATTTTATAATGCATTTATACTTTCAATACCAGTTAATTTACCAGATCGAATAATTTTATCTAAATCCTCTTTAGAAATTATATTATATTTTAATTCTAAACGTAAAATTTCAATATTTTCTTGATTGGTATTAGATGAATTATGATTTTTAGTTAAATTAGTAATATCATTAATACAGTCATCCAAATTTCCTAAACTACTTGATAACAAAAAGGAATCATTAACAATATAGTTCTTTACTTTTGAATTAATAAAAATATCATTATCTTTAAATGGAATTTGTAATACTAGAAGAATCATAAAAATTATTATATAGCCCTTAATAAATCCAACTACTAAACCTAATAATTTTGATGGTAAAGTTAAAATTATAGATATATTTACTATTTTTTGTATAATTCCTGTTAATTTCAAAACAAGATTATAAAATATAAATAAAAACGAAGCAATAAGAACAAAAGCAATTAATTGATACATAATAATATTTAAACTGCTTAAACCTTTAAAACTGAAAAAAGGAAATATTTTTAATAAAATAATACCTATTTTACTTTTTAAGTTAAAGGAAATAAAATAAATTACAATAATTCCAACAAGCATTACTAACTCCATTAAAACGCCTCGTTTAAAGCCAATTAAAGAAGATAAAAGTAATAAGAGAATTATTACAACACTTAATATATTCACAAGTAAAACCTCCTAATAAATAGTTACAAACTATAAATCTAATTCTATAATTGTTTGTCCTGGATTAAAATTATCTAATTTATAACTCTTAATATACTTATTATTTTTTAACTCTTCATGAACAGCTCTTTTTAAAGTACCAGTTCCGATACCATGGATAATAATAATATTTTTGTATTTTAACATATAATTATCATTAATAAAATCTTTTGTTAAGATAACAGCAATATCTTTACTTTCACCATGTAAATCTAAAGTTGGAATGTTACTATATAATGTCATCATAATATCTAGAAAGAACTTCCTGCAATGTTGGAATAGCATACCTACTACCAATTTTTTCAACTGATAATGCTCCAGCAATAGATGCTAATTCAATTGCTTGTTTAAAATTATATTGATTAGCAATAAAATAAGTGAAAGCACCATGGAAAATATCTCCAGCACCAGTAGAGTCAATAGGTTTAACTTTAATACTAGGAATAATTTCATAATCATCCAATTTAGTAAAACTTCCTTTATCCTCTAGTGTTATGATAATATTTGTCTTAAAATAAGCTCTCAATAATTCATAAATTTCTATTAAAGAGTCAATATTTTGATAATTAACTTTTTTCTTTGTAAAATCTTCAGCAAAGTCTTTTGAACAAACTAAATATGTTACCATCTTACCAAGTTCTTTTGTATGTTCTGTTACAATTCCAGCATCGATAATACTAATAGCATTAGGATTATCTAAAAGTATTTGTTTAGCAGTTTCATAATGCTCACCATCCACTAAAATAACATCCATATTATTTAATTTAATATCGTTATTTATCTTTTCTGGAAGCTTTTCTTTAGCGGTTAAAATAGTTCTACTACCATTACTCAAATTGGCTATTATGTAACTAGTATCAGTGTTAATTTTTTTATTTTGTTCAATATATTCAGTATTAACTCCTACTTTAGTAAATTCGTCAATAATTCTTTCTCCATAGTAATCATCCCCCACTATGCCAATAAAAGTAGTATCCATACCCCATTTTGCCAACAGATATGCAGCATTAGAGGCTGGTCCTCCACCGCATTCAATTTTTTTTGATAATCTATGTTTTAAATTTTCTATAGGATATTCATTAACAGGTAAAGTTGTGTCATATGTAGCATGTCCAACACATACAAACTTCATATTATCACCTCATTTTTTATTATATCAAATTTAATTATATATAACAGAGCAATCAAAAAATATAATGTAAATTTACATTTATAGATATTAGTTTTGCATCATTATTTGTTGCCCTAGAATTAAATTGTAATTAATGAGTTTAGTCCCATCTAAGTTCTCATTATACATATCAATACCTGTAATTTGATTATTTTCATAGGTAGTATAATAATATATAGCGCGATCTAGATTACAACATGAACTATAAATAGTTATTTCATATTTATTATCACCCATATGCACGCAGCCTCGTTGTTGATCTACAGATCCTAATATATGGAAAAATTGACTAATACTTTCAGATTCTGAATCACCTGATAGTGAATTCATTTTAGTAAATGTTGCTTTAATAAATCTTGAAGCAGATGATAAATCACCAGGTAAGCCTAATCCTCCCATACCACGACTATAAGTTTCTAAATTTACTTTTTTAGAAAAATTATTGCTAGGTTGTTCAGTTGATAAGTTCATATAATTATTTAAATTAAACATTTGGATATCAAAAGTTGGATTATTGGTTAAAACACCAACAGGATTATCATATATTTTTAAACCTTCTTTGATACACTCAACAGTTATTGAGTGCTCTTTATCTGCTATTATCCAATGTAGTGGTGATGCTGGTAATTCATCACTAAAATTAATATTTACAATATTTATTTTATTCAATAAGTCTTTTACTTCGTTAAGATTAGCACACTGTGATAGGATCCATGGAATAAACTCAAAAGAAGCAATATTATCTTTATCAGTTTGTTCTTCTTTATAATCAGCATTACCAGGAAAATTTAATCCAGCCATACCTAAACCCTTTTCATTAATTGCATCATAATAAAGTGGATAGTCATCTTCAACATATGCCATACCTATTAGAGCATAATGTTTATTTATGTCATTAACCTTTCTAAATTTAAATGGGTAATTTCTGGGAGTTATAGTAACAGTTTCTTTATATGAATATTCTAAATCAAAATTTCTACCAAAATAATGATCTTTAGTATTATAAGTTATTGCCGTACACATAATTTACCTTCTTTCTATTATCAAAGTTATTATAACATAAATAAAGCTAAGACTCCAGCGTAAAATAGCCATAAAAAGACTAAGATATTAAGTCATCTTAGTCTTAAATATTTTATATAAATTCCGCTTTTTTGTTTCCAATGATATTATAATTATCTGAAAAATATTTTTTATAAGTTACTTTTTCTCAATAATTACTAGAATAAATACAG
>CANQZM010000074.1 GCA_947628345.1 uncultured Bacilli bacterium
ATTTTATCATCACTAATTTTTTTGGAGTCTCCAACACCTAGTTTTTCTAAAAACTCAATATCTTCTTTTTTTACATAGGATGCTGTTACTACAATTGGACCAAAATAATCTCCAGTACCAACTTCATCAGAACCTACTGCAGAAATATTGTAATAACTTTTATCAATATTTTTAGTTTTAGATTGATCAGAAATCATTCCCCACATTGATGCATCAACATCAGCGCTTACACCCTGAAACATCACCTTACCTGATTCATACATAGTAATAACGGTATCTTCATCTTGAGCTTGAAAAACTACATATGGAATTACTTTGTCACGACGTTTATCTTTATAATATTCAATCATTTTAGCTTTAACTTCATCATCTACTTTAATTACAACATTCATATTTTCACCTCATGTCAATTGTACTAAAATTATTTTGAAAAGTCTATCAATCAATTGTAAAAAATGTTACTTTGTAATTATCTTTTAACATTGCAAAGCTGTAAATTAAGAAAACTATTGTCTTCTTTAGTTTACCTTTAATACTTGCATTAATTCATTCTATATTTGTAATAAAGTTTGTAATTAAAATATTGGAAGTATTTGGAACGGAATGAACTACTTCCATCTATAGTTGCTACAGCTCTAATTATAGTGATAATTTATGGATGCTATTTCCTGATAACGATTATTCAAGTAAAAATATTATAAAGAACGATAATAATATAAAATTAAAGATTAATAGAACCAAATTGGTTCTTTTTTTGGTTAAATATATACTAAATTTATTTGACTTTAAAGTAAAAAAGTGATAGTATATATTGACTAATGAAAGAGGGTTTTGTATGAGCAACAAGTATAATTATAATGACTTTCCTATTAGTAAATTTTTTTTCAAAATTATTGTTGTTATTCTAATTGGTTTAATTTTAGCTTGGGTTTATAATATTTTTAGAAACACTAATTTAGAAAAGAAAAATAAATCAAACGGGATAGAAACTTCTGAGTTTGCTTTTTCTAAAACATTAATTGAAATAAAAAAGAAGGCTTTAAATTATTATGATGAATTTAAAGTTATTAATATGAGTAAAAATCAAGAAAAGATTAGTGTAAATAAACTATTTTCCAAAAATGAGTTTCACAAATTAAATGTTAAAAATAACTTAACTTGTAGTTTAGATAAATCATATGTTATTTTAACTAAAAAAGATAGTGAATACCAAATGAAAATTTATTTAATTTGTGGAGAGCAAAGTGATTATTTAAATTTAAGGTTAACTACTGAAGGTAACTGTGATACTTATCTTTGTTTTGCAAATGAAAAAGAAAATGATGCTGATACTGATAAACCTAATACTGAAATAGTGATGGAACTTGATGATGATAATAATGTAGTAATTAAAGAAATTGATAATAAAACTAAAAATGTTACAAAATATAAAAAAAATACTTATAAGAAATCAATTCCTGATGGTATAGAAATTATTGATACTACTAATGACTTATATATTTATGAGTATGTTAAAATAAACAGTTTTAATTATTCAAATTGGAGTACTTGGACTGATTTAGGAGAAATTTCTTGTAATAGTAAAATTAATACTTGTAATCAAAGAAGTATTTGCTTAACAGAAGAAAAAATAGATAAAGTTTTTAATAATAAAACTATTAAATATGCAATGAATCAAATTATAATGCAAAAAGAAGATATGATTAATGAAAAAGTATGTGCTAATACAAATTATATTTCTTTTAATGGTACTTTGTATCAAACAGTTAATGATTATTCTAATTTAAATAATTGGCAATATCAGGGACAAGTTACTTCTACTAATAGTTTAAAAGATGATTTAACCACTAAATATATTTACAATAGAATTAATTATAATAATGGTTATGTATCTTATACTTTTGATAAATATATATATCCAAATATTTCTATAGCTAACTTAAATTGTCAAACTATATCTAAACAAATTGATAGGTATTCATATCAATCTAAGGAAATCACAAATTATAAAGAAGTAGCAGCAGGATTTAGTTGTCATAGATATATGAGAAATAGAAATTTAATAGGTAATTCAATAATTTATGTATGGTCTAATTATAATAATAATTATTTATTAAGTAATGGTTATGTCTATACTGGTAAAAAGGAATTAAAAAGGTGAAAAATATGCAGAATGTTAATAAAATTAAATTCTATACGGATTATAATAATTCTGTAAGGGCAATAGTTGTTTATAATGATGGCATAATTAAAGATATGAATAAGAAAAATGCAGTTATTGTTGCTACAGAAATTGCTAAAGAAAAAGGTTTTAAGTCTTTTGATGAATTAAAAGCAAATTCTGTTTTAGAATTTATATCATATGAGGAATCAAAAAGTATCTTAGATAATTATAGAAAAGTCAAAGTACAAACACAAAAAGTAATTAAAGAAGAACAAGAAAATGGACATTCCAATAAAATTAGTAGCGCTTTTAAATGGACTAGACGAATAACTTTCTTTATAGCTTTAGGTCTATTGTTTAATACTAAGCCAGATTGCAAATTTCATTTAAAGAATGTTGATGAAATTATCATAGATTTAATTGATATGATTCCCACTTCTTTAGATGATGAAGATGAAGAAACAGATATTACTAAAGAAGTGACAATAGAAGATGTTGTTGATTTAATTTCTGGTTCGAATATTAATGCTGTCAAAAGGGACTATTTTCAAAAAATGTGGGCATATCTTAGGCATTACAATGTAGAAATTGCTGATAGTTATAAAACAAAAACTAAAAAGCTAGCTCATGAGTTTGATGAAGTAGAAGCTCAATATTTAATGTATAATAACTTAGAACCTACTATATATGCATGTATTTTTAAAAAAGGTGATATAACAGGTGATATGTTAAAACAAAATTATCAAAAAGCTATTAAAGAAGATATTAGCTTTCATATGGTTCAAAATGATACTTTAGGTATTCAGAGTATTATAAATAAAGATGAAACACAAGAGTATTATATGAATTATGAATTAATGCTAATTAATTTTAATAGAGAGTCTAATAATAAAATAAAAGTAAATCAAGCTAATAATTTTTTTAAAAAAGTTCGCTCAGATTTTAATCATAAAGAAAAAATCACATTACCAATGTTAACAGTTGAACCTATTATTAAAGCTATGCAAAAATTATGTAATGAACATCCACAAATTCATAGTTTAAGTAATAAAGAATTAAAATATATTAATAAATTATTTGAAAATAAGATAAATGAAATAGCTACTAATTATGATAGGTATATACTATTTGATAGTAGCAAGAATAGTGAAATTAGTAGATCCTTATTTGAAGAAACAGTAATATCATATTTACAAAATAATAATAGTTATATGATTAGTGAAGAAGAAAGAAATATAAAAGAGGGAAAACTATACAAAACTAATTATAGATGGCAATATAAAGAAAAAAAGAAAATAAAAGCAAAGCAAAAAAACTAATTTATTTGACAAAAATAAATTAATATGTTATAATATGTATGCTTTGAAGGTAATTTTGTCATCTTCAAAAATAGTTCAGGGGGTTGTTATAATGAACGAATCTTATATATTTGAATATTTGGATGAAAATGATTTTAGAAAAAAAGAAAGATCTTTAAGAAAGTATAATATGCTTGCTTATAAGAAACTTACTTTTAGCTTTTATCCCGAACTTCGTAAAGGTAATTTTTTAGGTGAAAAAGTTGGTGAAGACACTAAAACTAAAACAGTTTCTTATGAATTAAAATTACCTACTGATCAGATGTTCGTCAAAGTTCATGGTGAGATTAGATTACATTACACAGTATATTATGATAAAAATGTAATTCTACTAACTAATATTACTCCAGAAGGAATATTAGATGAAGGACATAGAGCAGAGCTTTTAACATATAAGGGTGTTATGATTTCTAAAACTAATCCAGAACG
>CANQZM010000075.1 GCA_947628345.1 uncultured Bacilli bacterium
CAAGTACCTTAAACTCTTGTATTTACTTACCAAAATAGCCATTTCTTCTATTTTTGGATTTAACCGATACCTCCGTGTCCAGGATCAATTGTAATAACTTTATGAAGTAATGGTAAATTATTCATATTTTTATGCGCTTCAACCATATTAATACTAAATATTGTTAAAATTAATAATACTAGTAAAATTATTCTATATTTTTCTTTTATCATTCTATCACCTAATAATAAATTTTATGTTTATTAGGAGTTATTTATTGTCATAATTTTTTAATATTGTTATTATTATTAAAATTGTATTGCTACCTTAAATTATAAAAATAAAAAGTGATAGGAAATTTTATTTATTAATACTTGAATATAATCAAATTTCTACTATTTTCTTTGGACTTTAATCAATTTTGCTTGAATAACTATTCTTCCTCCTTGATTGTTTTGACAAGTAGATAGTGTAAGAATTTTATCATTTTCATTAACTTCCGTATCAATTTGAGCAATATTTCTTTCTTTCATCGTTTTTAGCCATTGTCGTTTTTTTGTTTTGTTACTAAAGTTTGTTGTTATATAGTATCCTTCTTTTTGAATAGTATAAATAGAAAATATTTGAAAAATCATATTTTCTTTTAGTGTTGATAAAAATATAACATAGTTATCTTTATTTTTTTGCCAGGATGGTGATAGTGTATCTTTTAATGATCCAAATAATGTTTTATCTAATCTTGCGTGTCCATAAATAATTGTATTATCTTTTAAATTATTTATATCATTCCGATAATCCATAAAGATCCATCCTGCTTTATTTTCTGTTTTATCAAAAGAATGTTTCAAATAATAGTTATTATCAGTTGTTTGAACAATCGGATAATTAACTTTTGTATTTCTCATACGAATGAAGCCTACAGTATCATTGTTTTTTGCTAATAAAATAGCTAAACTGACTTCATAAAACGGAATTTTTGCATAATAGTAATAATTACTATTCTTATCTCGTGGAGGATTAACCAATTTCCCCTCGCTACTGCTGCTTTTAGTATCAATATTTTTGTCAATTTCTGTACTTATTTGTCTTGTTTTGGAATTATCATAGAACCAATTTAATATAGTATATAGAGAGAAGATAATACTACTAAGACATAATATCATAATAATATAAGTTAAAATTTTTCCTTTTGTTTTTTTATTTCTATCTTTTTTTATTGATTGTGTCTTGTAATATTCTTCTATAGTTAGATATTTTTTCATTATTAATCATCTCCAAAAAATAACTAACTTATTAATATGAAAAAAGGAGCAAAACTATGAAAAAAATTATATTTTTTTCTCTTATTATCATGTTATTAGCGGTAATTCCTAATGTAAGGGCTGCTGAAACTTATGGTACAGTAAGAGATATTACCGAAAGTACAGGAGATTCCTTATCTTCGGGCAAGGGAACTTTAGAAACAAAGGGAAATACAACAACAATTAGATATTCATCTGCAACATTTAAAATGTTAGAAGAAGATAAAGAGGCAGCTGATGGAAATAGGCCAGGTCCCGCAGCATGGATTGGATTTGAAGTTGAAGAACCTACCAATCAAAAAGATTCTAGTTATAAAGTAACAACTCCAGACAATAAAACAACTGTTGTAAAAACTTCGCCATATAAAGATTATGTAGGAATAACTCCTGAAAACCTTAAAAAAGCTCTTCTAAATGGTACAGTTTTAAGATATAAATTTGCTTTTGATTGGGATGAGAACGATATTGCAGATCAATTTGTTATAATTGAAATTGATCCAGAAGGAATAACCTTGTTATCAGCGGATGATCAATCTATTGTCTGGTCGAATGAAATTGCAAAAAAAATCCTTGAAGAGCAAAACCCAAATACTTCAGATATTAACATATTTTACTTATTTGGAATTATAATTATTTGTGGATCTTTATTTACTTATTATTTAAAGAAATCATAATACAATAAAACTCACAATTTATGTGAGTTTTATTTTTGATATAACTTGTTTTTACTGAAATACTAATCAAATTTTCTTTTTATAGTATAAATTAAAACTATTGCACTTACAATAATCAACCCAAATAATAGGCCTAAATTAATATCTGAAGTATTTGGATTTTCCACTTGACTACCATTTTTATCTGGTAACGTTGTATATATGTCTACACCATAATTTGCTTTAATGTTACATGCCCATAAATATCTAACATCCTCGGCTTTATCAGCATTTTTAACTTCTAATTCTACAAAATCTGTTGTTCCTAGTACTTTACCATAATCTAATACTGTAAACTTAACTTTAATTTTATTGTCAGTTTCTTTTTTAAATTCCCATTTATAGGTATATACACCATCCTTATCTATTGTAGCTATTGGATTTTTTTCTTTAGCCCAACCTGTAGTTAAAACAAAGTTGTCTCCGCTTTTTTGTGTCATAACAACAGCTTCTGTTAAATAAGTATTCCCTTGTTGATTTAAAGCTATGGATAACTCAAATAACTCTGAGTTTTGATAATCTTTTGAATTAAGACCAACATAAACTTCTTCTGTAATACCATCATTTATTTTTGCTTTACTTGCTTTATTATAAGGTCCTACTTTCATTCCTTTTTGTTCTACTTTTTCTCCTTTTAGATTAGTTATGTTAGAAGAAACTCGAATTTTAGATCCATAATTATTACCATCTATCCAATCCTCAAACTTCCATAATGTTAACGCATTTACTGACAAACTTGTTATCAAAAATAAGATAATAGGTATCAAAAATAAACTTATAATTTTTTTCATAACTATTACACTATAACATCATCATAAAAATAATGATACTCCTTTCTTTTTTTCTATAAATCATATGCGACAATTATAGATTCTATATTCAATTATTTTATTTTTATTAACATTATTAAAATTTTAATTAAAAAGAAAAAGTCCATATGGACTCTATGCTTACTTTTTATAACATTTATTTCTAAAGATAAATCTATAAGTCTTACTAGTATTCTAGAAAATAAAATTAATATTAAGATGGCAAATGATATTTAAGAAATAGTTATTTTAATTAATTCATTATTAAAATTCCATCTCTAAGCCATACCAAAATCAGTTACTATATATTTTTTTATTATCAAATAAGACCATTAAATTTTGTCAATACTCTAAATAAAAAACAATATATAATTTTTAATTTAATTTTTTTACAGTTAAATTTGCACTATTACCACTACCTAAAGTAGCACTAACAGAAACTAAAGCAGATATTGCCATATCTATTACTGATCCCGCTGTTAAAGAAACAATTACACTGCCACTATAGATAGAACTAGTTCCTAATGATAAAGCTCTAGTTACTACTGTTGCTGGTATATTGCTTCCATTTTGTCTCACTGCTAGAGTTACGGTAGTACCCACTGTTACGGAAATATTAGTAAAATAATTGATTTCATAAATTCCAGATTGATTAACAGTAATACTATTAGCAGTGGCGTAGCTAGTATTTAAATTAGGCATTGTATTAGCAAGTGGAATCTGAGATTGAGTAGCAATACCAAGAGATATATTTCCTCCGGTGGAATTATATCTACCACCATATGCATTTAAACCATTAGCTGCTCCTATAGGTCCAGTTGGGCCTGTTGGACCCTGTGGAATAACAAAATTTAGTGAATAACTTGAATTCATAATAACCTCTTATAAATTAGGGGTAATGGTAACAGAAGCACTAGTTCCAGGATTACCAGTTGTAACTGTTCCTATTACTAAAGTTGGTGCTGGACCTGTTGCACCGGTAGCCCCTGTTG
>CANQZM010000076.1 GCA_947628345.1 uncultured Bacilli bacterium
TTGGAATCAGAAAATTTAAATACTTGTTTGAACCCTTTTTTACTGACCTTTGGTTCTTTTTTGTGCATTTATCTCTATAGTTAACGTTCGCACAAAAAAAGACTACTCAGTGCACAAATAGTCTGAAAACTTAGTTTTATTAAATATTTTATTTATATGTTACTAGTCTGGATCTGCAAATTCTTCAATCTCACCGAATTTAGAATAGCTTAAAATAATCTTCAATTCATTATTTTCCCCATTAGTATAGTTTATATATGGTACTAAATCTAACTCTATATTAGTTACTTCATTATCTTCATTAGTTGTTAATACAATAGTATTAGGAATATCATCTAAATCAACAATTTTATTCTCTACTATTTTAATAAGAGAAGTTGTAGAAATTTTATAAGTATAGATATTATGATTATCATTAAATTCAGTTTTTGATTCATAAGTAGCATTTTTTAGGATTTCCTCTAAATTAGTAAAATCTTTAAATTCTTTATATAAATAAGGATTATCAATTTTAGACCAAACATTATTTATTTCTTTTAAGTAAGTCCCATTATAATTATAATATGTTTCTACTACCATATTTTCTGTTTTGATAAATTTTTCTTTTTCTAAATATCTATCGCCCTCATACATAATTTTCCCATTATTCAAATCAACTTCGTATTTATAATGATAATTATTACTTTTAATTTTATTTAAACTATATAAATAGTTATTATTTAATTCTTTTTGAGTATAATTTTTAGTATTGGATGTTCTTAAAGAAATTATAATAAATGCAAAGAAAAAGATATATAATATTAAAATGGTTATTGCTCGATACCTTGGATTTTTAATTAATTCTTTAAAATTACTTACTATTTTTTTTAAATCAGTTAATTTATCTTTCATTACTTACTCCTACTTTAATATTTTTCCAATTAAATCTTCCTTTTTAATACCATTTAAATAATCTTTTACTAACATTTTCTTTTTTCCAAAGGGTTTAATTTCAGTAATTAGTATAATTCCATCTCCTGTTTTAATAGCTAAAGAATTTTTATCAACATTAACTATTTCTCCTATATCCTTATTTTCTGAAGTTTTAATCGTACTAATAGTAGTATTATAAACCTTTAAAATTTCATCATCTAAAAGACAATATGCACCAGGTGTTGGATTTAATCCTCTTACTTGATTAAAAACTTCTCTACTTGTTTTAGAAAAATCAATATGTTCTTCTTCTCTAGTAATGTTGTAAGCATAGGTAATTTCTTTTTCATCTTGCTTAACTCTCTTATTAGTTCTTTCAAAAATGCTTGGCAAGGTTTTCAATAATAAATCTCTACCAATTAAACTTAAACGATCATGTAATGTTTCTAAATTATCTTCATCATCTATTTCTGTTTCTGCTTGTGAAATAATATCTCCATTATCCATTTTTTCATCCATATACATAATAGTAATTCCTGTTTTATGGTAACCTTCAATAATTGCTTTATGAATAGGTGCTCCACCTCTTAATTTAGGTAATAATGAAGCATGAACATTAATACATCCATAACTAGGATAATCTAATAAAGTTTTAGGAATAATTTGTCCATAAGCACAGGTAATTATAATATCTGGTTTTAAATTAATAATTTCTTGATAATCCTTTTTTATATTTTCTGGTTGTAATACTTGAATATTGTATTTTTCGGCTACAACTTTAACTGGAGTTGGTGTTAAAATTTGTTTTCTACCTATCTTTTTATCTGGTTGAGTAACTACTCCCACAACATCATAATTTTCTATCAATCCCTTTAAAATATTAATTGCAAAATCAGATGTTCCCATAAACACAATCTTTTTCATATATCATCTTCCCATCATTATAATTGTTAAAATAACACCTAAAGCTATTAGTATTAAGCCTATAATTGCTAAAATAGTAGCAGACCCATAACTATTATTGATATTTAGTGTTTCTTCTTGAATATTTTCTTCAACATCTCTATCCATTAAATCATTAATATTCGGTAAATTTATACAAAAATCTTTTGTAATGTTATCAATAGATATATATTCATCATACCTAATATCTAAGATATAATGTATTGCTTCATCTAAAGTTAAATTACTATCAAGTATTTTTTGATAATCATCCAGATTATCTTTATTAACCATTTTTCTTTTAACAAAAGTTACCATTAAACTATCAGAAACAAGTTTTTCTTTTTTCCATTCCGATTTAAAAATTTCTAGAATACGATTTTTATCAGCTAAAGGAATTTCTTTTTTTCTTAAAATATTATCTAAATTATTTAAACAAGTATAATATTCTCTAAAAAAGAAATGACTATTTTCATGATCCTTTTTGCTATTTTTTCTAATTAAGTTATAACCTAATTGATATAATAATTCAGGACTATTATATGCATAAAATCCCATCATAAAGGCTGAATCTGTAATTTTAACTTTATTATTAAAATCTTCTTTCTTATTAGAAAGTGGATTTTCAATCTTATATTTATCTAAAATATCAGATACTTGTTTTTCTATCATTTCATAAGAATTATATTTTTCCATATCGAGACATTTACCTTCATCATAAAAATAATTTGGAAGTACATAAAACAAATATCCTTCTTGAATATATTTATTATAAAAATAGGTAATTATTTTTTTTGTTTGATCTTTGTTGTTTAGATTAGTAATATTCAATTTTTTCTGAACAAATTTTACTAATAAGCGATTAACTGCCATTACTAAATCATTATGAATTTTTATTTTTTTAACAATTTGTTTTAGTTGATCTAGATAGTCATCAAAATTATTTTCATCATCAACAATAATAAAGTATTTTATAATGGCATCTATAACCAGATAAAGACAATACTGCTCTTGTTGCATTTTTTCTCCACAAATAGTATTAGGTATTTCTTTTTCAATTAATTTACTTTGAGTAATAGTATCTACTAATATTTTTTTTACATCTGTGCGGTTAAATATTTTTTCTAGCATTTTTTCACCACCATTTTATAGGATTTATTTAGTTCCTAGCCACTCCATAACATAATAAGCTACTCCAAAAATACAAAATAATCCTAAAAGAATAAAAAATAATTTTACTCCTTTATTGCTAATATCAATATACTCATTTTGAGCTTTACTAGGTTTTACCTGAATTTGATCACTATATTCACTACGATCTTGACTATTGTTATTATTATTAACTTCCTGATTATCATCAAAATTTGTATTTATAAATTTATTTGCCATAAAATCTCCTATTCACCTATCATTATCTAGTGATATTATATAATAAATTAAAAGATATGTAAATAATAACAAAATAATAGTATAAAAAAATACATTCATTATCAACAACGAATATATTTTAAAAAACACAATCTAAACATTTTTATTTATTCAAATTTCTTAGCTAAAATTTTAGATGGATAACTTTTATCTCTTAGTAATTCACAAATACTATCACCATTATGTAAATTATAAATAATCTTAGCCATATATTCTGAACAATCCACAATATGAAGCCATTCTTCTTGGCGATAATTTTTATTAATATAACTTAAATTTGTAGTATAAATACCACTAAATTTTCCTCGCTCATAATAATCTTTAAATTTATCTATTCCTTGTGTAAATAAGGCATAAGTACTAATACGGGAATTTATCAGTTTTAAATCAATAAATCTTTATAAACCATTATAAAATGGTTATTTTTTTGTCAAATTTCACG
>CANQZM010000077.1 GCA_947628345.1 uncultured Bacilli bacterium
CCCCGAGAGTCAAGATGATTTTTACATTCTATCAGGTATATCTATTGCTAATATATCTAATAATATTTTATTAACTTTATAAACTATACCTGTTAAATAAGCCCATGATTCTTGTTTATCTTTATTACTTTCATTTAAAACATGACATTCTGTATAAAAACGATTAAAATTAGTTGATAATTCATATAGATAGTCTGTTATAACATTTAATGATTTATCATTAAATGCAGTATTTAAAATATTATCTAGTTTATTTAATGATAATATTAAAGATCTATCATATTCATTAGCTATTAATTTTATTTTTTGATAGTTTATATTTTGTTCCTTTAATTTATTTAAAAGAGATTTCATTCTAATAGTGGAATATACAATATATGGACCAGTTTTACCATCTAAATCACAAAACTTTTCTAAATCAAAATTATAATCTGTTTCTCTATTTGGTAACATATCAGCATATTTTAAAGTAGCTATAGCAAGTTTATTAGCAATTTCATCACGATTATCTTTTATTTCCGGATTTAACCTTTTTAAACATTCACTCTTTACTGAATCAAGTAAATCAACAAGTCGCATTACACCACCATCACGAGTTTTAAAAGGTTTTCCATCTTTACCATTCATGGTACCAAAACCCGCGAATACTAGTTTTTCATTTCTAGTTATATTTGCTTTAAAAGATGCCCTAAAAACTTGAGTAAAATGTAATTCTTGTCTTTTATCTGCTACATACCAAATTTCATCTGGATGATAATTCTTTATTCGATCATAAATTGTTGCGAGTTCAGTCGTGCTATAAAGAAGGCCTCCATCAGATTTAATTAGTAACATTGGCGGCATTTCTTTAGTATCTGTATCTTCTTTAACACTAATTACTTTAGCTCCTTCACTTTCCTCAACTATATTTAATTTATCTAAATATTCAAGTAATTCTGGCACATAGTCTTCCGCATTACTTTCCCCATTATATAAATCAAAACTAGCATTTAATCTATCATAAATATTTTTAATATCTCTTTTAGATACTTCCATTATTTGTAGCCATAAATCATAGATACCTTTTTCTTTATTTTGCAGTCTTTTTGTCATTTTTTGCGCCATCTTTAAATATTCTTCATCTTCTTTAGCTTTGCCTGAAGCATATGGATAAACCTCTTCTAAAAGTTCACTCGTAATATCTACTTTTGGATATTCATCTTTAAAATCTTTTTGAAAGCAAGGCCAATCAGGATATCTTAAAGATAATTCATAAATTACTAAACCTAAGGGACGCCCCCAATCGCCTAAATGAGTATCAGATATAGTTTTATAGCCAAGATATTCACATAATCTTTTTAAGGCTTCGCCAATATTAGCGCTCCTTAAATGACCAACATGTAAACTTTTAGCTACATTAGCACCACCATAATCAAAGAAGATTAATTTATTATTTTTTGGATATTCATAATCATTTTCATTAGTAAATTCTATTAGGGCATCATCACTAATAGACATATTAATAAAACCAGGACCAGCGACATTAACATCCCGGAAAAAATTATCTTCCTTTAAAATAGCTACTATTTCACTAGCTATTTCTACCGGATTTTTATGATAAATTTTAGCCAGAGGCATAATCCCATTATATTGATATTCACCTAAATCAGGACGATTAGATTCACTTACGACAATATTATCAACTTTATAATCACATTTCATAAGGGCATTTTTTATTTTATCTTCAATTCTATTATAAAATTTTTTCATAAAAATCCTCCATTCATAATAATTTTATCAAAATATTAATAGTATGACAAATACCTTCTACTATTTTTGAGAAAAATAATGTATAATATAAGTGGTGATTCAAATGAGCGAAGTAAAAAGGGTAAAAAATAAAAATGATGATAATATTGAATTACCTCAATTAAAAAAAGGAAACAATAACAAAACTAATTTAATTAAACAAGAAAAGAAAAATAATAATGAGAATAACTTAACAAAATTAAAAAATGAAAATAGTAATAAAAATAATAAAACTAAACCCAAAAATTATAATAACAAAAAAATAGAATTACCTCAATTAAAAAAAGAATATAAAAATAAAAACGAAAAATATAATTATACAATAACTTTAGATGATATAGTTAAACTAGTTGAGGATCATGAATTAAAAAACGATAGTAATATTAGAAAAGAAGATTTAATATTTGTAAAAAAAGAAGAAAAGACATTATCAACTAGAGAAGAGAAAAACAAAAAATTATATGATAATGAAACAATTAAAGAAAAAAATAAAGATATTAGTGAAAAGAAAATTGAAAAAAATAGTAAAGAAATAGTGGTTGAAAAAGAAAAAATAAATAATGATGATAAAAAGGAATTATCACCTAAAGATAATAAAAATATACCAAAAGGAAAAAAGAAAAAACTTAATAAAGGAAAGTTAATAAGTCTTATAGTTCTTTTAATTATGATTCCAATACTAGCTTTTTCTACTTATAAAATCGTTAATTATCTAATAGATACTCCTAAAACAAAAGATTTAATTAAAGATATAACAGATAGTACTGAAATAAAAGAATATGATAGTGATGAAGCGGAAATAATTAAAAGTGATGAAAAGCCTAATACACCATATTGGAATTTTATTAAAATGAATTTAATTGATGTTGATTTTAATTCACTTAAGAAAACTAATAATGAAACAGTAGCTTGGTTATTTGTTGGGGGTACTAATGTAAATTATCCCGTAGTTCAAACTAACAATAATGATTACTATTTAAACCATTCTTTTGATAAAACTAAAAATAGTGGTGGTTGGTTATTTATGGATTATCGTAATAATAAAAATGAATATGGTAGAAATACTATTATTTATGGCCATAATATGAAAAATTCAACTATGTTTGGAACTTTAAAAAATTTATTATCTAAAAATTGGTATAAAAATGAAGAAAATAGAATAATTAAAATGTCATCAGAAAAATATAATACTTTATGGCAAATTTATAGTGTTTATACCCTAGATACTACCAGTGATTATATTCAAACTGAATTTACTAGTGATGATGAATATCAAACATTTATTAATTTAGTTAAAGGTAGATCAATTGCTAACTTTAATACTACTGTTACTACTAGTGATAAAACACTTACATTATCTACTTGTCATGGAAGTGCTAAAAAATTAGTAGTACATGCTAAACTTATAAAAATAGAAGCAAAATAACTGCTTCTATTTAATTTCTATTACTTTTGTGTTTGCAATTAAATCATGCAATCCTCTTTTATCTTTTCTAGTTAACATAACTACTAAAGTAACTAATCCAAGAGTAACAAAAGCATAATTTATACAAATACTAGCTATATAAAATACTTTTCCTTTAACAAATAATAATATTAATGAATTTAATAAAAGAGAGATTATTGAACCAATGGAAATATAATATATTGGTAAGCATCTAAGTAAATATTTTAGAAATGATACATCTTTATCATCATTATTATTTACCACTTTTATTTTCATAATTTGTTTACCCATTGTTTGACCATTATTAAATTTTTGAAAAACAGCAAAATATAAAATTAAGATAACCACTATAGCAATATTATAAGGAACACTAAAACGTGATACATTATAATAATTGACATAATTTAATTTTAAAAATTCATTTTCACTTATTTTTTCTTCTAAATAATTATTTGTTACTTCACTATATTTTTCAAA
>CANQZM010000078.1 GCA_947628345.1 uncultured Bacilli bacterium
CTTTGCCATACTATTAGTAATTATCATATTTTCACCTTTCAATACCATTATGCGGTATTAAGAGGTGAAAATCAATGTTTTTTTGTTAAAAAAAATGAATAATTTGTTAATTATCAAAATCATTCTTCATTTTTGATTTTGCATCATTTAATTCATAACCAGCATTTACATTATTTCTTACTATATCTTCTAAATTCATTTAAAAAACCTCCCTCATTAAAGCATTAGCTAAATTTGCTTCATTTTTATATAAAGATAAATATTTTTCAATTTTATGCATATCTAAATCATCAACTATTTTTCTATAATTAGAAATTATTTCTTTATAATAATCAAAAGGAATTTGATTTCTTTTTCTAATTAATTCTACTAATAATCTTTCTTTGTTATAAATTCTTACTTTTTCCCCATCAATTATAATTTCGTCCTTACCAGCATTTAATTTTTCTTTAGGAACCCAAAACTGTACTATTTTCTCATTAGTTATCACATTAGACTTACTATTGGTAGCAACATAAGTTTTTATTGGAATTACATCAGTTAAATTATAGTAATAAAATGCTGAATCCATAGTTATAATAGCGCCAGGATATTTTTTAGATACTACCACCATTGAATTCACCAAATCTTTATCAGAATATATTCCATGATCCAATTTAAATATTTCTTTATTCTTTAAAGCTTTTAATAAATTATATCTTGTACCATATTTTTTTAAAATTTCTTTACCTGAATATACCATACTATTGCACTCCTTTTTCAAAATACCAGGATATTTTTTGATTTTTTCCTGGTGTTTTGAAAATTAGTATATCATCTTTTTGCATAAATGTAAACATTTATTAGTTGATAATGTGATAAATATTTTTCACTTATTTTTCCTCCTTTCACTTATATATATAGTAACTTTTTTACTGATTTCCTTTTTTTTCATGATAATTTCTTTAAAAAAGTGTTAAAAATTAAAAAAAATCTCTATTTCTAGAGACTTTATCTTACTTATTATAAAATACCAAACATTTTATTTTTGTTTTCTGCATCTAAACGAGAAAAACCTAAAGCAATTAAAAATTCAATTATTTTCTTATTATTATCCAATTTTTCATCTAAGCAAGGGATATTGAAAAACACTTTACTACCACTTTCATATTCAAAATCATGGACATCTTTTTCGTTTAAAACACTTCTATTTAAAACTATTTTCTTATTTTTTAACTTTTCAAATATTTTACGATCATTTCTAATCAATTTATTTAATTTTAAAATACCTGGTTCAATTAAATATATAATTTCTGTACAAATAGTTTCAGGTCCATCATTTAAATCAACTAAAATAACTTCGGCATCACTATTATTAGCTAGTTTGATAGAAACATTCATAAAATCAGCACTTTCAAGTGATTTATCATTAAAGTTTTCAAAATCAGTAGCATTTACTTCAATTGCTTTAACTTTATATTCACTTTGTAAATGTTTTTTTAACATATATATTAATGTTGTAGCTCCCGCATGTTCAGTTACATTTTTAAAACCAATTATTCTTTGTTCCATCTTTACTGGCGCAATTTCTTTTACTTTTTTACTATCTAAATTAGTATCTGGATTTAAATTTTGATAAGCCGCTACATCCTTATACGAATTAGGATTCTCCATTAAAAATGGAATAGCATCGACACTTCTAGTAAAATTATATATACCATATGATACTAATTGTGATAAATAATTAGCTGAATTTACTTTAGGTGAATCATCTAACAATAAAATTATTTTATCCATTTCAAAGTTTAATGATAACTCACGCATTATATTAATATTTTCATAATTTTTAATGGCAGTTACATCTATTATCATTTTATTATAGAAAAAATTACTAAATTGATTTAATAAATCTTGAACTGTAAATTCACCATTTATTGTTTTGATAACATCAATATCTAAAGTTCCTAATAAAGATTGATATTTATTTGATACAATTACATTCATTTCTACATCTCCTCATTTTATTATTTTAATTTTTGATTTTCCGTATATAATTTAATTCCTTTTGTCTCACCAGTTATCTTAAAATAGAATAAATCACCGACAAATGGTAAGTTAAATCTGGAAAATAATTTTATTTTATAAAATATTTGATTTCTTTTTACTTCTGATGATAAACAATAAAAATATAATTTATTACTATTACTTAATTCATATTTAGAATTAGTTAAATCTATTACTCCATATTCTCCCTCTTCACATCTGTTTTTAGCAACATAACCACTATTATCTAAATAATTATTTATAATGGTTAAAGATTGAGAATTAACTCCTTCATACTTTTCTAAAATATTTATTACTTCATTTTTTATTTTATAGGCTTTATTATAAGTAATAGCTACTGCAATAAAGCCAGAAAATAAAAAAGTGAAAATTAGTATAGTTTTAAATACTGTTTGTGTTCCAATTGCCTCTCGCATATTCTCACCTATCCAAATAAAGTTTTAGTAGAGCCATATAAACTAAAATTAAATATTTCTTTAATAAATGGAATATCTAATTGAAAAAATAAAATAACATCATAATAAACCATTGTAGGAAAATCACCTGTTGTTACTTCACATTTATTATTTTTACATTTTTCTCTTGCATCTTTATAAAATTTATCTTCAACTTTATTTGCTCTTATACAATATGCAGCATCACCATTTGTCAAATCACCATTACGATTATAACCATCATAGCCTTCTGGACATCTACCTGTAATACGATAACCATCATCTTTTAAATGCTCTGCTATTTTTTGGGTTGTACTTTCACTTAATCCTAATGAAGCAGCACTTTTGTTACTACCAAGTGGTTCATTTTCAATTATGGTTATTATTTCATCTTTAACCCCAAAGGCTTTAGAATGATTAATTGTTAAACACATTACACCAGTAAATAACAAAATAAAAAATATAACTATTTGAAATATCGATATTCCACCAATAGCTTCCCTCATTTGTTTTCACTTCTTTCTTTAACCTTTGTATACACATTGAAATCCGTTTTCTGCTGTATGATTTTGACCTTTAGGATAACAAGTTACAAATTTACATGTTTTTTTGCCATTACTATCTGGCTCACATGGTTCACAAATAGCTTTACTACATTGTGAATTTTTTTCAAAATTAACTCTTAAAACTGGCCACAAAGTATAGTAAAAAAAGGCTATAAGCACAGCAATAGCCGACATTACTACAACAGTGGCATTTAATTCACCTGTTGCTTCTTTCATAATATACTAGTTTGTGCCACCTGTACCGCCTGTAGTAGTATTAGCGCTAGTCTCACATTGTCTAGTTGAATTATCATATGTACATTGACCATTACCGCAAGCAACCTCTTTACCATTAACGGTAGTTGTATAAGTAAGTTGGCCACCATTTGAAGCATTACATGCGGAATTTAATGTCATACCAGTTTGAAGTACTGGCCATATAACTAAATAAAAGAACGCTACTAAAGCGGCAATAGCAACTACTGTAACTACTGTCATATTTAATTCACCTGTTGCTTCTTTCAAAATGCATTCCTCCTTTATTATCTATAACTATTATAACCAATTATAAGTAAAATAGCAATTAATATTTATATT
>CANQZM010000079.1 GCA_947628345.1 uncultured Bacilli bacterium
ATTTTTACTCCTAATACTGTTTCCAATACCTTTTCTAAGATATCTTTGTTTTCTTCTTTCATGAACACTTCTTTAAAGGCTCTATCATATTTACATGTATAAAATTTTTCCATAAAAATTCCTCCTTACTCTATTATTAGTAAAGAGGATTATTTTTCCTTAATTATTTTATATTTAAAGCTTCACTCAATAAACTATCCAAAGTATTTAACACAAAACCTTTTTGTTTTATATAATTAATAATAGTTGGTAACTCTATTTCCGTAGATGAATTTATATCAAATCCAATGATTGCTCCTTTGGTTAATTTGGTTTTTACATCACTATATGGATAATTTCCTGTAATAACAGTCGGAATAATTGTATGTAAATTTAATTTTGAGCACAATTCTAAAACTTCTTTATTATCATATTTAGCAAAACAATACTTGGGAGTTAAATTAGTAATTGATTTTAGGAAATTTAAACTACTACTAAAATATAATTCTTCATATCTATTATCATAATTTAAAATTTCTAATTCAAAACCTTCTTCAGCCATATAAGTAGCTAAATTACGATTATTTTCTAACCACAACCCATCTACAAAAAAAGTAGCCAAGGTATTATTTTCAGTTAAAATATTTACTATATTCATAACATTATCTTGACTATTTACAGTAAATACTAAACTAACATCATTATTAATACCACTTCCTTGTGAAATATACTTATCATAATAATCATCAATGGATATAGCTGGAGTAGCCTCTTTAAAAACTGTTAAACTTTCATTATATTTACCATATTTCTTCATTTTTTGGTAACTTTTATCATAATCAATAACTTTACCATTAACACCGGGTACAATAGTATTATCACTAATAGTTGCATTAATTGGATCTACTTTATGATTAGATTCTGAAGCTTTGATACTTTGCATAATTGGATCACTTGATCTAATAAAATCTATTACTTTCTGTGTGTAAAAAAAACTAAACAAACTTAGACTTAAAACTACTATTATTGGGTATATTTTTTTCACAAACATCACCTAATTAAGTATATGAACAATAAAAATAAATATCAAAAAAAAAGAGAAATACTCTCTAATCTCTATTTTTTGGTAAGGCATCTTTTCTTGAAAAATTTTGTCTTCCTTTTTTATCAAGTCCCATTGCTTTTACTAAGATTTCATCACCAACTGATACTACATCAGAAACTTTACCAACTCTTTCTCTTGCAAGTTGAGAAATATGAACTAATCCTTCACAACCTGGCCATAATTCAACAAAACAACCAAAGTCTTCGATTTTAACAACCTTAGCTTCATAAATTTCTCCAACTTCAACTTCTTTAGTTATATCTTTAATCATTTGAGCTGTTTTATCAATAACTTCTTGATCAGTATGATAAATAATTACTCGACCGTCATCTTCTAAATCTACTTTAACTGCATTAATATTATTAACTTCTGTAACATTAGAGGCTTCACAAATAATTTTAGTAATAGTTTCCCCACCTCTACCAATTACATCTTTAATTTTAGCAGGATCAATAGTAAATATCATAGTCTTTGGAGCATATTTAGAAACCTCTTTACGTGGTTCTTTAATTTGTTTTGTAATTACTTTTAGTATCTCTAAACGAGCTTTTTTAGCTTGAGCCAAAGCTTTACCTAAAATTTCTTCTGTAATACCTTTTATCTTAATATCCATTTGTAAAGCACAAATACCTTCTTTAGTACCAGCAACTTTAAAGTCCATATCACCCAAGTGATCCTCCATACCCTGAATGTCTGTTAAAATAGTATAATCATCTCCATCTGTGATTAATCCCATAGCAATCCCTGCAACTGGTGCTTTAATTGGAACCCCTGCAGCCATTAAAGACATACAGCCAGCACATATTGAAGCTTGTGATGAAGAACCATTTGACTCTAATATTTCGGAAACAACACGAATTGTATATGGAAATTCATCTTCTGATGGAATAACCTGGGCCAAAGCTTTTTCACCTAAAGCTCCATGACCAATCTCTCGTCTACCTGGAGCACCATATCTTCCTACTTCACCAACGGAAAATTGTGGAAAATTATAATGTAACATAAAACGTTTTTGATCTTCTAAACTCAATCCATCTAAAATTTGATGTTCTCCTAATGCTCCTAAGGTAGTTACAGATAAACTTTGAGTCTCACCTCTAGTAAATAAAGCTGAACCATGAGCTCGTGGTAATAAATCAATATCTGTAGACAATGGTCTAATTTCATCCATTTTACGTCCATCAGCACGCTTCTTTTCTTTAACTACAATTCTTCTAAATAATTTATATTCAATATCACTTAAAATTAAATTAATTTTAACTACTAATTCCTTTAATTCATCATCTTTCAAAGTTTCTTCATTTTCTTTAACATATTTATCAACTGTTGCTTCTTTTAATTCATCTATTGCTGCATACTTTTTAAGTTTATCTTTAATTCTTAAAGCTTTATCCATTTTAGTAGTAACTAAATTTTCAACTTCTTCTCTTAAAGAATCAGCAATTTCTAGTTTCTCATATTCTATCTTTTCTTCTCCAATATCAGCAATAATCTCTTCTTGAAATTTAATCAATTTTTTAATTGCTTTATGTCCAAACATTAGTGCTTTTAACATTGTCTCTTCATCAATTTCTTTAGCACTAGATTCTACCATATTAATAGCATCTTTTGTTCCAGCAACAGTTAAATCAATCAAGGATTTATCTAATTCTTCTGGAGTTGGATTGATAATAAATTTACCATCTACGTAACCTACTTTAACTCCAGCAATAGGACCATTAAAAGGAATTGAACTAATAGAAACTGCCAAAGATGATCCCAACATTGCGGTTAATTCTGGAGAACAATCTTGATCAACAGATAGTACTGTATTAATAATTTGTACTTCATTTTTAAACCCTTCAGGAAATAAAGGACGCATAGGTCGATCAATCATACGGGCTGCTAAAGTAGCATTATCAGTTGGTCTTCCCTCTCTTTTAATAAATCCTCCTGGAATTTTTCCTACTGAATATAGTTTTTCTTGATAGTTAACTGTAAGTGGAAAAAAGTCAGATAATAAATTAGCTGTTTTTGACATAACTGCAGCAGTTAAAACTACTGTATCATTGTATCTAACCAATACTGAACCTGTAGCTTGTTTAGCTAATTCACCATGTTCTACAATAATCTCTCTTCCATAAAAATCTAATTTAAATACTTTCTTTTTCATAATTTTACTCCTTCATTTGCTACTATTTTAAATAAAAAGAGACACTAAAAAATGTGTCTACTTTCTTAATCCTAATTTTTTGATAATTTCACGATATCTAGTAATATCTTTCTTAGCTAAATATTGCAACATGCTACGACGTTGACCAACTTTCTTTAAAAGTCCTCTTCTTGAATGATAATCATGAATATGTACTTTTAAATGTTCAGTAAGTTCTTTAATTTCTTCTGTAAGAATAGCAATTTGAACTTCAGCAGAACCAGTATCTTTTTCATTTCTAGCATATTGTTTAACAATACTTTCTTTTTGTTCTTTTGTTAATGCCATATTAACACTTCCTTTCT
>CANQZM010000080.1 GCA_947628345.1 uncultured Bacilli bacterium
AAGTACAAAAGTAGTAGCAATCATCGCCTTGTTGGTGGGGGTGCTGGGACTTTCAGTAGGTTTTTCTGCTTATTCAAAAGTACTAAATATTCAAAATGTACAGGCAACAGTACAAGGTAATGCATCAAATTTTCAAGTAGTACTTTCAACAGCCTCAGGTAGTGCTTCCGAAGGAACAGTAACAGGATCAGGTTCTGGTACTGGTAGTGCGACATTAACTGCAACAGAGATTACTAATCTTACTGCAACTTTTGGTTCAACTCAAAAAGGAGATATAGTCTATAAATTTTATGTTTATAATCCAGGAAACTTCACAGCATATTTAAAATCAGTTACTATTGGAACTAAAAGTTGTGCAAAAGATGGTGAGGCTACCGATTCATTAGTTCAAGCGGCTTGTGCAGATATTACAGCTAAAGTAAAAGTTGGAGAATTACAAGAATTTACTGCAACTTCTAGTAGTGTAACAGATACAACAGGTATAGCTCCAAAAAAGAGTGTAGAAGTTACTGTTACAATAAATAATAGTGGTGCACATCCGGTTGATGGAAATTTTAAAGCAACATTTGGTCCTACTTCATTAAATTATAGCACAGCAAAGTAATAAATATATAACTAATTTAAATAAAAATTTAAGCATTAAATAATATAAAAATTATTAATTTAAGTTCAATATAAAAACTTCTAGAATTTTCTAGAGTTTTTTTGTGTTTTAATAAAAAGTTGCTAATTTCTAGTATTTTTAAGTGAAATTTATTTATTTTTTAATTACTTACAAAACATTATTTTTTAGTTAACTATTTGGAAATATTTACCAAGGGAAATTTATAGAATAAATATTATAATAATAATATAAAAGATTAAACTAGAAACGTATAAAAAATTAAAAATTAGAAATAATATTGATAGGTGAAAGTGAGGAATAAACATGAGAACAACTGGTGTAGTAAGAAGAATAGATGACCTAGGAAGGATTGTTATTCCTAAGGAGATGAGAAGGACTTTAAGAATTCGTGATGGTGAATCTCTAGAAATTTTTGTGGAAGATGAGATGATCGCTTTACGAAAATATTCATCTATTTCGGATTTAAATGATATTGCAGATGATTTAGTAAATACCATAAATCCTATTATTTCTAAAGAGGTTATAATTACTGATAGGGATAAGGTTATATCTAGTTCAAAGACAATAAAAAGTAAATATATGAATAAATCTATATCTAAATTTTTGGAACAAAAAATAAAAAATAGGGATACAGTTATTGAAAAGAATATTGATGATATTGAATTTATTGATGGTTTTAAAGAAAAATGTTCATATGCTTTAACTCCAATTATTATGAATGGGGATGCAGTTGGGATAGTAGTTATCTTTTCTTTAACAGATCATATCAATGATACGGATGTAAAAGTAGTAAATTTAACTGCTAATTTTTTGGCAAAACATATTGAAGAATAAACAAAATTGTGTTATGATATCGACATATTGAAATGTTATGAAAAAGAGATTTATATTTCTTAATATTTAAGAGATCTTGTGGTTGGTGTAAACAAGAATATGGAATATAAAAAATGACTTTGGAACTACTATATCGATAAGTAGATATAGGCGTTGATAGGCGTTAACTATAAGAGAGTGTAATACTATTATGAAATAAGGTGGTACCGCGGAGATTATTCGTCCTTATGTTGTAATAGTGTTTTTTTACTATAAGATTAATGCTTTTAACATACAATATAAATAAATATATGAGGAGTGATCATTGTGAAACCAAAATATTATATTTCTACAGCAATAGCCTATACATCAGCAAAACCACATATTGGTAATGTTTACGAAATTGTATTAGCTGATGCTATTGCACGATACAAAAGGATGAAAGGTTATGATGTTTATTTTCAAACTGGTACAGATGAACATGGTGAAAAAATAGAACAAAAAGCTAAGAATGAAAACATTAATCCACAAGAATATGTTGATAAGATTTCTACTGAAATTAAAAGAAATTGGGACTTAATGAATACTAGTTATGACAATTTTGTTAGAACTACTGATAAAAATCATGAAAAAGTTGTTCAACATATTTTTAATAAAATGTATGAAAAGGGAGATATTTATAAAGGTGAATATGTTGGATTATATTGTACTCCTTGTGAATCTTTTTGGACTGAATCTCAGCTAGTTGATGGAAAATGTCCAGATTGTAATCGCGAAGTTCATGAGGCTCATGAGGAAGCATATTTTTTTAAATTATCTAAGTATCAAAAAAGACTTGAAGAATATATTGAAACACATCCAGATTTTATTCAACCAGAATCAAGAAAAAATGAAATGTTGAATAATTTTATAAAACCTGGATTGCAAGATTTATGTGTTTCGAGAACATCTTTTACATGGGGAATTCCAGTGGAACAAGATCCTAAACATGTTGTGTATGTTTGGTTGGATGCATTGACTAATTATATTACTAATATAGGATATGATGTTGACAATCAAACAGAAAAATTCAAAAAATTTTGGCCTGCTGATCTACATTTAATTGGAAAAGATATAGTTAGATTTCATTCTATATATTGGCCATGTTTCTTATGGTCATTAGATCTAGAATTACCAAAACAAATTTTTGGTCATCCTTGGTTACTAATGAGTAATGACAAAATGAGTAAAAGTAAGGGTAATTTAATATATGCTGATGATTTAGTCAATTTATTTGGGGTAGATGCGGTTAGATACTACTTGTTACATGAAATTCCTTATTCAAGTGATGGAAATATTACCTATGAATTGTTAATAGAAAGAATTAATGGAGATTTGGCTAATATTTTGGGTAATTTAGTACAACGCACTATATCTATGGGTAATAAATATTTTAGTGGTAAAATTTGTAATAAAAAAGTTTCTGATCAAATAGATATTAATTTGATGGAATCTATTAATTCTTTAGAAAAACAAGTTGAAACTAAGATGGATAAATTAGAAATTAGTAATTCTATTACAGAAATATTTAATGTATTAAGATTAAGTAATAAATATATAGATGAAACTACTCCTTGGATTTTAGCAAAAGATGAAAATGAACAAGATAGATTAGAAACAGTTATCTATAATTTATTAGAATCTATTAGAGTTTGTGCTCTTTTCTTACAACCATTTTTACCAGATACAGCAGAAAGTATATTAAATCAAATTAATAATCATCAAGAAAGTAGAAGCTATTTAGATAATAATTCTTATCAATTAAATGAACCAACACCATTATTTAAAAGAATTGACAAAGATAAAATTTTAAAAACAGATGTCTAAAAATGTAAAGACAGATAAATTGTTTACACAATTACTGTCTTTTTATGTTATATTTTTAAGGTAGTTTATGAGTAGTTTGTAGTAAAAAAGAGAGAATGAAAGGAGCAAAAGAAAAAAACATGCAAGTCGAAAGTCAAACAAAAGAGTTTAAACTTTTGAATTTGGATAATTTTTATATATTGTTTTTTATTATTATAATGGCAGT
>CANQZM010000081.1 GCA_947628345.1 uncultured Bacilli bacterium
CTTATTAGTATGATGGCTAAAGGTGCTATGAATGTTAAAAGTAAACTAAGAAGTTCTACTTTAAAATTTACTTATGGGGTATTTAATATTTACTATAAAGAAGATAAATTATCTACATTAGTAAGTGTTGATATTATTAATCCTTTAAAGAAAATAAAAGGTGATATTTTACTTATTAGTTATTTATCTTATTTAGCGGAACTTACCTCTCAAGTTTTAAAACAAACGAAAGAATATGACCAAATATATGATGATTTTATTAATACTGTTTTAAAACTAGAAGAAGGATTAAATCCAATAGTTATAACAAATATTCTAGAAGTAAAATTACTTGACTATTTAGGTGTAGGTTTAAACCTTACTAGTTGTATTATGTGTGGTAATAAAAAAGATATTGTTACATTGTCGAGTGAAAAGGGCGGACTAATTTGTAAGAACTGTTATACTGATGAGAAAATACTACCATTAAGTATTGTTAGAACTATTAATATGTATTATTTAGTAGATATAAAAAGTATCGATAAAATAGCGATACCAGATAATATTATCAATGATATAAATAGATTTTTAACTGGTTATTATGATGACTATACGGGTCTTTATTTAAAGAGTAAAGATTTCTTAAAAACAATTGCTAAATTATAAGTGATTGTTTTTTTATCTTTGTTTGGAGTTAGTTACTTTAACACCATAATAATTAATTAAGTCATTAAAATTATTAAAATTATTAGCTCTTTCTAATATGCCAGTTATAAATTCATCTCGTCCCATAACTTTACCGTTTTTTAAAGTTATTATAGAGTCTTCGGGAATAAGATCAGCAATATTAAATTCTTGCAAATATTCTTCTTTACTTAACGTTTTACCATTAGGTAAATTAATTAAATCGTAATATTTAGATATTTCTTTAATAATTTCTAAATTAGAACAAATATCATGAGGATTAATACCATAAGTTAAAGCAGCTTTTTTAAAATTCTCTAACAAATCTTTTTTAAAATTAGGATTAATATTTAGTAAAATTTCTACTAATATACGATTTTTAGCTTTTGATGTTTCTATTTTTTGTCCATTTTTTTGATAAGTTGTTTTTAAATTTTGATAATAATTTTTTGTTTCTTCAGTTGCATTAGTAACATAATTATTAAGAGTCATTATTAAAGCCATATGAAAAATTTCACATATGGTATCAGTATAAGAAGCAGAAGAATTTTTTCCTTCCATAGCGTAGCCAATTTCATTATCAATATTACCCATAATTATTGATGGCTCTTTACTTGTATGCATTAATTCCTGATTTTCTTCTTTAACTTTGTTAATAACATCTAATGTCTTTTCTAAATATAAAGTAGAAGTATATAAAACTAAATTATCTTGTCGTTCATAAGCTTCATTACTTTCAATTTTAAAATAAAAGGGAATTTGGGCTTTTTTAAATTCATTATATAATATTTGAGCAAATTCATAAATTTTATTTTTAGGAATACTAAAATAAAAACGATGATTTAAATCTTTAGTAGCTATTTTTTCTGTACCTAGTAAATCCCAAGATTTAATAAGAGTCCAACCGGGCATTAAAGCAGTAGGATTTGCTATACCATTATGTTTACTAGAATCATATGGTTTTCCAGCAGCAATAAAATCTTCATTTAATGTTTTAAAAAATGCGGATATATCTTTTTTGTTAAATTCACCATTTTTATTTATGATATTAATTTCTTTATATAAAAGATTTTTAAATTCTATATTATCATTATTAAAATCATTTAGTGGAATAGCTAAATATTTAGTTAATAAATTATTTAATAAATCTTCGTTTATAGGTTTTTGCGTTTTTACCAATAAATTTTTGATGTTTAACATACTAATCATTCCAATCTATTATTATTATAAAATGTATTTAGCTATAAGTTCAAATTTGTTATTATATTAGTGTTAAGCAAAAGTAAATAAGTTCTATAAAATAAATTAATTTATTTAGTTGTGAATTTTTCTAAAATGATTTATACTATAAATAAAGGTAAAGGTGGTAAGAAATATATGAAAAAAAATATTTTTAGTTTATTAGTCGGATTATTTTTATTTTGTAATTTAATGGTAGTTAATGCTAAAGTTAAAATTGAAGATGTTGAAAAAAAATTACCAGATGAATTAATAAAAAGTTATGCTAGTATTTATAAAAAAGAAGCTAGTGAAGATAAGGTAACTTATCAAGTTAGTATAGATAATAATATGTTATATATTACAGAAGAAAAAGATGGTAAAACATTATTTGTTGATGGTTTTACTATCCAAGATGATGAAATTAATTATGAGGTATTTTATAATTTAGATACTGATTATAAAGAATTAGAAAATAGAAATAAAGTTAATTATTTAGCATTATTTAATGTTGTAGCTAGTTTATCAGGTTATAAAAATTATAATAATGATATAATTAAAATTTTAGAAAATGGGGATTATAAAGATAATGGTTATAATATTACGCGAGAGAAAAATGATGCCAATATAAAAGAAACTTTTAAAATAAATTATGTTAGTTTCTTAATGGATAAAGAATTGGAAAATGAAAATACTAGAGAAGGCAATAGTGGTAAAAGAAGAACAGGTTATGTTATTGCAACAATTATTGTCATTGCGGGTTTAAGTTTATTAGTGTTTTTAAATAGAGATGTAATCTTTGGAGGTAAATTTTTTAAATAATAGTTAGGGTGGTTTTGAAATGGCAAATTTAGTTTTTAAGTATAGCGCTATGAATGGTGGTAAAACAATTAATATTTTGCAAACTGTTTATAGTTATGAAGCTAAAGGATTTAAAATAGTAATTATTAAATCAAAAAAAGATACTAAAGGTAAAAATTGTATTTTAGCAAGAAATGGAATGAATCGTAAAGTAGACATCTTACTTAAAGAAAACGAATCATTACTTACTGAAAAAAATTATAAATTATATTATACTGCTAAAGTTATTTTGGTTGATGAAGTAGAACTATTGAGTGAAGAACAAATAAAAGAATTATGGTATATTGCTCATCTTATTAATATTCCTGTTTTATGTTATGGCTTAAAAAGTAATTTTAAGGGAGAGATATTTGGAGAAGGAGTTTCGGCTTTATTTGCTATCGCTGATATTGTTGAAGAAATTGGAAGTAGTAGTATTTGTCCTTGTGGAAAGAAAGCTATTTTTAATGCTCGTAAAGTAAATGATAAGTTTACGGATGTTGGCCCTACTATTGTTATAGAAGATGGTAAAAGTGCTAATGTTGAATATGTTCCCCTTTGTTCTGAGTGTTATTTAAAATATGTTAAAATTCATAGTGATGAAGCTAAAAAATTAGCTAAATTAGTTGATAAGATAAAATAGTAAAAATTCTCTAAAAATAGAGATTTTTTTCATTTTTAGCACTTTTTTGAAGAAATTTACGCGAAAAAAAAGGAAATT
>CANQZM010000082.1 GCA_947628345.1 uncultured Bacilli bacterium
CTTCTTCTTGTTTCTCTTCTATTTTCTAGCATTTCCTGTCTATCTAAGTCAAAAACCTTATCATCATGCATAAGTAAAAATAACTCAAATGTTGGATTAGACAAACATACATAATATCCATCTTTTTCGCATTTTTTTATAAATTCATCTAATTGTTCCTTACTAAGATTTTGCGGATCTCTATCTATAACAAAAATTGCTTTGTCGAAGTTTGCTTTATAAGTAAATTTTCCTTCACCTAAACTTTTATTAAAATTATCTAATTTTCTTTTTGGATGACTTTGTCCTTCTTCATCTTCATCATTTTCTACAGGTACTATCTCAATTAAAGATTTAATATTAAGATCTTCTGAGTTATTCCTAATTCCACAAAAATATTGAATTTCAGTATTATCTCCTTCACTAATAATATAATATTTTGATTTTGGTTCTTCATTTCCTTTTGGTCTTTCTAAATTTACTCCATTTTCATTAACTATTCTCATCTACTACATCACCTACTGGAAATAATGTTTCAAATAAAGGAACTCCTCCATATCGTCCTTCTAAGTATGCCTTATCAATTTTTTTATCAAACCTCTCATTATATTTTTCTAAAGAATATAAATCAGTAGGTCCATTTTTTTCTCTATTTGCGAACCAAATCTCATCTCTTCTTAATAAATTAAAATCCAATATTCTTGATTCATGTGTTGTAACAATTAATTGTGAATTATTATTAGTTAAATTTAAAAATCTATAAATAAATTTATAAGTTAATTCTGGATGAAAACATCTATCAAGTTCATCAATTAAATAAACTCTTTCGCTATCCTTATTCATTAGAATCTCTATTAAATCAAACAATCTTTGAGTTCCATCTGATTCCTCAGAAAAAGAATATAAACTATCATTATTTTTATGTTTTAATACAATTTTTTCTACTTTTATATCATTTAATGATGGCTTTCTTATAATATATAATTCCCTATTTATTCTAATTGAAGCCTGTTGTATATTTTGTATATTATTTTTTTGATTATTCATATATGCATTTTCTATTGTGTTTATCATGTTTTTCAATATATCTGGTGGTATAGATGCTTGAAGTTCTTGAAAACTTGCATTTACTACTTTACACTCACTAATTCCTGTTCCAAAAGTTGATATTAATTTATTAATTTTTTCAATGCTCTCTTCGGAAGAAAAGAATGGTGTATTATCCAATCCTACCTGTGGGAATATTATTATTAAAGAATTAACAAACCAATTAAAAATATCTTTTAATATACATACATTATTTGTTGGATTATCTTTATATAAAGTTTCTTTATTTTTATTCATAACTGTTAAGAATAATACTGTATCTTGACTTTTCATATCTGAATGATAAACATTTAATCTATTTAAAATATCTTGGTTATTATCAAAATATTCCTTATTTATATTAATATCTTGATTAATCTCCCTTGTATATATAAGAACTTCTTTATTTTTTGTTTTGTCTAATTCATATAGCCATTCTGCTTGTATGCTATTCTTTGACAGCATTAAATCAAATCCATAAGCATAAAACCTATTGTTTATTTTTATTTCATATTCAAATGAAGAAATTTTATCTTTGTTATTATCTTTTATTCTACAATAAAGGTTAGCAACATTAACTTTTATTCCTCCAAGTATTATATTTTTGCTAAAGTTAATAGCCTTAAGCAAATTTGATTTTCCTGATGCATTTGCTCCATATATTGCAGAAAATTTTAATAATTTTAAATTGTTTTGATCAATCAAATGATTTTCTTTCTTTTTTGTATTTCCTGCAATCATAGATAATTCCTGTTCTTGATCAAATGATAAGAAATTAGACGTTCTAAATCTTATTAACATTTTATCTCCTCCTTTTAATATATTATATGTGATTTTTTCACACGTGTCAATGTTTTTTATTAATATTTTATGTTTTTTTAATATTTTTTATACTTTTAATGTGATTTTTTCGTTTTGCATATTAATAAAGAAACCACATATATGTGGTTTCTATTCAAAAATACTTTTAAATTCTAATGGTACTATATCTTCATATAACAAAATATATTGTTCATTCACTTGTTTATTATCATGATAATGTCCAAAAAACCATTTCTTGAAATCTAATTTTTCTGATATTTCTTGTAAATAATCTGTTAAGTAATCTTTCTTATATGTTCTTCCTCCAAGCAATGCTTGAATATTTGTAGGACAACAATGAGAAATAACATAATCTACTTTATAATTTGCTTTTTCCAAATTATTTATTCCATTTTTCATTTCTTCTTCAGTTGGTAATTCTAAATCCCACCATGAATAATCTCTTATTCTAAAATATGCTCCTCTTTTACGATATTCATATATTCTTTCTTCTTCATCTAAATTAAGTATTCCATCCTGAATATCATGAGATTTAGCACCACCAAATGCAAATATTTTCTTATTATCTATATCAAATATCTCTCCACGCATTAAATGTAAAACTGAATCTCTTATTTTATGAACTTTTCCTCCATTCCATTCTTCTACTGGATAATCATTATATAATCTTGTATAATTTTCGTGATTTCCATCTACAAATAGAGTAGTAAAGTTTCTTTCATTTAACCAGTCTAACCAATATTTTTCTCTACTACTTTCTTCTTCAAAAGTCCATACTCCACCAAAATCACCACATATTATTACATAATCATCTTTGGTCATTTCAGTTTGTATAGGAAATTTTTCTTCTTCAAATCTTGTGAAATCTGAATGGGTGTCGCCTGTAATATAAGTCACTTTTTTCACCTTCCTTAAAAGTCTTCTTTAGAATATGAATTTCCAAATTTGCTAGGTGTAAAATACTTAACTTCTCTATTAATTGATTTAGCAGATTTCGCATAAGATTTACCCTTACATTCAATATAAAAATATTCACTATTTCTTTTCCCACCTACTAATTTAATATCAACTCCATGTTCATGCAAGCTACTCTTTTCTACTTTTTCTCTATGCCAATTACCATTTTCTTTATTAATCATAAATTCTATAATTTTATTTACAACAAATTGCTCATTTATTTTTCCTTTCAATTAAGTTAACTCCTTTTATATTAAACTTCTTCAATCATGCCCTTACATTTTAATTCAGCTTGTTTAATTACTAATTGAACCGCTGATTCTCTTTTAACTGGTGGATAGTCATATTTTATAAGCAACTTCTTTATTTCATATCTCATTCTTGCTCTTGCATCTTTTCTAATATCCCAGTCTATTGTCATATTACTATTTACTGTATCTACAAGTTCTTTTGCTATTTGAACTAAAATTTCATCTTTCATCAATTCTTTTACTTCTGGGTCATCTCCTAAGGCATCAAAAAATGCTTTTTCTTCTGG
>CANQZM010000083.1 GCA_947628345.1 uncultured Bacilli bacterium
CGTGAAATTTGACAAAAAAATAACCATTTTATAATGGTTTATAAAGATTTATTGATTTAAAACTGATAAATTCCCGTGCTAAAGCAATAAAAAGAGAAAAGGTTGGTAGTATTAACATATAAAGACCAATACCTTCAGTACCCATTAATCTAGTCATAACAATTTTAATAATCATACCTAGAATTTTGGTCAAAAATCCACCTATTAATAAGATAAGAGTTGATAATATAAATTTTTCTTTCATAATAAAAATTATGAAAATAATAAAAAAAATATACTCAAAATATATCTTTTATGATATGATAGTTTTATAAAAATTAAAAAAGGTATTATTATGTTTGACAGTATTGATAATGTAAAAAATATGTAAAAGCAATAAATGTTTTATGTAAATTAGTTTTCTCTTAAGCATTATTGTGCTAGAATGTAAAATAGAGGTGAATTTCCAAATGGACATGAGTAGTATTTTAGAATTTATAACATCAGCAGAGGTGATAATTGCTGGTATAATCATTTTGGTATTATTAATTTTAGCTTTAATTATTTTCTTAATTGAAAAAAATTATTATAAAAGAAAACAAAAATATAATTTACAGGAAATTAATAAGATTGTAGAGCAAGATGTTAAGCAAGAAAGTGTTGATTCTAATAGTGCTCTTATACCACCAGTAGAAACAAAACAACCTTTAGTAATTCCAATTGAAGAATATCAACAAAATAAAAAAGAACCAGTAAGTAGTATTCAATCTATTTATCAAGAGGTTAAAGAAGAGGTAGAACAATTACAGTGTGATAATCCAAAAGATAATAAACAAGAAAATGGTAAAATAGAGACTTTAAAATATACTGATCCTGAACCGAATATGGAAGAAGCTAAAGAGGAACTAAGAAAAGCCACTGAGGAATTAATTAAGCAAGAAGAAACTCAAAACAAGAATATTGACTTAACTGATTTTGAGGCAGAACAAGAAGAAAATGCAATTATCAGTTTAGATGAATTGATGGCTAAAAGTGATCTTTTATATCAACAAAATGAAGTTACACAATATCAGGATGAAGGTAATGAACCAATTAGTCTTAAAGACTTAGAAGATAGAATGAAAGCTATAAATATTGATATTAAAGAATTAACAGAAGAAGATGAAAAAGTAGAGAAAGAACCGGTAATTAGTAATAATACAGTCAAATTAGATGATATTTATACCATAGGTGATAATACAAAAGCTTATAGAGAAGATGTTGTCTTTAAAAGTAGTCCTATTATTTCACCAATCTTTGGAATCGAAGACAATTCTAATGAACAAAATCTTGAATTAGAAAATACAGCCAATTATGATAAATTGGATGAAGAAATTAAGAAAACTAATCAGTTTTTGGTTACACTTAAAGAATTACAGAAAAAATTAGATTAAAGATTACTTTAAATCCCAGTAATAATATAATTTTACTGGGATTTATTTTGTGTTGTAAAGTAAATAGCTAATCTAGGAAAGATATATGTTTTATCACTGTAAATTTCATGATATTAAATTAAAAATTACGATCGTAAAATTTGGTTCTTTTTTTTTCTAAATATTCATGCTATAATTTTTTAGTAGAGTAGGATGTGAGATATGAAAACGCTTATCTTTGGTCATAAAAAACCTGATACTGATTCGGTTATGGCATCTATTAGCTTAGCTTATTTAGAAAATAGTTGTGGTCATCATACAGAAGCTAGACTACTTAGTTCTATTAATAAAGAAACTAAATATGCTTTAGATATTTTTAATTTAGATAAACCAAAATATTTAAATGATGTTAAGTTACAATTAAAGGATGTTAATTATCATAAAAATTTCTTTTTAAAAGAAACTGATTCAATTTTTAAAGGTTACAAGTATATGTTACAAGAAGAATTAACTGGACTTCCTATTGTTAAGGAAAATAATATATTTGCTGGATTAATTACTATTAAAGATTTATCTAGAACAATGATATATGAAAATGGAATTTACTTAGATACATCATATCAAAATATTTTGGATACTATTGAGGGAAGTCAAGTTTTATATTTTGATAAAGAAATTAATGGTAAAATTTTAGCAGCTGCTTTTAATGAAGAAACTTTTTTTAATAATGTTACCTTATCTAATCAAGATATTTTAATTGTTGGTGATCGTTCTAACATTATTGAATACGCGATTGCTAATAAGGTGAAATTAATAATTGTTACAGGTTCTGGAATTATTAATCCTAAACATTTAAAATTAGCATTAGAAAATAAAATTAATATTATTAGAACTAGATATGATACATATCATGTATCAAGAGTTCTTTCTTTATCTAATTATATTAAAACAATGATGAGAAGTTATAATCCAATTAAATTTGTGGATAGTGATTATGTTGATGATATTTTAGATATTAATAATAAATTAAAACATACTAATTATCCAATTGTTGATAAAAAAAATAGATGCTTAGGACTATTAAAAATAACTGATTTATCAGATAAACAACCTAAGAAAGTAATATTAGTTGATCACAATGAAACTAAACAGAGTGTTGATGGTATAGAAGAAGCAGATATTTTAGAAGTTATTGATCACCATAATTTAGGTAATTTAACAACTAATGTGCCAATTAACTTTAGAAATATGGCTGTTGGTTCTACTTGTACAATTATATATACATTATTTAAAGAAAGAAATGTTAGGATACCTAAAAAAATAGCAGGAGCTATGCTTTCAGGAATTTTATCTGATACTATCATTTTAAAAAGTCCGACAACAACAGATATAGATAAAAAGGCAGTTAAAGATTTAGAAAAAATTGCTGAAGTTAATTATGAAGAATATGGTATTAATTTATTAAAAGCTGGAACTTCATTAAAAGGAATGAGTAAAGAAGATGTCCTTTATAATGATTTTAAAGTTTATACAGTAGGTACAGACAATTTTGGAGTAGGTCAATTTTTTACTATGAATTTTAATGATATAAAAAAAGAATTAAATGAATATGTTAAAGTATTAGATAAAGTTTGTGAAGCTAATCAATATAGTTTCTTAGCACTTTATGTTACTGATATTATTAAGAATGGATCTTATTTATTATATAATACTAAAAGTCAAGATAAAGTAGAAATTATTTATAATAATAAAGATTTTAAAGAGGGAGATTTTATACCTGGATGTATTTCTAGAAAGAAAAATATGATACCATTAATTATGGAAATATTTGAAAATTAATAAAAGGAGACTAACTATTAAAAGTCAAGAGAATTTTGATAGAAAGTTATAAATGGAAAAGAAACCCACGCCAAAAAG
>CANQZM010000084.1 GCA_947628345.1 uncultured Bacilli bacterium
GATGATTCTATCAAAATAGAACCCCTACCAGATATACCAGCAACAAACTAAAAAAATCCTTACAAAAAGGATTTTTTTAAATTTTAAAACTTAATATATTAGGTAAAGCTTTATCTTCTTCGATATGAGAAATAGCTTTATAAATAAAATCTTTAGCTTTTTCATTATATACATTATTCTCTTCTAATTCTTCTATTTCTGATTCCAACATTACAATAAAGTTATTTGCTACATCCTTATCAGCTAACATTAAACCAGTTCTAACAAATATTTCAGTCATAATAGCAGGAGCATAATTTTCTTGCTTTTGCAAATCTATATAAAACATTTCTAATAAATAACCATATTGTTCATATAATAAATCGCCAGCATAACTATTTTTAGATTCTTTTAAATCTCTATTACCACTTTTAGCTTTAATATCAGTATACATTTTTGTTTGCCAGAAAAGTATTTCATTTATCGTAAAATTATTAGTTAAGAAATCTTGTTCTATAAATTTAAAAGAAAAGCCTATTTTATATTTAAATTTTATTAAATAATCTTTAATATTTATAAATTCTAAATTATTAATATAATTTTCTAACATTTTTAAAATTGTATTAATAACATCTTGTTCCATCATTGAATCAACATTAGCCTGATAAAAGAAATCTGCTTCCATTTCTTCTATAGCCATTTCAACTAAATCATCATCTACTTCATCTATAGTATCTTCTATATTATCTTCTTCAAAATATTCGTCTTCTTCAGAAAAAGGTAAAGTATTTAATAAACAATCAAAACGAGCCGCAACTCTATTTTTTAATATTTCTTCTTCACTATCATTATTTAAACAAATTAATACATCGGCTGTATTATATTGATCACTTCCTAACATATATACTAATATATCAGATATTTTTTTGGGATTTTTACCAATTATATTATATATTTGTTCTTCAATTTCTAATAATGTTTTTAAATAATCAGTCCATTTAGTAAATTCTTCCGTATCTTTTTTATTATTTATTTCTAAAATAGCTAAATTATCATAAGCCCATTTAATTTTTTGGACAATAAAAAATAATTTCTTTAAGTTTTCATAATCTTCTTTTGTTAAGCTAATACTATTATCCATTATCTCACCTTTAAACTAATTACTTGTAATAATTCTTTATCTTTATCATACATATTTAAAACATTATCTAATCTTTTTTGGGCATTTTTTAAATTTTCTTGCCATTCTTTAGTATGTGGTACATCTGGTGCTAATTGTACTTTTTGATTTCTTAAATAATTAACTGTTTTATCTCCAAATAATAGTAAACTTGCTCTTACTAAAATTTCACTAATTGTATAGTCAAAAATTTCTTGTTTACTACTTTCTTGATCAAGAGATATTTTAATAACATCATTAATCTTTTCATTGTAAAGAAAATAAACAGTCCCTCTTTGAATAGCACTTAATTTTTCTCTATCTAATCGATAATAATCTGCTATGGCAGTTGCTTCCCAATATAAATCATTATTAATATTAAAATTATTTTCTAAAAAGTCATTTTCTATTTCTTCATAAACAAAAGATAAACTATATTTAACATCCATTAATAAATCTTTTATAACATTATATTTAGAATCATAAAGATAACTATTTAAAATAATAAGTATACTATTTATAAAATCTCTTATAATAGTAGTATTTATTATTAATATATTTCTTGTACTTTGATTTTCTAAAACATTATTATTTACATTAATTATAAAATCAGCATTTTTAATAGCTAACATTATATTAAATAATTTTAAATTAATTCTTAAATTTACAAGATCATGATGACTTAAAATAGCATTAATATTATCTTGTAAACTAAAATTTATCCAATTATCTTTACTATTACATATTGTTTGTTCTATTTGAGTTAAAACATTTATATCTTTAGGAATTTTTTCATAAATAAATTTTTCTAATTCTAAAGATGATTTTAATCCCTCTATTAAACTTTGATATTCCTTACTTTCTTTTTTATTATTAATTTCTAATTCTTTTAACTTACCATATGTTTCATTAATAGATGAAGTTATTGCCAATAAGTTTTGAATATTTTCTAACATTTCTTTACTTAACATTAGTTATTTCTCCTAGTGCTATATATTATTGGTAATTTTTTATCTTCGTTATACATTCCCAATACTTTATCAATACGGGCTTGACCACGAGCAGCTAAATCAGTTAATTTTTCACCTTCCACTATACATTTCTCATTAGTAGCATTTAATTTAAAGTTGTCTTGTAAATAACGGGCATTCTCTTCTCCTAGGAAAAGCATTGAACTTCTTACTAATACTTGCGCCAAATAATATTGGAAACATGCTTCAATATCACCAAGTTCTTCTTCTTCAATCGTAATAATATCCATTATTTTATCATCAAACACTTCATTACCTAATCCTTCCGCAATTTGATCAACTTCCCATTCATCTAAACCTGCTATATCAGCATAAATTTTAGTTTTCCAATTAAGATTAGGATTAATTTGCATATTGTGTTCAAGTAAATCAAATTCTATTTCTTCATGTAAAAAAGCATAATTATCTTTTATTCTTAATAATAAGTTTCTAATACTATTATATTTTTTATCATTTATATAATAATTTAATATTGTAAGGACTGTATTTACATAATCTGTTTGAATACATATTTCAATTTGACTATAAGCTTTACCATCTATATTAAATGGCATATTAGCTAGTTCCATACTACTTTCATCACTATTCAAAAATAAATTTAATAAATGATTAGCAATTCTCGTTCTAACTAAATTTTCACTATAATCATTAGCAACATCATCTAATTCTGTTAAAACATTCATTTCAAATAACGATTCACTACTAAAAGATATTTTATTATAAGCATCAATTATTTTTTCTGGTTCATTTTTAAACATTTCATATATTTTATTTTCAGCTAATACTAATTTTTTTAAGATATGTAATTTATTTTGAAATATTTTACTTTCCGTTTTATAATTTATTTCCATTTCTCTTAAAGAATCATATATTTCTTTAATCTTAATATTAATATCAATTAATTTTCTTAATTCCATTTTATCTTCTGCATTTAACATAAAACCACCCTGTAATTAAATATAGTACACTAATACATTTTATGAGTCAATAACATATCTTAAATTTTTTTAAAAAAATAAATTGAGATTTAACCTCAATTTATCCGGAGCTAAGTAATTATCTCACCTACGGACAGTTTTTTGTAAAAATAAAAATAGATATAACATATTAGCCATATCTATTTAACTCTCTAAATTG
>CANQZM010000085.1 GCA_947628345.1 uncultured Bacilli bacterium
TCTTTTTGGCGTGGGTTTCTTTTCCATTTATAACTTTCTATCAAAATTCTCTTGACTTTTAATAGTTAGTCTCCTTTGTGATTGTAAATTTTTCGTTTTAACTATTGTAACTTATCACTAGATTTAGAATTCAATGATAAGTCTGCCCTTTTTCCTAACTTATATGCATAATATCCTGCAGCCGCAATCATAGTAGCATTATCAGTACAATATTTCATAGAAGGAATTGTAATATTTAATTTTAGTTCTTCTCTTAATTTTTCTATTTCTTCTCTTAAACCTTTGTTGGCTGCAACACCACCAGCTACTATTAAATTTTTAATGTTGTAATCAATTAAAGCTTTTTTGGTCTTTTTTATAAGTGATGTTATAGCTACGTTTTGAAAAGAAGCTGCCAAATCTGCTTCGTTTACTTCTTCATTCCTTTGTTTTAATTTATGATTTAAATTAATTACTGCGCTTTTTAATCCGCTAAATGAAAAGTTATAAGATTCATCATTTAGTGGTATTGGTAATTTATAACTAGGATTACCAATGTGAGCTAATTTATCTACTTTAGGTCCACCTGGATATTCTAGTCCAATTACTCTTGCTACTTTATCATAGCATTCACCAACAGCATCATCCAAGGTTCCTCCTATTTTTTTAAATTTATAGTGGTCTTCCATTATAACTAATTCTGTGTGTCCTCCACTAACTACTAATGCTAAAAGTGGAAATTTCATCTCTTTTTCTAAGCTATTAGCATAAATATGTCCTGCAATATGGTGAACAGGTATTAGTGGTTTATCATAAATAAAAGCTAATGTTTTAGCAGCTTCTAAACCTACTAATAAAGAACCTATTAAACCTGGTCCATAAGTAATTGCTATAGCATCAATATCTTCTATTTTCATATGAGCTTTTTCCAAACACTCTTCTATAACTATGGTAATATTTTTTACATGATGACGGCTAGCAATTTCCGGTACAACTCCACCAAAATCTTTATGAACATCTATTTGTGATGCAATAACAGTTGCTATATCTTCTCTTCCATTTTTTACAATTGCACAACTCGTTTCATCACAACTGCTTTCTATTCCTAGTATATAAATATCTTTCATTACTACCACTCTTTTCATATTGTATTTATTTTAACATAAAAGACTCTTTTTTTCCATACAAAAGAGTCTTTATTTAATTCGCCTTTCCATTAAGATTCCATCTGTTCCATGATAATATCCTTCTCGGACAGCCACTTTTTTAAAACCATGTTTTTGATATAAATGTATAGCGCTTTCATTATCTTGTCTAACCTCTAAGGTAATATTTTTTTCCACAGAATCGATTAAAAATTTTAATAATTTATTTCCTATTCCACAATTTCTGTGGATAAAATCTACTTCGAATTGATTAATTTCAACTCGTTCATAAATTTCACTATAGTATAAATATCCAATAATTTTTTGATTTTGTTTGTATACAAGTAATTTTGCAAAGGGATTACTTTGTAGTTCTTTTAACAGAAAATCTGCCGATGCAAAGGAATTTTTTAAAAGATAATATTCCTGTTCTGTAAGCTCTTGAACCATTTTACATTCTACTTTCTTCTGCCTCTGTTAGCTTTAAATACTCAGGATTAACCGCATGTGGATTTATGCCCTTTTTATGACAATATTTACTTACTATTTTTGTAATATTTGGGTCATAACTACATATTTTCGTATTTAAAGTTAAATTATCATTAGTAATAAAGCTATAATTAGCAACTGATTCCAATTTTTGCATTAAATCATTTAATTTAATATGCTGTGGTTTTAATATTGTTTCAACCCCATCATAAATTGCCGCATAGACATAACCTCTTCTAGCATCAATTATTGGTACTAATGTCTCGTTTTCATCACAAGATATTGCCATAGCTTCTAAACTTGTAATAGGGAAAATAGGAATATTTAAACTCCATGCATAAACCTTTGCTATAGTCAAACCAACACGTATTCCAGTAAATGATCCAGGGCCATTAACTACAATTATTTTATCAATATCAGTTGGTTTTAGTTTTGCTTTTTCAAACATTTCAGCAATCCTTGGTAATGCTAATTTTGACAATTCATGTTCTAAATCTTCCTTAACTTCTTTTAACAATAATCCATCTTCTACAATACCAGTATATAGATAACTAGATGAAGTATCTATATACAAAGTTTTCATAATATAGCCTCACATATTTCCTCATACTTTTTACCATGAGGTATTAATGTAATATTTCTTGTATTTTCATCTATAACTCGAAACTTAATATCTAAACGCTTATCTGGTAAGTAATCAATAATAGTATCACTCCATTCAATAATTGTGACACCTTTTTTAGTATAATATTCTTCAATTCCCAATTCATCAACTTTACCGTCAAGACGATATACATCCATATGATATAAAGGCATCTCTCCAGTAGTATATTCTTTGATTATATTAAAAGTTGGAGAAGTTATATCTTCATCTATTTCCATTGCTTTGGCAAAACCTTTAGTAAATACAGTTTTTCCACTTCCCAAATCCCCTTCTAAGCATATAACCATATTAGGAAATTTTTCTGATTCAATATTTTGCGCTAATTCTATTGTTTCAGTTTCTGAATAAGTTGTTATTTTATAATCCATTTCTATCACCTTTTTATAATATACCAAAAAAAAAAAAGTTATACAACTAGTAAATAGTTATTTTACATGTATAATTACACTTATTATATTTTTAAACAAAAAAAACTTGGCTACTTCCTATTTTTGCATACACTATCGTCGGCGTAAAGTGGCTTAACTTCTGTGTTCGGGATGGGAACAGGTGTACCCCACTTGCTATCGTAACCAAGTAAAATATAGAGAAATAATTCTCTGAAAACTAAGATATTGTGTTCATCAAATAATTAATTATGATTAAATCCTCGATCTATTAGTACTGGTCAACTCAACATATCACTATGCTTCCATCTCCAGCCTATCACCTCATAGTCTATAAGGGATCTTACTATATAAAATATGGGAAAACTCATCTCAAAGGAGGCTTCCCGCTTAGATGCTTTCAGCGGTTATCCTTTCCATACATAGCTACTCTGCGCTGCAACTGGCATTACAACAGATACACCAGAGGTATGTCCATCCCGGTCCTCTCGT
>CANQZM010000086.1 GCA_947628345.1 uncultured Bacilli bacterium
ACACAATAAAATGGCTAAAACTATTGGTCTTGGCATAGGTTATTCCAAAGAAATAAATGATGGCTTTTATCATACAGTAAAACTTGATCGTGCTACTGATTCCGCTTCCGAGATTATCAATTGTTGTCTCTTAATTTTTGATAAATTTTATGAAGATTTACCGATTCGCAAAGTTACTGTTTGCTGTGGTAATTTAGAAAGACGAGAAAATAAACAACTTAGTTTGTTTAAAGATAGATATAACGAAAAAAATAACGATAACATTAATAATATAGTTGATGATATTAAAGATAAATATGGGAAAAATAGCATTTTAAAAGCCAGTAATTTATTAACTGACTCCACTGCTAAAGAACGAAATCTAAAAACAGGAGGTCATTATTCATGAAAGATAATTATGATCGAGGGATTATTAAATGGCAACCTTTCAATTCTTGTTTTAATGCCAGTGTAATTATTAATGATATAAATACTGAAAAAAATAAAGAAAGTTGCCCTATTCTTTCGGAAGATCAATTAGAAAATATTGAAGATACTATTAAAGATGCCTATATTTTAAAACAAAATGTTGATGTTAAGTATTATTATGATGGTAATATTATAGAAAAGTCAGGAAAAATAAATTATTTAGATATGCAAAAGAAAAATATTTGCTTAAGTAATAAAATTATTTATTTTAAACAAATATTAAAAATAACTATAATATGATTATTAAAATTTACCTTTATCTAAAAGATTATTAACGTCTTTAAGAAAATTATTTTCGATAATATACAACATTTTATTTAGATAAAATTCCGTGGTATGGTAATTTTTGGTAAAATCAAAAGAATATTTATCATTTAGTTCATAAGATATATCTAAAAGATTTTGACTAGCCATCGCATCATACCAAGATACTACTGGTAAGGGAATAAGATTACCTTGTTTATCATATTTTTCGGCTAATTTTAATTGCTTTTTATTTAAAATATTTATAACATTATAAAATAAATCTTCTTCTTTTTTACCTAATTTTAATGAAACATCAATTAAATCTTCATTAATTAATGATTTATTTAAAGTATGTTTAGTAATTTTATTTAAAGCATCGTCTTCTACTAATTCACCATTAATAAAAATAGCTGTATGTAAAATAGTTAATCCATATTCTTCTAAAGTTTCAAACAAACTTAATACTTTTTCTTTAAATTTTGGAAAATCTTCCCAAGATACTTTATCCATATTATATTGTAAATTTAATTGACTCATACACATACTAGTCATTTCCTTATCATTCATAGCAGTAATAATTGGTGCTAATAAATGATCTGTAATATTAAAAACATCATATTTATCATATTCATCTTTAAAAAAATTTTGCAAAGATTCTAATATTTCTTGATGATTTTTAAATATATTAAACCAAAATGTTATACTAAAACAATTTATTTTCATATTTTACCTTTCATTTTAAAAAATAGCTTAAAGCTATTTTAAATATTCATTTCAAATGAACTTAACATATAGTCAATTCTGGCTTTAATTTTATGTTTATATTCATCAGTATTAGGATTTTTAATTGTAAGCTTATAAGTTTGTCCCTTTAGAGAAACATAATTTTCTTCTGTATAGTCATCAACTTCTAAAGTACATTTACTATATTCATCATCATTTTCTTTTTGTTTACATTCTTTTGGAAGTGAAGATTTTTCAACAATAACTATTATTTTTTCCCCTTCTTTATATTTATAAAAATCTTGATTATGATATTTGAAAACAGTAAAATTATTTACATCATAACGCATACTATAATTTAAATCACTTACATATTTTTGCGTAGTAATTAAAGTATCTTTACCATCAATATTGATAAATTCAACTTTTTTATCAGTAGACATATTAATTTTTATATCATTGTGTTCAATAAAGAAGTAGTTCATTAAATACACTATGGCAAAACATAACATTACTACTCCTAAAAACACTAATACTTTCATTATTATAGTATTTCTTGATAATTTAGTAACTTTTTTCGAAGTAATATTTGTTTTTGTTTTTTTGCTTGCCATATTATCACTACCTTTAACTAAATAATACTACTCATTTTTAAAATCAGCAATAATAATTAATATTACTCTGTCAACTAAATATAAACACTATTTTTATTATTAACTAAAGAATATTTTATATACAAAATTATAGTTATACTGTTTTATTTGCTTGGCTTTTTTTATGATAAATATGATAAATTATTAAAGTTATAGTCATTAACGCTAAAATACTTAAAGAAAGTGTTAAACTAAAGTTAATAGTTTTACTAAAAATATTATAAATATATTGATAGTCTAATCTAAATAAAGCATTATTAGCAATTAATAAGATAATAGTTATAAGACTTGTAAAGATAGTTGAAATTAAAACAGTTATTGCATTCCATTTTATCCATTTAGCTTTTTTATATTGTAATGCTAAAATTCCTAACATAGATATTACCACAATTAAGATGGTATACATTGTAAGCTCGTTACCTAAAACAAAACGAATAGCATTTAAATATTTCATATCTTCCTTGTTTAGAGATTCTTCAATAACTTTAGTATCAGGCATATACTCTTGTAAATCATCGACTTCATTTTTGACAGCATTTAATACACTATCTCGTTCTTTTTCACTAAATTTATAATAACCACTTGCATCTATATCGTCCATTGCCGTACTAACTAAATCTTCAATATTTTCAGTAGTAATTAATTTTTGATCTTTACCAGTAATTACATAATCAACAATATTACCGGTTACACCACCAATTAAATTTTTTACTTCTTTAGAATCCATAATCTTAACAACTACTTCATCATCAATACCAAGTTGACGTGTTTCTTCATAAATTGGCTCAAAAACTTCATCTACTGCTGATTTAAAATTTTCATCTTCAGTAACCATCTTCTCAATTTCTAAACTGCCAATCATATCTTTAACAACATTTTTATTTATAGTATGTTTTAAAGGAATAAGTAATAGTAAAATTGTAGTTGATAAAAATAAAACTATAGTTAAAATGGTTAAAGCTAAACCTTTCAAAAATTTTTTCATTATATCACATCCTTACTCATAGTATATCATAATAAAAAAATGT
>CANQZM010000087.1 GCA_947628345.1 uncultured Bacilli bacterium
GAAGAAAAAAGTAAAACATATATTAATGAAGAATTTGCTTGGAATAGTTTTATTTATGATTTATTTAGTATATGTGCCTATAATTTAGGTTACTTTCATGAAGCAGTAGAATATGTTAAAAAAGCTTTAATGTTAGATAAAAATAATTTAAGATTACAAATGAATTTAGAAGAAATGGAAAAACATATTATATAGTTAAAATAAAACTCAAGATTTGCTGTCTTGAGTTTATTTTAACTAATCATTTAATAAAACGGCATGTATTACAAGTCTATTTCGACCATTATTAGAACATGTAGATAATGTTAATATTTTGTCATCAGTAGATACAGGAGTATCAAATGTATAAATACTTCGATCTGTAATTAAATTAATAAATTCTTGAAATTTTTTATCATTACTAAAATTAGCTATTAGATAATCATTAGTATTAGGAACAACATATATGGAAAATATTTTCCATTTTAATTTTTGATATAAAGTATCAAATTCAATAATTTGATTATCTTTATTTTTATACCAATTGGCTTGTTTTGTTTTATATAAAGTTCCAAACATTACTTTACTATAATACATATTATGACCAAATATAATATTATTTTGACTTAAGTTAGTAGCATCAGCTCTGTAGTCCATAAATATCCAACCACTACTATCTTTTTGCTTTTTAAAATTTTTCTTTAAATAATAATCATTATCATCTGCTTGAACAACGGGATAATCAACATTAGTATTATTTACTTTTAACCATCCAACGGTATCGCTATTCATTGAAAGTAAAGTAGCCATATCATTAGTAAGTTTTAAATTTTGGGTTGGTTTTTTATTATTTTCTTGAGATGTTTCTTCATTTTCCGGAAGTTGAACTTCATCATCTTCTTCATCTTCAGTTTTAGCAATTACTTCTTCAATATCTTTTTGAATTTCTTCTACTTTTTGCATTGAATTATAATTAGAACAAAAAACATAAATTACTAAAGAACTAATTAACATTAAAGAGATAAATATACAAGCTTTAATAGTATTAAGATGAATTTGATTCATTAAATTATCTAATAAATAATCTTCACTATAATCTATAGCAAATTTTATTTTATCTCTAGCATATTTTTTATTAATTTTCTTTAAATATTCAACTAATTCAATATCACTAATATTTTCTTTTATAAAAATTTTAATATTTTTAATTTTATAAGTAGTAATAATATTTAATAAATTTTCTAAATCATTTTTATTTAATTTATTTACATATATAAATCTTAAATATCTATTTATACTTATTAATGCTTCTAAATCATCTTCATCTTCTTTAGATAAAGGAAAATTTAAATATATAGTTGTTTTATAATATAGAGAAGAGAAATTTTGCATATTATTTTCTTTCATAAAATTACTTATAAATAATATTTCATTACGAGTATCTATTTTTATTTTAGCTATATCAAACATTTCTAAAAGAAAAGTTGGTAAATTGTATAATGATACATAAGAAATAGAATTCGTATCAATAATAGCTCTGCATATTTTATATGAAAGAATTGTTTCTTCTAATAAATATAAATTTTTAATATTAAAAATATTTTTAATAACTTTTAATACTAAAGGAGCAATTTCTGATTCTTTAATAATAAGAGTATTAATATGATAGGTATTAACTAATTCTTGAATAAAACCATGTAATAATTCTACGTTTTGATTAATATATTCATCACTAAATAATAATTCATTTTGACTTATAACATTAGTGTTAATTAAAACCTTTTGATCACTTTTTAATCTTTTTTTCTCTTGTACAAAAAGATTATTTCCTTCAATTTGAAACAATATTTTTATCATAATCTAACTACTCCTATTATATATAATAACACAATTTGACACATTTTAATAAAAAAATTGCAAAAAATTGTTGTTTTTTGTATTTTTATGATATAATGTAGACATAATAGGAATAGGAGAGGATTAGAGATGAAAAAAATATTTGGTTTAATGTTGTTATCAGTACTTGCGTTGTTACCATTAAATACGAAGGCTGCAATTAGTATTAATCCTAATTGTGGACAAGCTGATAGTAATGGTGTAATCACTTGTACAGTAGCTTATAACATTACTGATGAGGAAGGAGCAGAAAGCTTATCTTTAACACTAACAGAAAAAGGTGGTGCTGAAGTTGTAGACGTTATTGATGCAACTGGATCTGAATGGTCTGTTAGTTCAAAAAATGAAGATAACGGTGTATGGACAGTAATTTTAGCATCAATTGGTGTAACAGGAGAAGGAAATTTATTTACATTCTCTTATAGACCATCTGGTGAAGAAGATTGCGAAGTTCAAATTGCTTTAAATGGTCAAACTGTACCTGTAGCTCCAGCTCCAGAAACTCCAGCTGATACACCAACAGATAACAAACAAACTGGTGCGACATTACCATATATTGCTTTAGGTGCTATTGCTGTACTTGCAACTGGTGCATATCTAGCTACTAGAAATAAAGCAAAAATGTATAAAATATAATAAGTTACTTGAATTTAAATAGTCTTTCTCTTTGAAAGACTATTTTTTTATGGTATAATTTTGGCTAGGTGGTAATTATGCGTGAATTTACAGAACAAGAATTAGTAAGAAGAGAAAAGTGTGAGAATTTAAGAAACTTAGGTATGGATCCTTTTGGTCATAGTATAAAATTAACTAGTAATTCAAAAGATATAAAAGAAAAATATGAAAGTTTTACTAGAGAAGAATTAGAGAGTAGTAAAAATGAAGTTACTATTGCTGGTCGTATTATGAGTAAAAGAAGAAGTGGTAAGGCAGGATTTATGGATATCCAAGATAAATTTGGTAATATCCAAATATATATTAGTATTAGTGATGTAGGAGATGCTGAATACGAACTTTATAAAGCTTGCGATATTGGTGATATTATTTCAATTACTGGTTGGGTTTGTAAAACTAATACTGGAGCTCTAACAGTTCATGCGACAAAATATACTCATTTAGTTAAAGCTTTAAAACCACTACCAGAAAAATTCCATGGTTTAACTGATATTGAAGAGCGATATAGAAGACGTTATGTTGATTTAATAATGAATGAAAAGTCTAAAGAAATAGCCTTCATTCGTCC
>CANQZM010000088.1 GCA_947628345.1 uncultured Bacilli bacterium
AATTTACATTCTAATTGTTTTCTTTTGTATTCTTTTAGCAATTTAACAATTGATTCAGGAATACTAATAATTCTGTTAGATGTTTCTGTTTTTGGATCTTTTGTATAAATACCAATAGAAGAAACATATTGACTTGCTTGCCTAACTGTTAATGAAGAATTTTTGAAATTAATGTCTTGCCATTCTAAGCCTAATACTTCACCACGCCTTAAACCAGTAAAAATTGTTAGAAGAATGATAACTCTAAATTTCAAATCTTCATTTTCCAATGCTTTAATTAATGCAATTGTCTGAGCATCATCATAGAAGTTAATATTAGGTTTTTTTGACTTAGGTGGTCTTACCCTAGATGCTGCATTATAAGGTACCATTTGCCAGTAAACTGCTTGCTGTAACATAGAATGCAATAATCTATGATGTTCTAGTATAGTTTTTGAAGATAATTTATAAGTACAGTTTTTCCTAATATAAGTAGATTCACTCAGCTTTTGATATAAATACATTAATTGCATTGGTTGAATTTTGTCAAGATACATATTGCCTAAGTAAGGAAGAATTCTAGATTTTAACATAGATTTATATCTCTCATATGTTTTAGGAGATAAATTTGGAATAGCATAATTATTAATCCAAAAATCAGCATAATCTCTAAAACGCATTTTCTTTGCAGATAAAGCTTGGCCAGTTTCTATTTCAGCTATAAAAAGTGCTAATTCTTTTTCCGCTTCTGTTTTGTTTTTGGCTTGAACAGTTCTTTTATAAATAATTCTTTGTCCATTACCAGTGTATCCACCAGATACTCTTAATCTATATGAATTCTCTCCTCGTTTTTCGATATTTCCTACCACACAATCATCACCTCCTTTCCATGTGGTAGAAAAAATATTAATTAAGAAATAATATTTGTCCATTTGCTTGGTTTAATAAATCAAACAATTTTTTACTAATACTATATGTAAGAATATATTTTTCATCATCTTTTCTAATATTTCCATATACAGTACCTACTGGGGAGTTATTAATTCCCAATTTAGCATATTCTTGAATTATTAATTGAGTATTAATCAATTTAGAAATAGATAATTGAATATCATTTCCTATTTCTTCATATAAAATATCTAGTCTTTCTTTATTATCAGTTTTTTTTGAAATATAATGATATATTTTATAAAAGTTATCTAAGTCATAGTCATTTAAAACATGTAATGCATCAATAATAATTATATTTTCAGGAGTCATTTCTATCTGCTGTAATAAAATTTCACCAACAATAATAGCTAATAGCTCTGTACACTTTAATGAATTTGCTGTTAGTGATTTACGAATAGTGTTATATACAAATTCAAGATTCTTTTCTTTAGATAAATAGTCATCTAATTTTTCTTTTGATACATAATCTAAAGCTTCCTTATTGTTGAGTTTTATTGCTAATCCTTTAATAAATTTTCTAAAAAATATTTGTTGAGAAGTATTATATATTTTTACAACAAATCCTAGAGCTTTTGAAGATTTTGTAATTATTTCTCCCCAATCTTCCAAAGAAGTATCAAAAATTTCAAATTCATCTATACTATTTTTGGTATTTTTTAACCAATCAACTAAGTTGGTTAAATACTCTTTTAAAGGAACTAAAGCATTTTTATCCATTTATTTTATACCTCCTTTACAATTATCACAAATATGATTTAATTGTGGGTTATCTTTAATTCTTGATAAAAAGAATTTACCACACTTATTACATTTATAAGGGTAATAACCATCAGTATAATCTTCAAGCAATTCATAATACATATATGAAAGAAGAGAAGAAAAAGTTATTTTTCTGGTATAATTATTATCATAATAAAAATTAATATCTCTCATTTTTTCATTTACTCGAGAAATAAAAACTTTATTGTACAATAAAAACATATTTATTAAACTTTTCATTTCAGTAGCAAAATATTCAATATCATGAACAGTTTCACAATATCCCATAAGTGACTTTTCTTTCATATAATCCTTCTCTTGTTTTGATAAACTAAATAAATTAGGATTAGAAAGAAGCAAATTAACTGCAAAATCTACTTTTGAAATATTAAACTCATCATTTATTTTATAAATACCTGGACATTGTTTTGTAAACATAGAATAATTTACATATTTATCATTATATTCTGTGTTTCCCAAAAATCCAAGTTCAGAAAAAAATTCATAACATTTATCAAAATGTGTATTATTATCTGGTGCACATTCTAAGAACCTTAAGTATAATCTCGAGTATTTATTTTTTAACTCTGACAAGTTATAAAATTCTATATCAGTATCTTGAGCTAAAGCATATATACCAAATTTATTGTTCTTATATGGTATGGGATTCTTAATTCTAACCCAATAATAGGTTTCTTGATTTTCATATGAATTAATTTCACAATCATCCGTTCTTCCAGTTAAATAATCAACTGTAACATGAAAATAATCAGCTAATTTTATTAACATATTAAAACCAGGATAAACATTTTTATTCTCATAATTCGATAAAGTTGCACGTCTTTCATGCAAACTATCTGCAAGTTGCGCTTGAGTAATTCCTACAGATTTACGCAATTCTTTTAAGCGATTTCCAAAATCAAATTGTTCCATTTTTTAAAATTCTCCTATCATTTTAATAAAATTATTATACAAAATAAATTACTATTTGTAAACATTAAAACAAAAAAATTTACACAAATCTCAATAAAAGTATTTACAAATTAAAAATTATATTATATTATGTACGTATAATGAGAAAAAAGAAAGGAGGAGATTGTATGAAAATTGAGAATTTTGATGAAAATCAAAAATTGAAAAGAGTTTTGGATTCAACGGAAGCAGCACAATATTTAGGAATTTCATATTGGCTAATTCGAAAATTAGTTAGAGAAAAGAAAATACCACATTACAAAATTGAATCTAAAACACTATTTACAAAAGAAATTTTAGACAAGTACATTGAAAGCAGTTTAGAAGAAATAAAAACAGAAGAAAAGAAAAAATATAGTTTTGAAGATTTTTAAAAAATAAGAGGTGATTAAATGTCGAAGGGAGGAAAAAGATATTGGTATAAATTTTATAATAACTTTTTTGAAAATGA
>CANQZM010000089.1 GCA_947628345.1 uncultured Bacilli bacterium
GATACTAAAATATATAAAGAACATGAATTTATCTATAAAATAGATGATATAGAATATAATGGTATTATTGATTTAGTATTAGAAAATAATGATAATGTTATTATAGTTGATTATAAATTAAAAAATATTGAAGATGAAAAATATGTAGAGCAATTAAAAATATATTATGATTATTTAAAGACTATTTTTAAAAAAGATATTAAAGTATATTTATTTAGTATTATAGATAAAAAATTAAAAGAGATTGCTATTTATTAGTAATTTCTTTTTAATTAAGCTATTATTGCAAAATAAATTAATAAATTGTATAATAGAGTCTGTTTTTAGTTTCGAGGCATAATATGGTAAAGTTTACTTATGAAAATTTAAGCAAATCTTCTGTTGAAGATATTTATAATTATTTACAAAGTGATTATAAAAAATTGTTTAACAATTATAAATTTGTTTTTGATACCTATCAAGAATTTTTTAACATAATAGAAAAATTTATCACTGATATTATTAACAAATTACCTAATAAAAATACTTTAGACTATAAAAAATATATTTTAAATCAAACTATAAGAAAAATTAATTATTATGTTGAAGATCTTTTACAAGGAGAGAATAAAATAAAAGTTTTATCTTCTTATATTGATATTAATATAAATGAAAAGCAAAATGAATTATATGAATTTAAAAAATTAATATTCTTTTTTAATAGTTTAAACTATATTCCTGATCCTAGTGTCATAATAGATCTTATAACAAATAATAATAAATTAAAAGTAATACTTGCTAAAATTATTGATAATAATTTATTAAAAATAAAAAAAATTGGTTTAGAAAATGTTTTTAAAGAAGAAATATTATTTGAATTTTTAGATGTATATTGTAATCTTAATAATATTTATTTTGAAGTAAATAAAGATAATGAACATGTTTATTCAATAGAATGTGAAAAGTTAAAAGGAACTTTAGTTGGGGCAGCAGCTATCATAAATGATATTAAAGAGCAAAAATTATCTGTTTTATCAGTAGAAGAAGAAAAAGAGTTGTTTTTAAAATATAATGCTGGTGATAATGAAGCTTATAATAAAATACTTTTTCATAATTTAAGATTAGTTATATATATAGCTAGTAGGTATTTAAATCAAGGATTAGAATATGAAGATATTATTCAAGAAGGTAACATAGGACTTATTAAAGCTATTCAAAAATTTGATGTAACGAAAGGATTTAAATTTTCTACTTATGCAACTTGGTGGATTAGACAATATATCACTAGAGCTATTGGTAATCAAAGTCGTAATGTCCGTTTACCTATTTATAAAATAGAAGAATTAAAAAAATTTAAAGAACAAGTGGAAAATTTAACAGCTAAATTAGGCTATGAACCAACCATGATGCAAACATCTAAATATTTGGGCATTGATTATACTAAAGTAAAAGAAAATTTTGAATTAATGCAATTGCCAGCCAGTTTAAATGTTAAAGTTGGTGAAGAAGAAGAATTAGAACTAGGAGATATAATTCCTAGTGATGAAAGTAGTAATTTAGAAGATATTACTATTAGAAAAAATTTGGTTTCAGAAATTGATAATTTACTAATTAAAGCTGGTCTTACGGAAGAAGAAAGAACAATTTTAAAATATCGCTATGGTTTAAATTATAGTGATGAAAAGTTACTAAAAGAGTTAGGAAATCTTTTTGGAGTTACGCGTGAGAGAATTAGACAAAAAGAAGCTAGAGCTATAATAAAATTGCGAAAATATATGGGAACACAAGAATTTGCTGTATATTTAGACAATCCAGATAAAGCTAAAATTAAATTAGAAAAATTAAGAAATTGGCATTATAAAAATCCCGATTCTAAAATTGTCTATACATTTAATACTGATACCACAAACATCGAAAGTAAAAGGAAAAAAACAGTAATAAATCAAAATCGCCCTCTTAAAACAATTTATGAAACCTTTTCGAATTATTCTAGAGCTGAAGTTAATAACGCTATTAATAGATTAAATGAAAATGAGCAAAAGATATTTTATTTACGAAATGGATCAGATTTAGAAAATCCTAAAATATCACCAGATGCCATAGAAAATTTAAATTATTATTATCACTTAGTAGTAAAAAAAATAAAAAGAATTTTAGATAATCCTTATAAATTTAAAACAATTTATATGTGTTTAGATCAATATAGTAAAGAAGAAATAGATAAAGGTATTTCTTTATTATCTGCTCGAGATAAAGAAATTATATATTATCGTTATGGATCAAATTTAGAAAATCCTAAAACTAGTAATTTATGGAACTACCAACAATATGGAAATTATTTATATACAACTATTTTTAATCGGATAAAAAGAAATATTGATATGGATAGTTTAAAAGATAACAGAAGAAAGGAAAGAAAAATGGCTAAAAGATTATTATCAATTTATGATAAATTAAGAGATTATGATAGAAATTTAATTAATGAAGAAATAGCTAAATTAAGTGAAGAAGATAAAAAAATATTTTATTTACGTAATGGTAATGATTTAGATAATCCCCAATCATCCGAAGAATTTACAGATAATATGCGAGTAAAATATTATAAAATAGTTAATACGATTGAACGTCATTTAAAATATCCTACTTATAATCAAAAGTCAAATATGTTACAAAAAGACGAAATAAAAGTAGAATTAAGAGAATTTTATATAAGAGCAATTGAATTATTAAAAATGCCTGTATTTACTAAATTATTATTAAACTTAACTGTTAAAGAAGCTATTATTTTAGCTATAATTATTCTAGGTTATTTAGAAAATAAAGAAGTTAATTTAAATACAATTGCGGATTTATTAGAAATTGATGTTAATGATATTTTAGAAGATTATCGTAAAATGCTATTAATGTTTAAAGAAAATATTAATGAATATGTAAATAACGCTATCAATTATTTAAATAATTCTAAAGCTAGATAATAGTTGAAAAAAAGGCAAAATAACGTTATAATATAGGACACATTTAAGGGGAAGTGAAAAGATGAATAATG
>CANQZM010000090.1 GCA_947628345.1 uncultured Bacilli bacterium
TATCGTCTTTTTTGTATCTTATGACGAATAAAAAAATGAACACGAGGGACAGTCCTTAAATGTTCATTTTTGAACATCTGGGACACTCCTTCGTGTCAATGGGTGTCAATGTCAATGGGTGTCAAAAATCTCCGTCCCTATTGACAAAATTTCTCAAAATTACAAGTTAAACTTTTTTCTCGCAATTCATTGATACTCTAAAATTGAAAAGACTGTCCGTCATTTAAGTCCCCAATTTGCGCATCATTTGAATCAAACTGGTCTATCATTGGATCAAAATCAGGATTATCTTTATAAAAATTTGCTTCTACTTCACTCGTTCCATTATATATTTCTTTTCCTTTTTCATCATATACTACATATTTTTGTTCATCTTCATTATATTCTATTCTTGTTTGACTTGTATTTATTTCATTTAATTTATTTTTATTATCCGTTCTTTTATCTAACATAAACACTATTAAAACAATCACCAACATTGACAATACTAAAATCAAAATTCCACCTTTTCTCATTATTAATTTTAACCTTTCATTTTTTATTTATCTAAACTTATCCGTCACAATTCAAAGTCGTCCATGGATTTGCATTACTACTCTTCAATATATCCCTTATTCCAACAATTCCTGTTCCACTTAAATCTAACTCTTTTAAATAAATTTCTGTTCGTGTACCATCAGGAACATCTACTGTTTTTACTCTTTCATGTAAGTTTTTGAAAATATTTATAAATTTTTCATTTGCAGTTTTTGAAACTAAATCATTTATATAATTTAAATTTGTCGTTAAATTATTTTTTGATAAATTTATATATGTTAAATTTTCTAATTCAGATAAACTTTCAATTCCACTACTTATTATATTGTTTGAAAAATTTATACTTTCAAGTTTAGTTAAATCTCCTAAAATCGAAATATCAGCAATTTTATTATTCGATAAATCAAGAGTTTTCAAATTAGGGCAACCACTTACTAAATCTCCACCACTATAAAATGGCTCTAGAGCCGAAATATCATTTATAAATGCCATCGATCTTATAGAGATATTTTCAAGTTGCGTTAATTCTTTCATAAAATTCAAATCCTGTTCCCCCGTCACCATCAAATTAATACTCTTTATCGAACTATTTTTCAAAACATGCAATGTATCGCAAAACTTTAAATTACTATAATTTCCAAAACTGGATAATGCCGGAGAAAAAGATAGCGTCTCCAACCACTCACAAGAGTTGTTCTTATCCAAGAATTGCTGACAATCCAAATTTGAGTTAGAACTAGTTATACTTAAATTGTCACAGAGTACACCAGCTTCTATTAATTTATCCAAGATTTGATAATTGCTCATTTCGCTCAAGACCACTTCTTTAATTTTTGCATTTTTTAATTCATCAACACTAAACTGAACATTCAATAAAGGACAACCCCAAATGTTTAGATAATCCAATTCTCCAGACAACTCCAAAGAACCACTAGTCCATAACAACTTTATACGATTTAGGTTAACATTTTTAGATAAATCAAGGTCTAGAATTACATGATTTTGACTCTCTACCCTATATGAACCACTTAAACAATAAAAGTTTTCTAAATTATTACAATACTCCAAAGTTTTCAAACTTATTGGATCAAAACAAACTAACCCTCCACTCCTGAAAATACAACCAAACGCATCATACAGCTTATCGTCCAATCTATTCAACATTCCTTGTAATTTTACAAAATTAAATTTTTCTGAATTTATAATAATATTTTTTAAAGATAATAGTTGATTTAAAATATCAGTATTTTCTTCACTCAATTCTTTTTCATAATCACTTTCTATAGATCCATCAATTTCTCCCTTCGCAATTATTTTCGTATTTCTCAAATCTAAACGTTGCAATGTATTTTTTAATCCAAGTTTTTCGTTAGTTTCATCATCTAATTTCAGAAATGATAAACTTTCTACTTTTTTTAAATCCCCTTCATCTCCAAAATCAAATTGCAAATTATTTATTCCTAATATCTGCAATTTGGTTAATTTACTGAATACTTTATCCATGATTTCTTTTACTGTATTTTCATCCTCTCCTATTTGCTCACTTTCACCCTTTATTACTTTCACATTCCCTAAATCTAATTTTGTTAAATTCACACATTTTTCTATATCTTTAAAATCTTTAAAACCAATTGTCTTATCATGTAAATCTAATGTTAATGTATTAACATCAAATAAATCCAATGAATATTTCGATTCATACGTTTTATCAATTAATCCAGAAAAAAAATCTCTCATACTTCCAATATTTTCAACATTTAATAATCCATCCATATATAAATATTTCAATCGACTTAAGCTTTCAAAATAATTTATATGCCTTACTCCACTATTCATAGCAATATCTAACCAATATAAATTTGATAAATTCGTTATATTATATAATGAATCTGAACTAGAACTCGTCTCTTCATCACACATTGAATTATTTCTTATCTGTAAATATTCGATTGATGAATTTGTTTTTTCTATTCCATTCAAACTCGTTATACTATTATAAGGCGCTGATAACAATGTCAATCCACTTAAACTTTCCACCCCATTTAAATTTGTCAATTCATTTCCCGGCGCATAAAAATATTTTATTTTTGTTTTTGTTATTTCACTTAATTTATCTAACATTAATAGATTTGTTAAATCATCTTTTACCTTAAAATTATTACCTCCACTAAAATTCCTATTACTTAATCCTAAATTATTTTCTGGTCCATAACCATAATACGAACCTCCCCCAAAAAATCCTAAATATTCTAAACTTGTTAAATCATATTTTCCTATATCTGTACATAATTTATTTATCTGGTCGTCATCTCCATGTGATATATACAACCTTACTAATCTATCTTTTAATTTTCCTATTGGTTCATAACTTGGTGCTTTTGAATTATATAACCATAATGTTGATAATTTTAAGCAATTTTGTATTCCTTCTAAATTTATTTCAGGTACATCTATTATCGTTATTTTTTCTAATC
>CANQZM010000091.1 GCA_947628345.1 uncultured Bacilli bacterium
GTTTGGGTAATTACGTCATTCACAAAATTATTAACTTCATTGCGATTATATCCATTGGCTTCATAACTGAATTTTTCCATGAAACTCACCTCAGAATATACTTAGTTTATTAAAATTAATTACCAATTAAATTCGTCTTCATCTTCTTTTTCTTTTTTACTGCCACGTGATGTTGGCTTAGCTGGTCCATTATCATCACTTATTTTTCCTTCTACATTAACATTATTAGGAGTACATAAGAATATACCTCCACCTAATTTTTGTAAATCACCTTTAATTGCATATAATGTTCCACTTAAAAAATCTACTATTCTTTTTGCCTGATCCGGTGTAACTCTTTTTAAATTTACAACTACTGCATTACGGGCTTTTAAATAATCAGCAATTTGTTGTGACTCTGAATAAGCTCTTGGTTCTAGTAACATCATTTTAGAACCAGCAGCACCATTTTCATCATGATATGATTCTCGTGTTTTTGTATAATATTCTTCTTCTACAGCAGGTTCTTCTATTTCTTCTCCTCCAAATAAATTTTTTAATTTATCTAATGCCATAATAATTCCTCCATTGTATATTATATCATTTATGATTATTGTAACACATTAATCTTTAAAAAACTATACTTTTTTACTTATTTATACCAGATAGTTTGTAAATCGACATTACTACTATTAGGTGCAGGATTAGGAAATTCTACATGCATAGTAACAGGTACTTTAAAAGCACTACCAAATGCTACACAGTTACCCGGTTGCAAAGTTTTCAATTGTTGAACAATTTCCATTGAAATATTAGGAACCATATTTTTAATATAATCTAAGTCCTTAGGGTGTATCATTCTTAAAACTATAAAATTGGAACATTGAGAAATAACTGTATCTGATAGTTCTGAAGGTCTTTGGGTGATAACTCCTAAAAATACACCATATTTTCTTCCTTCCTTAGTTATTCTATCAAAAATATTATATCCAATTATATTAGTATCAGTATCATTTTGAATATATCTATGGGCTTCTTCAACAATAATATGAAATGGAACGCTACCTCTAACTTCGTTAACTACAGCTATAGAAAAGACCATCTTAGAAATTATCTTAGTTATTACCTTAGCAAATCTATCATCTACATAGTTAATATTAAAATTAACAATTTGACATTTACCATTAGTCATTTTATCTGTAAATAATAATTTAATATAATCTTCCTTTGTAATATAATTTTCAAATTCAAAGTAATTTTTATAATCACTATTAGCTAAAGTATGCAATCTAATGCTTAAAACATTAGCTAAATCATAGACTTTTTCACTTTTTAAAATTCCTTCTGAAATTAAGGCAAATTCCAAAGCTTCCTCTAAATTTTCTAAAGTATAAAAGCACTCAGTACTAGCCTTAGTATCCAATATTTGTTGTTCTTCTTTGATAAAACTTCTTATAAATTCTGTAACTAGCTCTATTTCTTGGAATTTACCAGTTTTATCAATAAACATACATTGCTTTAAAGTTCTAACGTAACCTGGCTGAATTATTTTAGTTTCCAAATTCAAATCAGGGGTATTAAATTTAGTAAGTATAGCGACAACTTGATCTCTAATTTTAGTAGAATTTTGGCCACTCAATAAAATGTCTTCTATAGCTCTAGCGATAATATCATCTTTATTTCGTATAGTTTCTTCATTATCACCAATTAAAATCGGTACTAACTTTAAGGCTTTTTCAATAATAGGAAGTTGATTAGGAGTAGTAACATCTAACAATAAAGCTAAATCATCAACATCTAATAACCATAATGGAATCTTAATTAAATCAGCCTCATCTTCTTTTGTGTTAGTAGTATAAACCTTATATTTAATATCGGCATTAGATTGTAAATTAGTAAATGCTTTTGTATACTCACCATAAGCATCAAAAATAAGAATATTAGAATTTACTGGTGGTTTTAAAGTTGATGTAAATAATTTTTGAATTATACTAGCAACAGTACAACTCTTTCCTGAACCACTGTTACCTAATATAGCAAAATGATTACTAAAAAAGGCATTAATACTAACATTAATTCTATAATTTTGGTATACGTTGGAAAATCCAAAAAAAGTCTCGCCTATATTAGGTTGTTGTCTACCCAAAATTAATTCTAATTCTGGTAAAGTAATAATTCTTACTTTGGATTTAAAAGAAGGTTTTGAAGATACCCCGGAAATAAAAATTTGATTTTTTAATTCACCAACAATATTTACTACTGCTTTTTCTTGATCTATATTGATAATTTCACCAATTATTTTACGTGTTTCATCCTCTAAAACAACATGCAAATTTATTAAATTAGCTTGATTGTTAATATCAATAGCTAACTTAACAAATACTTTATCATCAACTATGGAAATTATCTTACCTATCATAATGACACCTTCTTATTCTAATAATGATTATACCATGAAGCAAAATAAAAAAAAAGTTATTTTTCGAAAACTATTTGAATTTTTATTTTATATATTTACTTTTTAGTAATTTATTATATTTTTAAAAGAATTTATGAACAAAAAATGGAAGTTTATGACACATACAGAAGATGTATATGGAAATTGAAAGCAATTTGAAGGAAAAGGATTTGATACAAAAAAAGAAACCCAGCAAGCTGAAACAAAATTCAAAATGTATGTAATTAAAAATTACTTTTAATGATAATTATTTGTATTTGGTAGTTAACCATTATACCATCTACGGCAAATAAAAAAATAAGGTTATATAATTTTAGACATTTTTATGCACCTTATTACTATCAATGAAGTACCTAAAACGATTAAACTTTTAGATATTAATTTGACACTAAATTTTAAGTATTTTATAAGATTTAATGAATATCAAAGCATTATAAAAGCCTTGCAATACAAGGCTTTATAAACATAATGGTCGGGAAGACAGGATTTGAACCTGCAACCCCTTGGTCCCAAACCAAGTGCTCTACCAAGTTGAGCCACTTC
>CANQZM010000092.1 GCA_947628345.1 uncultured Bacilli bacterium
ATGGCCGTTATTGGAGAAAGAATCAGATTATTGAGAACAGAGAAAGGATTAGTTCAAAAGGATTTGGCTGAACACTTGAATTTAAGTAAAACTACTATATCTCATTATGAGCGTGAAGATAGAACTGTTCCAATAGAAACACTAATAAAAATAGCTAATTATTTTGAGGTAGATATTAATTATATTTTAGGAACTAATAATAGAGGTTTATCAAAAAGTAAAAATATCCGCCTGTCGGATGAAGAAGTAGAATTTATTTTAGCAATTAGGAAAACTTCTATTTATAAAAGTATAATGAGTAATCCTAAGAAGTATGCTAGATTAATTGATATGAAAATGTCTACTTACAAAATTAAAATTTAAAAATTATTATCTTGATACGTAGTAACTTTTGTTATTACGTATTTTTAGTTTTCAAAAAAACTCTTGCAATTTAGTTAAAAATATGATATAATATGCAATTGTGTGGGTAATATTATAAAAATTGCGTATTATCTTATTTTAAAACATATAATAATATTAAATGCCATACATTTAGGTAGTTATATAGAAATAAATTTATAGTAAAATAAAGGAGCGATGAAAATGGCAACTAATACTAAAATTCTTACATATTTAGATGAAGAGAGAGGTCAAATCGTAAGATATCAATGTAAATTAAGAAAAAATTTACATTATGGAGAGTTAAATGAATTTTATAATTTTCCATATCGAATGAGATTAGACTCAAATTTAAGTAGTGTATCTCCATTACAGTCAGGTAAAACTACAAAAGATATTATTCTTGCATTTAATGAATTATTATCTTCTACTACTAAATATATTGACTTTGGTAAAATTACTTCTTGTTTTAATGAAGGTTTTGCATCTTCAATTATAGTTCAAAATTTAGTAGGAAAATTTATGCGATTATTTGACTTTCAAGAGCAACCTCTTATGGATGCTACTGAATTAGAAAAACAAAAGAAAGTTATTAAAAATAATAGTAAAATTTTAGCTATTTATAATCAAAATAATATGTTAGAAACGTCAAATAATAATAATGTTTATCAGAAAAAAAGGGCATAAATAATATATGTATGGATCTATTTATTTTATATAAGTAGATTTTTTTCTTTATATCTCTTTATTTTTTTTTTAAAATGATATAAAATGTACATATATTGCCCTATGGCCAAGTGGTAAGGCAGTGCGCTCTGACCGCACGATGCGTTAGTTCGAATCTAACTAGGGCAGCCAATTTAACAATTTAGTCCGTAAGGGCTTTTTTCAAATAAAGAAAGAGGGAATAAAATGAGTGAAAAAGAAAGAATTGAGTTAGCAGAAATATTATTTCCAAATATTAAGCATGATAGAGCTTATTATGAAAATATGTATCCAGAAAGAAGTTTAACTGAAGGAGCAATGGTAACACGTTTTGGTCCTAGTCCTACGGGATTTGTTCATATGGGAAGTTTATTTGGTGCATTTTGTGATTACATTTTTGCTAAACAATCTAATGGTATTTTCTATTTAAGAATAGAAGATACTGATCAAAAAAGAAGTATAGAAAATGGAGTAGAGGGAATTTATAAAGATTTGGAAGCTTTTCAGATAACCCCAGATGAAAGTGAAATAGTTGCAGGAGATTATAAACCATATATACAAAGCAGGCGAACAGAAATATATCAAACCTATGTCAAAGATTTAATTGTTCAAGGTTTAGCTTATCCATGTTTTATGAAAGAAGAAGAAATTGCTGCAGTTAGAGAAGAACAAGAAAATAATAAAATGAAAATAGGTATTTATGGGCTGTATGCAGTGGATAGAGATTTGACTTTAAATGAAATTAAAGAAAAATTAGAAAATAAAGAAGAACATGTCATAAGATTAAAATCGCCTGGAAATTCTAAAAATCAAATTGAAATCATCGATTGTATTAAAGGCAAAATGAAATTGCCAGAAAATGATATGGATATTGTTTTATTAAAAAAAGATGGAACACCAACATATCATTTTGCCCATGTTATTGATGATCATTTAATGCATACCACGCATGTTATTAGAGGGGATGAGTGGGTTTCTAGTTTGCCTATTCATATTCAATTATTTAAAATTTTAGGGTTTGATATGCCAAAATATGCTCATACTGCACCTATTACAAAAAAAGAAAATGGAAATATTCGTAAATTATCTAAACGAAAAGATCCTGAAGCTAAAGTATCATATTATGAAGAAGTTGGCATTCCAATAGAAGCAGTTAAATTATATTTAGCTACTATTTTAAATTCTAATTTTGAAGAATGGTATTTAAATAATAATGATAAAACGATTGGTGATTTTACATTTACCTTTGATAAGATGGCAGTTGGTGGAACTTTATTCGATTTGGATAAATTAAATAATATTTGTAAAACATATTTTTCTCGTAAAAGTGGTCAAGAAATATATGATGAGACCTTAAAATATACTGAGAAATTTGATTTAGAATACAATAAACTATTAAAAGAAAATAAAGAAGATATGATTAAATTCTTAAGTATTGAAAAAGATGGAGAACGTCCTCGTAAAGATATAGCTAAATATAGTGATGTAAAAGAAGAATTTTCTTATGCTATAGATTCTTTATTTGAAGAAGAAAATTACAGTAAAAACGATAGTGATAAAACTTATGATATTAATTTAATAATAGATTATGTAAAAAATTATCTTGATTTAAATGTATCTAATGAAGAATGGTTTAATAAAATTAAAGAATTTGCAACTAATAACGGTTATGCTTCTACACCAAAAGAATATAAAAAAGATCCAGATAATTTTAACGGACATGTTGGAGATATTTGTGAAGCTATACGTGTAATGATTACGGGTAGAACAAAATCACCAGATTTATTTTCAATTATGAAAATATTAGGGAAAGACCGAATTATTAAACGAATTAATTTATATCAAAATAAAATTTCTTAGTTATATTAGGAGTATTTAAATAAAAA
>CANQZM010000093.1 GCA_947628345.1 uncultured Bacilli bacterium
ACCAATTAAATGTGTTTGACCAATTACATCCTTAAGTGAAATAGGTGCCAATTTTAAGGCTAGGGGTTTATCCATATCAATCACCAACTGTATTATAACACATAATTTGACTATTATGGAAGATTATGCTATAATACAGACTATTTATAGGAGAGTTATATGAATAATATTGAAAAAATGAATGAATTAAAACAAAATATTTTGGAAAATAATCGTTTTCCAGTAGTTTATAGAGAAGAACGTCATAATCAAGATAAAGCTTGTAAGTTTAGTGATGGTACTGATATGGCAATTTTTTTACAACGAATGGTATCTAAGTATAAAAATAATAAGTTATCTGATGAAGAAGTCAAGTTATATCAAGAAATTATGGAGATAAAAGAATCTTTGAAAAATCAAAGGTATAATAAAATTAAAGATAAATTAATAGAAGTGAAGCAAATCAGCATTGAACAGGGATATAGACCTATTTCTAAATATTCAAATAGTGATAATAATCAATTCTTTCATTGCTTTAGTGATGAAACTGATATGGGATCTTTTATTGCTAAATGTAAAAAAAATATAAAAAATGATATGTATCCTGAAAAAATAAAAATGGTTTTTGAAGATTTAATGACCAATACAGATTCATATCAAACATATATTTTTAAAAAGAAAATAGAGGAATTAAAAGAAACTATGGAGGAAAAAGGATTTATTCCAGTTTTTCCACAAAAATTTAGTAATAAAAATAGAATTATAGCTTTTAGTGATGGTACAGATATGGGTCATTTTATTGCTCGTAATCAGAAACTATATAACAGTGATGAAATGTCTGAAGAACTAATAATTATTTGGAAGGATTTTCTTACTTTTGTAGAACGTTTTAAAAAGAAGCAATTTTTAAAAAAAATTATGATAATGTATAACAAAATACTGGAAACAAATGATACTATTAATTTAGCTAATTCAATAGATGATGATAGTTATAAATTTTCTGATGGTAGTAATATGTACTTTTTTATAACTACTACCAAAGAAAGAATAAAAAAACAAAGAGCATCTAATTTTGAAAAATGGCTATTTAATAAGTTTTTAAAATTTCAAGAAGATTTTAAAAATCATTTAAAAGCTAAGGAAGCAATGAGACAAATTATTGAATTAGAAAGATACCCAATTATTGATTATAATAATAGAGATACCAATTTAATTAGAAAATTTAGTGATAATACTGATATCGGTAGATGGCTTAGAAAATTATTTAAAAGGGCTAAATATAACCAATTAACAGAAGGAGAAAAACCAATTGCTCAAGAATTAATGACTTTAAATTTTGATAAGATTAAACAATGGAATTATAACTATATTAAATTAAAAGAATATTATCAAAATAGTCAAAGAATTTGTGAAGATGACAGTAATATAAAAATATTTATGAAGGAAAATATAAACGTTTATACTTCTGTTAATAAATCATTACAAGATGAAGTTCATATGGAAATGCTTAATAAATTAAATTCAAATTGGATAAATGACTTTTCAAATAGCATTGATATAAAAGCTAAGAATTTAGTAAAGCACTAAAAGAGATTTTGACTTTTTATGACAAATTTAGTACAATTAGAATAAGGAAGTATGGTACTAATGATTCATAAGTTACAAAAAGATACAATTATTAATATAGTTTTTATTATCATAATGAGTCTTATTCTATTATCATTTGGTCTTAAACTTGTATTATTTGGTAGTAAAGATATTAATAAACTAGAAAATAGAAAAGCATATCAAATACCTAAATTTACAATTAAGACTTTTTTTAATAGAAAATATCAGGAAAAATTAAATAATGCAGTTAATGATCAACTTCTTGGAAGCGAATATATTAAAAAAAATGCTATAAAAATAAATAATGAAATGGCTTATGAAGTATTAAAACAATTTAAAAGTGATTCTTATTATTTAGTAACTAATGAATTTTATAGTTATGGTGATAGTGATTATTTATTATCTCCTAGACATATGGATGGCTTTATTGAATATTCTAATGATATTATTAAAAAAATTGCTGATCAATATGAGTCTATTAATTTGGAACATAAATATTTATATTTAGTTAATAAAGAGCAAATGATTAACTTTGATAATCCTAATAATGATTTTTATTTAAAAATTATAAAATATTATCCTTCCTTTAAAACAGGTTATTTAAAATTAGATAATTATGATGATTATAAAAAATATTTTTATAAAACTGATCATCATTGGAATTATGCTGGTTCATATCAAGGTTATAAAGATATAGTTAAATTAATGTTAGGAGAAGAAGAAACTCCTCTTAAACCAGTTGAATTAGTCCGTTTTAACTACAACATTTATGGAAGTAAAGCCAAAGAAGCACAGTTTTTCAAATATAAAGAAAAATTTAGTGCTTATCGTTTTGATATGCCTGAATTTGATACTTATGTTAATGGTAAAAAAACAATTTTTGGTCATAAAGAATTATTATTTAAAAATCGTAATTACAAAATAAAAGACGGAATTAGTTATGATTATTTTTATGGAAAAAATGTTGGTGAAGTTATCTATGACTTTAAACAACCTGGTAAGAAAAATTTATTAATTATTGGTTATAGTGATACTCGAGCTATACAAGAATTGTTGGCTTCCCACTATAATAAAACCTATATTATTGATTTAAGATTTTTTACTAACTTTGATGTCAATAATTATATTAAAGAAAATAATATTACAGAATTTTTATTAGTTTCCAACTGGTTCTCTTTTACCTCAAAAGATAGTTTTTTAAGGAAGTGATACAATGTTATTTAATAGTGCAACTTTTATTTTTATATTTTTACCAATTGTATTACTTTTATATTTTATTTGGAATAATCGAACGTATAGAAACTTAATTTTATGTATTTCATCCTTAATATTTTATATGTGGGA
>CANQZM010000094.1 GCA_947628345.1 uncultured Bacilli bacterium
TAATGTTTCTTTATAATTCATAATTATCTCCTTCTTTCTTGTTTATTGATTTTTAAATATTAATTTCAAATTTTATAAATTCCACATCAGTTATCTCTTATTTCCTTTTCTATTTCAGATATTTTTCCATCTCTTAATTTTTCAAATTTCATTTCAATTTCTTCTTTCTATAACTATTTTATAAACAATGAACTATAATAAACCAGAAATAATACAATAAAAACTATCCCCTCATTACGATTAATCTTATAATCTTTAAATGAGAATAGGAATAAGAACAAGGTAGATATAAATAAAGTTAGCAAATCAATATGAGTAAATCCTACCGAAGCAATACCTCCAAATAAGGTAATAGGTATTCCAATTACAATTCCTATATTAAAGATGTTACTACCTACTACATTTCCTATTGCAATATCGTATTCTCCCTTTTTAGTAGCAACGACACTAGTAACTAATTCTGGTAAGCTAGTTCCTAATGCAATAATAGTAAGAGAAATTATCCTTTCGCTAATACCAATAATTTTAGCAATACTACTAGCTGAATCTACCACAGCATTACTACCTAAAATTAAACAAATAATTCCAATAATAGTAAAAATTATTGATTTGAGTATTCCATATTTAGGTTTATCACCATCTTCATTTTCACTACTTTTATTGCGCATGACTGATAGCAAATAATAAATAAAAACTGAGAAAAACAATAGAATAGTTATTCCATCAGATCTAGTTAATAAATTTTCACCAGCATTTGATAAAAACTTATCACTAATTAACACAATAAATAATGTAGTAATTAAAATAGTTATGGGTAACTCTTTTTTAACAGTAGCATTTTTAACTTTCAAAGAATGAATACAACTTGCAACACCTAAGATTAGTAAAATATTTAAAATATTACTTCCTATTACATTACCAAGCAATATCTCGGTATTACCACTAATAATTGATTTAATAGAAACAGCTAGTTCAGGTGCACTAGTTCCAAAAGCCACTATTGTAAGAGCTATTAACATTTTTGAAAGCTTACAATTAAGAGCTAGAGAAGAAGCTGCATCCACAAACAGGTCAGCACCTTTTATTAAAACTACAAAACCAATTATTAATATTATTAATTGTACAAGCATTTATTTCCTCCTTCCAAAATAAAAACATTTCATCATAAGGACGAAATGTTCGCGGTACCACCTTAATTTATAGTTAACACTATACTCTCTAATTCACTTAACGCGTGATTAACGTTTTTAGCTTATCCCTAAAACGCAATTGAAAGTGATCTAAATATTATTTCTTAGCTTCTTTTCACCAACCAAAAGCTCTCTACATAAGAATATAATATTCCGTCTTTCGCACTTGCTTTACTTCCATAATATAACATATTTGATTTAAAATAACAAGTATTAATGTTGCTATTCCATATAATTTATGATTATATTAATTATAATATGATGAAAAAAATCCTCATAAATGAGAATTTTTGTACAAAATTTATTTTAATCAAAACGATTAATTTATGCACTTGGTTTTTGGGAACTATAATTTAGAGTAATATCACCATATTTTACGATAAAGTCTCCATCTACTTTCACTGGTTCGCCTGAAAAACCAACCATAACCCAAATATTCTGACTCTCACCTGGATTTAGTTTTACAGAATCAGTTATTTTAGTATTGGACTTATAATTTTTTTTATCAATCGTCACATAGTGTGTAAATCTATTACATTCTGCCTGAACTAATTCATTACTAGTACCCGATCCAGGTATACAGGTTGTATCACCATAAGTGATTCCTGTTAAATATGCTGGAATTGAACCATTATTATAAGCATAAAATTCGTAGTATATGACATAATCACCGCTACCACTATATGTATATGTAAGACCAGAGATAGTAGTACCATTTAAAGTTGCAACACCTGCTTTGGCAACAGTACTTCCCGTCATATAAAATTTACCCTCTACTGTTCCTGATGATACACTGTCTGAAACCGTTGAAAATTCTACATCAAAGTTTGCTGGATTACCTTGTACCGTTGCTTGTACATTTTGAATATTTAAGGCTTTTGAGTATGCTGAAAATCCCACTGATAAACCTAATACTGCGACTACTAAAGCAATTATTGCAACTACTTTTATTCTTCTATCATGTTCCATTTCCTTATTTCACCTCCGATTATTTATATTTTATATCTATATTCTACCCCCCCCCCCAGGGCATTTTTTCATTTTGATTTTTGCAAAAAAAAATCTCAGATTTAACATGAGATTTTTTTCCTTTATGAATAAAAAATATATGTGCCTACTATAACTATTAAAATTAAAACTACCAACATTAGTAACAACAAAGTTCCATTTGTTAATTGGTTTTTTTCATCTTTTTTATTTTTTTTCATTTTTATAAATCCTTTCTTAATCTTTTTGATTGTGATAACCTTATCAATAAATTGATTAACTAATTATATCTCTAATCTCTCAAATCCAACACTTCAATTTCATCAACAATTTCCATTTGTTGTTCAATAATTAATTTCAATTTTCTTTTTAATACTTTTATATTTCTTTCCAAGGTTTCCGCTTTCATCTCTATTTTTTCTGCTTTTAATAGAGCTTCATTTACAATTCTACTAGCATTATGCTTAGCATCTAAAATTAATATATTAGCCTCTTCCCGAGCCATTTTTTTGATATTATCACCTGTTGTTTCAGCTCTCATAACCGCATCTTTTAATGAATTTTCTATTTCTCGATAATGCTGTAATTCTTCTTTCATCCTTTGAATCTCTGCACGTTGTTCTTTACATTTCACGATGATACCTTCCGTTTGGGTAATTACGTCATTCACAAAATTATTAACTTCATTGCGATTATATCCATTGGCTTCATAACTGAATTTTTC
>CANQZM010000095.1 GCA_947628345.1 uncultured Bacilli bacterium
AATACAAATAATATTATTAAAAATTAGAAAATATAAAAATTTTCATAATTTTTTTCGTAAAAAACCGAAACTCAACTGATCATTACTTTGACAAAAACTAAAAAATATGATATCTTATGATGTACTCATAAAGGGGGCATAAGTTATGGAACCAGCGTTACCACAAAGAAAAAATCCAGTACCAGAAGGACTAAAATTAAAAAAAATTAGTGAGTTTTTAGGCAGGACTGATGATGAAATTAGAAACAATGCATATACTGCCGTTAATATAGATGATATTAAAATATTAAAAAATAATTTTGATTTATTAGAAAGAATGATAAATTTAGGAATTGATAAATTTTTTTCTTTGGATTATAACAGTTTAAAATTTATTGAATCTAACTTAAAAATTAATAAGCCGATTGAATTGTCTTTAATTGATGATTTTCAAAATAGGGATAGAACATATATTAATTCACTATCGTTTGAGAAAAATGTGTTTGTACTACCTCTTACTTATTTAATGTGGAATCCTACTATTAAAGATGGGCAACCAATTTCTTTTTTTAGTCATAAACAAAATATGTGTCCATATACAATTTTTCACAAACAACCATTAGTAAGCAAAGAATTGTTGATTAAATTTAAGGACATTATTAATAAATTATCTGAAAAATATCAAAACTTTGATGATGAAGAAAAAACAATTTTAATTTCAGATTATCTGCAAAATTTAGTTCAATATGTAGATGAAAATAATATTAGCGAAGGTGTTGATGGTATTTATATTACTAAATCAGGTCAAATAATACCAACATATAATAAGGTTCGTAATTTAGAAACGGTTTTGTTTGATAACTATGGAATTTGCTCTGCTATTGCTAATGCAACGACTGTATTGTTAAATAATCCTATGTTTAATGTTAATGTTAGAAGTGTACATGGCGATGGACATGTTTGGAATGTTGTAAACTTATCAGATAAAAATTATTATATTGATAATACTTGGGCTATTACGAGAAACAAAGATAGATATCCAGAAAGTTTAAAGGCGAAAAGTTTTTGTAGTGATTACTTATTTTTTGGTAGTGATACCGCTTTTAAAATAGGGCATCATGAAGCTTCCTCATATCATCCAACTATAGAACAAAAAGATATGGATAGAGAACATTTGAAAACTAGTCAAAAAGGACTAGTAAAAGTAGCTAAATTTAATAATTATAATAAACCAATTTTTGAAAGTCATTTACAAAATAATTAGTTAGATAGTCTTTTAGTAATATATCTAACCATAATCAATGAAATTAGATCTTTATTTTAATTTTGATTCACAATACATACATCTATAGGTATTTGTTGATTTATCTGTTAAAATAAATATTTGATCTAATTCTTTTTCTGTAGAAGTAATACATCTAGGATTGTTACATTTACACACATTAACTAATTTTTCAGGTAGTATTAAATTCTTTTTATCGATGATTTTATCATTTTTAACAACGTTGATTGTTATATTTGGATCAATATATGCTAATTTATCCATGTCCAATTCAATTAATTTTCCAACTTTTATTATATCTTTAACTTTCATTTTTTTACTTTTAGCATTAGTAATAATTGCTACTTGACAATTTAAGGTTCCTAATTCTAATAAATCATAAATTTTCATGGCATTACCAGATGTTATATGATCTATTACATATCCATTTTTAATAGTATCAATATTCATTATTCTACCTCCAATAACTTTAAAATTAAAGCCATCCTAATATATACCCCATATTTAGCTTGTATGAAATATTTGGCTCTAGGATCATTATCTACACTGGTTGAAATTTCATTTACTCTAGGTAAAGGGTGCATTATACATAAATCTTCTTTAGCCTTACCTAACTTATTACTATCTAAAATATAATAATCTTTTAATCGTATATAATCTGCTTCATTAAAAAATCGTTCTTTTTGGACTCTAGTCATGTATAAAATATCTAACTTGCTCATATATTCTAAGATATCATTTGTTTCAATGTATTCAATTTCATTTTTTTCTAATATATCTTTCTTAATGTATTCAGGTAATTGTAATTCTTCAGGTGATATTAAAATGAACTTAATATTTTCATATTTTGACATTGCACTAATTAAAGAGTGAACTGTTCTTCCAAATTTTAAATCACCACACAGACCGATTACAAGGTTGTTTAATCTCCCTTTTTCGCGATGTATGGTTAATAAATCAGTCAAGGTTTGAGTAGGATGGTTATGACCACCATCCCCAGCATTTATAATTGGTATATCGGAATTGTGACAAGCAACTAGGGGAGCTCCTTCTTTTGGATGACGCATGACAATTATATCTGCATAACCACTAACTACTTTAATGGTATCAGCAACTGATTCCCCCTTGGCTGTAGAACTACTAGATGCTTCTGAAAAACCTAAAACATTACCACCCAAACGTAACATAGCTGATTCGAAACTTAGTCTAGTTCTAGTACTTGGTTCAAAAAATAAAGTAGCTAATATTTTACCATTACATTTTTCCTTATATTTATTAGGATTAGTAATAATATTATTAGCTACTTTTATTAAATTATCAATTTCTTGAGTAGACAACTGGTCTATACTTATTAAATGTTTTACTTCTTTTTTTCTCATAAACTTCCTCCAATTTTTTTCATTATAACAGAGAACTATACGAATGTAAAATATTTTTTAAATATTATTTTTTTATGTTATTATATATTTAGAAAATTCAAAAAGGAGACTAACTATTAAAAGTCAAGAGAATTTTGATAGAAAGTTATAAATGGAAAAGAAACCCACGCCAAAAA
>CANQZM010000096.1 GCA_947628345.1 uncultured Bacilli bacterium
ATTATACCATCGATATCAATTTTATTTAATCTTTCTAATACTTGGGAAACTAAGTCTGGTAAAACAATATCATTCATATATAAAATACCTATTTTAGTTTTACTACTTCTACCTAATTCAACTTCTTGCCACCAAAGTTGATCACTTTTAATTCTTCTTCTAATTAATCCTAAATTAGTATTAAAATTTTCTGAAAAAGAATCTTTTGGACCATTAATAGAAAGTTCACTTTCAATTGTAGTAATACCACGTTCTAGAGTTTTACGCATTTCAATGGTATAAATTTTCTTTTTAATAAGACAAACTGCAAAACCTTTATTGAGGTATGTAGTAATTTCATTTTCTTTAATTTCTTTGACATTATTGGTAGGTAAATTATTAGCTAAATCATTTAATTGCTTTTTAGATAATAGTACTAATCTTTTTAAAATAAATTCATTGATATCACTACCACTAGTTAAAACTTCGGAAAACACAAGATATATAGATACATTATCAATAGTTAAATTTTTATATATGTAATCAGTACTAGGACCCAATGTTTTTTTTAAATTGTTGATTATTAGTTGCATGAAAATCACCTATCATTAGTATGAGATAAAAACAAAAAACTATGCTATAATTAGGTTATTAGGTGATTTTTGTGAAAATAGAAAAATTAGATAATTATGGTCGAGGAATAACTTATCTTGACTCTAAAATTTGTTTTGTTTATGAGGCTTTAAAAGAAGAAGATGTTGATATTGAATTAATAGTAAATAAAGCAAAATATTCAGAAGCTAGAGTAATTAAAATAAATAAAGAAAGTATCAATAGGGTAAAACCTAAATGTAAATATTATCAAATGTGTGGTTCTTGTCACTTAATGCATATGAATAATTGTCAACAAAAGAAATTCAAGATAGATAAAACCATTGATATTATTTATAAATTTGCAAAACAAAAAGTTAATATTGACAAACTAGAAAGTGCTAATTTTTTAAATTATCGTAATAAAGTGACTTTACATGTAGAAGGAAATGAATTAGGTTATTATGAAGCAAAGTCAAATAAATTAATGAATATAGATAAATGTTTATTATTAGATACTAAAATAAATGAATTAATCAAGATTTTAAATAAGAATTTAGTAGAGAATGATTTAGTAAAAACAATCACTATTAAACTAGGAAATAAAACACAAGAGTTAATGTTAATTTTAGATAAGAAAATGATTAATTATCGTAATTTATTAAAATATGTTGACGTGTTAATAATGGAAAATAAATATTATACTGATAAAAAAGTAATTACTTCATTTATTTGTAATAAAAAATATATAATTAGAAAAGATTCTTTTTTTCAAATAAATTCTATAATAACCGAAAAAATGTATGAAGAAATTTTAAAAATTATAAAACAGGTTAAAGCTATAAATGTTTTAGATTTATATTGTGGTAGTGGAACAATTGGTATTTATATAGCTTCTAGTGTTAAAAAAGTAATTGGTATTGAAGTAGTTAAGGATGCTATCAAGGATGCTGAAGATAATAAAAAATTAAATAAAGTTGATAATATTAGTTTTATTCTTGGCAAAGTAGAAGATAAAATTTCAGAAATAAAAGATTATTATGATACCATTATTGTTGATCCACCTAGGAGTGGACTAGATAAAAAAACTATTGAGGTTTTATTAAAGATGAAACCAACTAATCTAATTTATGTATCTTGTGATCAAGTAACATTTGCCCGTGATATAAATTTACTTAGTAGTATATATCAAATAGATTTTATTAAGTTATTTGACATGTTTCCCAATACTTATCATGTTGAATCTGTGTGTTTGCTAAGTCGTAAAAATTAGTATTAGAAAATATTAATAATTTAAGTAAGTATATTAATTAATACCTATTAGCCATTATTTGTATATAGATTGACAAAATTTTACTAATATCTTATACTTTAACTGTAAGGTACGGGAGTATTGGTTATGGAAAATAAGAAACGTAAAAAACTAATTATCCTCATAGTAATTGCAGTAATTTTAATCATCAGTGGTATTTTTGTTGCTTGTAGAAATAATAATAAAGCTATTTTAATTAGAGCGATAGATAATATTAACTCTACTTTGAAAGAAAAATATATGATTAGTAATGATAATAATTTTAAATATTTAGATTATACTGTACAAAGTAATATTAAACTAAGCTTTAGTAATCATAATCAATCAACTACTTTTATTAATGATTATGGAAATTACTTAAAACTATTTGATAATTTAAGTAAGACAGAAAACAATTTAGTTTTTAAGCAAGATAGAACTAATAAAAAGTTATTATTAAGTTTTAACAGTAAGTTTAATGATCAGGAGTTAATAGATTATAGATACTTAATTGAAAATAATACAGAATACTATTATATAAAAGATTTTTTAAATAGTTATATTAATAACGGTAATAACAGTTACTATGAATCTTTAACTCAAGATATAACTAATGAAGATAACGTTAACTATATTTATAAATTTATAATTCATTCATTTATTGATAATATAAATAATAAAGAAATTAGTAAAAAAGGTGAAAAAACTACTATTAATGATAAGGTAAAGATACTACAAAAAATATCAATTGAATTTGATAATAATAATTTAAAAGAGATATTTAAAAAAGTATTAAAAGATTTAAAAAATGATGATAGAGCTAATAAAATATTAACGGGTATAAATACTAATTTTAATAAAACTAAAATTTCTGATAAGGTTAAATATCTAGATGATAATCAAAAAATAATTTTGTCAGTATATGTT
>CANQZM010000097.1 GCA_947628345.1 uncultured Bacilli bacterium
CGGTAGCCCCTGTTGCTCCTGTTGCTCCTGTTGCACCTATTGCTCCTGAGATACCTGCTGGACCTGTTGGACCTTGAACTCCTGTTGCTCCTGTTGGCCCTTGAATTCCCTGAAGTCCTTGTGGACCTGTTGGGCCTTGTGGAATAACAAAATCTAAAGTATATCCTGATGGATTCATTTTATTATAACCTCCTCTTTACTCTATTGGTCTTATAGTGACTGATGCCTGCGTTCCTGGCATTCCTGTAGTTACAGTTCCTACTTGAAATATTGGTGATGGTCCAGTATTGCCTCTAGGAATTACAAAATCTAGTAAAACATTATTAACAGTTCCACTATTTGTAACTCTAGCATAAGTACCTGGTTCTCCTGTTATAGTAGAATTAACTGTTATAGTTGAATTAGCCGGACCAGTTGATCCCATAGGTCCAGTTGGGCCAGTTGGGCCTTGTATATAACATTGATTTATACAAGGATAATTGGCTTTACTATTATTCATATTATACCTCTTTCACAAAACATCTAATATACTTTATGATATTTAACTTAAAATGATACTTTATTAATCTAAATATAGCTTTTGCCCTGATTTTAATTTAATTGCATAAATATCATCTTTGCTGCAAGTAAAAATTAATTTAGGCATTTTATTATTGGTTTGTTCAAATGTTATATCATTATCCTTAACAGGTTCTTCTTTGCTCTGCTCTTTAATAGGTGGTGAAGCTGGTTTAATTTCTTCTTTTGGTTCTTCTTTGCTCTGCTCCTCAATAGGTGGTGAAGTTGGTTTAATTTCTTCTTTTGGTTTTTCTAACTCAATTTTTTTAAATTGATAACCTCCATTATTTAAAACTGTAATACTATCATCAATCCATAAACATTCTTCTGGTTTTTTACCATTATTAATACTCCAATATCCAGCATTATTTTTATGCCATCCCGTTCCTGTAAATTTTCCTTGCCCACACTCTATATGACAATGATTTCCTGATGCATTACCTTTAGTACCTTCTTGATAAAAATCACTACCTTTAGGAATCACTTTACCAATAAATAAATCATCAACATTATTATCGTGCGTAAACATGATTGTCATAAAATCTTCAGTGCCATCAGGATATAAAACCTTATCAATACTTTCTAGCCATACTTCATTGGCATCTTCTTTGTAAATTTTTTTAATTACTCCTGTAAATGGTGCTTTTATACTAGATATAGATGAATCTTTTCCAGCATCATCTATGGCATAACTATCTCTATGGGTTCCTACCATATACCCTTGAGTAATACGCATATATGGACTTGGATATAAAGGTTTTTCCATTATTTATCCTCCGTTTCTATTAAATTAGCCTTTTTTACAGAAATATATTCGTTGGAAACAATATCTGTATATGAAGCTAATTTTCCTTCTAATGTTTTAAAAATTGTATCAGCCCCTAGAAAAGAAAATAATCCTACCCATAGACTAATTGGAAAACTGATACTTGTAAAACTCATACAAAATAAATAACCAATCAACATATTGACAGCGAAAGAATAAAGTGTAATAAATTTACTTTTCTTAAAGTGTTTTTTTGTCTTTTGGATAAAGATACAAGTAATAGAACTCAATGCAACAGATACAACTAATAATTGTTTTAAATATTCTAAATTTAACATAATTACCTCCTAAATTAATATATGCTTATTTACTTGTTACCGCAATTTAATTCAACTAAAAAAGCCCATAAATATGAGCTTTTAAAATTTTGAAAATTATTATTTTAACGTTTTGAAAATTGAGGTGCACGACGTGCTTTCTTTAATCCTGGTTTTTTACGTTCTTTCTTGCGAGCATCTCTAGTTATGAATCCTTCAACTTTTAAAATTTTCCTGAAACTATTTTCAGAGTTTTTATCTGTAGTAGAATCAAATTGAAGTAATGCTCGTGTAATTCCTAAACGAGTAGCTCCTGCTTGACCAGAAAGTCCTCCACCATTTACTTTTACATCAATATCAAACATTTCTCTAGTTTTAGTTACATCTAATGGTTGACATAAATCTAGAATTAATAATTTATCTGTAAAATAATCCTCAATATCATGGTTATTAATTGTAATTTTTCCTTTTCCTGGTGTTAATGTAACACGCGCTACGCTTGTTTTTCTACGTCCTGTTCCAGTAAATACATTCTTTTTTTCTTTTGCCATAAGTTACCCTCCTACTTAACTTCAAGCACTTCAGGCTTTTGAGCTTGATGCTTATGTTCATTTCCTGCATAAACAAATAATTTTTTATACATTTGACGTCCTAATCTATTATGAGGAAGCATACCTTTTACGGCTCTTTCTACCATTTCAACTGGATATTTTTCTCTCATAACTTTTGCTGTTCTTTCTCTTAAACCTCCAACATATCCTGAATGATTATAATAAATTTTCTTTTCTTCTTTATTACCAGTTAATTTTACTTTTTCAGCATTAACAATAATAATATTATCACCACAATCAATATGAGGTGTAAATGTAGGTTTATGTTTACCTCTTAAATATTTTGCAGCTAATGATGCTACTCTACCTAATGATTTATCAGAAGCATCAATAACATACCATTTACGTTCTACTGTTTCTTTCTTTTGCATAAAACTTTTCATATTTTTTTCTCCTTTACTTAAATCAAGCTTTCCCACGGCTTAATTTATGTGGGGATTTCAATGTACCGATTATGATTATACTAAATAATATAAGAAAAATCAATATATTTTTTCTTTTT
>CANQZM010000098.1 GCA_947628345.1 uncultured Bacilli bacterium
TTCTCCCTTATTTTACGTGCATTTAATTTTTGAACGCTTATTTTTTATTATGCGTGCATTTATCTCTAAAGTTAACGATAAATTATTACAACAGTGCTAGAGATACTTTGTGTGATCTTTCTAGTAAGCAAGAATATGATAAATTTATAGAAGAACAAAATAAATATAAAATTACAAAAGAAGATATTAAAAGCTTAGAAGAAGCAATAGAAATTACTATCTATAAATATGGATTTTATCAGGGATTTTATGCTTTAAAACAAGCCGCTTTTAATGACTTTAATTTTATTACTGCTGAGAAAAAGTGTAGAAGTAAGTTACAAATGATGGGTAGTGATAAAATTCAGAAAATTTTGTATGATAATAGAAGTAATCTTATGGAAAAAGAAGTCGATAACGTTATAATGGATTATTATGCCAAAATTATTAATAAAACAGGATTAAATCAAAAAAAAGACAGTTTCTATAGAGCCTGTTTAGAAACTACTATGAAATATGATTTAAATGGTATAAATCAAACTGCACAAGCTGTTAAAATATTTGTTAATAATCCTAATCGTTATGATGTATTTACAAACCAACATTTAGCTCGACAAGAATTGATGGAAAATGGAATAAAACCACTTGATGCCGTAATTTTAATGGGAGCTAAAATGCATGGATTAAGGTCTAAGAATGAAGCTAATTCTTATGCTAATTATAATAAGCAAAGTATCTCTAAACAAATAAGTGATTTTACAAGTGTTATTAATCAAGAAGCTAGGAGGATTCAACAACAAAATGCTAAATAAAATAATTTAGTATTTTTTTTAAAAATGAGCATATATATTAATCATAGAAAGGAATGAATAATATATATGGAAATACTTAAAGTAAGTAGTAAATCTAATCCAAATAGTGTTGCAGGAGCTTTAGCTAATGTTTTTAGAGAAAAAGGAATTGTGGAAATACAGGCTGTGGGTGCCGGAGCTTTAAATCAAGCTATAAAGGCAATCGCTATTGCTAGAGGATTTGTTGCACCATCTGGGAAAAATTTAGTATGTATACCAGCTTTTTCAGATATTGATATTGATGGAGAAGAAAGGACTGCTATTAAGCTGATTGTTGAGGCAAAATAATTTATTAAAAAGTAACAGGGATTTACCTTGTTTTTTAGTAACACGTAAAGGAGTTAACATATGCAAAAATTAAATAATGATTCAACATATTCTTTCTTAGTTAGTGATAAATTAAAACAAGATGAAACATTTATCAAATATTGGAATTCCAATATTTTTGAAAATCAAAAACGCTACAAAAAATTAGCTAAGATGTTTAATAATAATAAATTTTGTCTATATAGAAAAGAACTATTATCTGATGAATTTTTTGAAAAATTTAAATATGGTATGAGATGTCGTTGGCACGAAAAAAATAAGGAAGCTTTTGATCCAGCTACCCAACCTGCATTTTCTGAAATTATGTTAAGCCAAGAAGAATTAGAAAATTTACAAGACATTTTAGTAGTAATTATGCAAAAATATGGAGAACTAGGTTTAAATAAAATTCGAGAATTTAACTTAGCTCAAGGAGTTATGAAATATAAATATCCAATTTTGATTACCGATTCAGAAGATATATATGACCTAGAAACAGATAATCACAATCAAAAAATTTTAACAATAAATAGAAACAGATTGAATCCATTGGTAAAGTTAACAGCACTCCTTGAAAATAAAGTTTTTAAATATATTAATAACGAAAATATTAAGAGTGCCTTATTTTTTATGAGTGATTGCTTATTTGAAGACGGCCATTTAATTAGTGACTGTGAAATTTATGAGTATGTTTTAGAGTTATCTAAGCTACAACCACTTTTGACTATATCTTTAAATTATCAAGATTTTTATAGAGCTGTTAATGAATTTAGTTACAGTTACATAACTAAGCATAATGAAAAAATTCCTAAAAAGTATATAAAAACAACTAATCACGGTTAGTTGTTTCAGACTGTTGACAAATAGGTAAATATTTTTGCTTATTTGTTAACAATCTGAGTGAAATAAAGTAAATGTTGGAAAAATTCAAGAGAAAATACAAGTTATACAATTAATTTGTATTTTTTTACATTCTTTTTGATAAAAATATAATTATATTTTAAACTAAAAGTACTATTATCCATTTCATATTGTAAATTATATTTTAAATTGTTATCTACTACTTGATTAGCTTGATTTTTAAAACAAGCAATAAATTTTTCTTGACTTTTTTAATATTTTATAGCATACTATGACCAGATTTTAAAGAGGTGGAAATATGAAATTTAAAAATAAAATTGCTGTATATGCAACTATGTTAACTATTGGAACAGTGAGTTTGACAGGATGTAGTGAAAAAGATAATTCTAATAATAAAGATACTAATAATGCTACTGCAATATCTAAAGAAATTAATAAAGATACTAATAATGCTACTGCGATATCTAAAGAAATTAATAAAAAACAAGAAAAAACTTTTGATACTGGATGTCATGTTTTTTCTGTAAGAAAAAATGCTTACCCTTATTCCGATGATCACAAAAATATAGTTAATGTTCCTAACGGATATGAAATTTTCGATATTGAATATGTTTTCAATAGTAGTGATTTAACTACATATGATGTATGGTATATAAATACTGTTCCTGTTACAGTTAAAGGTACTTGGAATGAAAATAGTAATGAATATGAGTATACAAATTTTGGAACACCTATT
>CANQZM010000099.1 GCA_947628345.1 uncultured Bacilli bacterium
TTACAATAGTATTATTTTTTAAACTAGCTTGCACATCTATTACTCTTTGATTTGTTGAACCTTTATATTTAAGCATACGGGAATTTATCAGTTTTGAAAGTAAAAAATTAAACAAACCATTATAAAATGGTTATTTTTTTGTCAAAATTCAGTTTTTTATATTGCGTACTATTACGTACTAGTGATATAATATATTTACAAGGTAGTGATTTTATGCGATTAAAAAAATCAAAATCAAAAAACTCTGTTTCATATTCTGTTATAGAAGATTATACTTTAAATGGTAAACGAACAACTAGAATAGTAGAAACCTTAGGTAATTTGGAACAAATAAAAATTAAAGCAAAAGATAAAGACCCAACTGTTTGGCTTCAAGAATATGTAAAATTATTAAATGAAAAAGCTAAAGAAGATAAAGAAAAAATATTAATAAGACTCTCTCAAGAAGGAAAAGCAAATTTAAATGAGCAAGTTTTATTTAATGGAGGATATTTATTTTTACAAAAAATATATTATGACTTAGGCATTAATAATATTTGTAATTCTATTGCAGATAAATACCAATTTCATTATGATTTAAATAAAATATTATCAAATCTAATTTATTCTAGAATTATATATCCCTCTTCTAAATTAAAAACATTAGAAGTTTCTAAAAATTTTTTAGAACAACCTAATTTTACCTATAATGATATATTAAGAAGTTTGGAAGTATTATCTAAAGAGAGTGATTTCATTCAATCTGAACTTTATAAAAATAGTCTAAAATATTCTAAAAGAAATGACAAAGTATTATTTTATGATTGTACTAATTATTATTTTGAAATAGAGGAAGAAGATGACTTTAGAAAATATGGTAAAAGCAAAGAACACCGTCCTAACCCAATCGTAGGAATGGGATTATTTTTAGATGGTGATGGTATTCCCCTTTCATTCGACGTTTTTGAAGGAAATAAGAGTGAACAATTAACTTTAAAACCATTAGAAGAAAAAATAATTAAAGATTTTAATAATCCTATGTTTGTAGTATGTACAGATGCAGGATTATCAAGTACAGCGAATAGAAAATTTAATAATAAAAATAATCGTAAATTCGTAACAACTCAATCTTTAAAGCAATTAAAGCAATTTTTAAAAGATTGGTCATTAGATTTATCTAAAGGATGGCATTTATCAGGAAGTGATAAAACATATGACATATCAAAATTAAGAGAAAATGAAGAATTAATAAATAAATTTTATGATAAAATCTTTTATAAAGAAAGATGGATAAAAGAAAATGGAATAGAACAAAGATTAATTATTACTTTTTCTCCAAAATATCAAGAATATCAAAGACACATTAGAGAAAGTCAAATAAATAGAGCATTAAAAATAATAGAAAAAAATCCCCAAAAGATAAAAAGTAATAATGAAAACGACCCAAAAAGATTTATTGATATAATATCTACCACCAAATATGGAGAAATTGCTGAAAAAAATAATTATTTTTTAAATCAAGAAAAAATAAAAGAAGAAGAAAAATATGATGGATTATATGGAGTATGTACTAATTTAGAAGATGGCGTCGAAGAAATAATAAAAATAAACAAAAGAAGATGGGAAATAGAGGAGTCATTTAGAATTATGAAAAGTGAATTTAAAGCAAGGCCTGTTTATTTATCTAGAGAAGATAGAATTAAGGCTCATTTCCTTACTTGTTTTTTATCTTTAGTTATATTTAGATATTTAGAAAAGAAAATAAATGAAAAATATACTGTTTTAGAAATTATTGATACTTTAAAAAATTATAATTTTAAAGAATTTAAAGGTTATGGATATTCTTATACTTATACACCAACCGAAATTACAAAATGCTTAAACTATATTTTCAATATTGATACATCAGTAGAAATAATTTCATATAAAAAAATGAAAAAATTTTTCAAAGAAACTAAAAATTAAAAATAGTACGCATTTTTTAAATAATCAAAAAATCTCTCAAATCCTTATAAATAAAGGGCTTGGGAGATTTTACTTTTTAAAAACTGATAAATTCAGGATTATAACATAAAAATGTAAAAAATAAATATTTTTTTGTAAAATATTTAAAAAAATGTAAAGATATGTTATTATATAGATGGTGGCTAATGTGAAAAAGATTTTGATTAATATTAATAATAACGAAATATCATTTAATTATAAAACTAATAATAGTAATATTAGCAATGATTTAATAAACACTAATATTATTAGTAATAATGAGCTTATTTTTAGTGATATATATATAGAAGAAAACAATAAAATATTAGCTAGTTTTATTAAAGAATTAGCAATTCAATATAATGTTACAAAGGTTAATATATCAAAGATAGAGTTAGTCCCTTTAATTCTTAATTTACTTTATAAAAGTACTAATATAAATTATTTGTATATAAAAGAAGATGAAGCTTTAACTTATAGTATATGTGAAGAATTAATTAAACTTAAAAATATTAAAACTGTTAATTGTTATACTATTCAACCATTTATGATAGAGTTATTAGATAAAAATAATATTATAGTAGAGACTAGGTCGGAAATACTTTATATGAGTAATTTTATCGGGAATTTATCAGTTTTGAAAGTAAAAAATTAAACAAACCATTATAAAATGGTTATTTTTTTGTCAAAATTCAGTT
>CANQZM010000100.1 GCA_947628345.1 uncultured Bacilli bacterium
AAGAGGAGGTAGGGCAGCCTTTATTGATGCAGAGCATGCTCTTGATCCTGTTTATGCTCAAAAACTAGGAGTAAATATTAATGAGTTATTATTATCTCAACCAGATACTGGAGAACAGGCTTTAGAAATTTGTGAAGCGTTAGTTAGAAGTGAAGCTGTTAGTATTATTGTAATTGATTCAGTGGCAGCATTGGTGCCCCAAGCTGAAATTGATGGAGAAATGGGTGATTCACATGTTGGATTACAGGCAAGATTGATGTCACAAGCTTTGCGAAAATTATCGGGAACTATTAATAAGACTAAAACAACTGCAATTTTCATAAATCAATTAAGAGAAAAAGTAGGAATTATGTTTGGAAACCCAGAAACAACACCAGGTGGTAGAGCTTTAAAATTCTACTCAACGATTCGTTTAGACATTAGACGTAATGAACAATTGAAAATTGGTGATGGTGTTGTGGGAAATAAGACAACAGTTAAAGTAGTTAAGAATAAAGTAGCACCACCATTTAAAACAGCAGTTGTGGATATTATGTATGGTGAAGGAGTATCAAGAGAAGGAGAAATTGTTGACTTAGGAGTAGAAGCTGGTGTTATTGATAAAACTGGAGCCTGGTACTCATATAATGGTGAGAAATTAGGTCAAGGTAAGGAAAATGTTAAATTGTTATTGAAGGATAATTCTGAATTGAAGGAAGAATTAGAACAAAAAGTTAGAGAGTTTTACGATATTTCAATAGATGATAAAAAATCAGAATAGAACAGTAATCTATTCTTTTTCTTATTCTTTTATAAAATTAGATGTTAATAAAGTTGGTATCGAATTAAAACTTGACACAATTTCAAAACCAACTTACAATATAATTGTAGATTATAATTTAATTTAATTAAATGTATTCTAATGGAGGTATATATGAATAATATAGTATTCTCCGTTTTACTTATAGTTATTGGATTGGTAGTAGGTTTTGTTCTACAATTTATTATTAACAAGTTACGAGATAATATTAGTTCACAAAAAGCTAATCATTTAATCAATGATGCAAAAAAAGAAGTAGAAAAAATTAAACGCGATGCCATTATTGAACAAAAAGAAGAAATGCATAAATTAAAAATGGAGACTGATAAAGAAATCAAGGAAAAAAAAGCTGAGCTAAAAGAACAAGAAGATAGAATTTTACAGCGTGAAAATAGCATGGATAAACGTGATGAATTATATCAAAAACGTGAAGCTACATTAGATCAACGTGAAGAAAAATTGACAGAACAACTTAATGAAATCCAAGAAGAACGAAGTAAAGTGGAAGAAATAAAAAAAGATCAACTAGAATTGTTACAGAAAATATCAGGCTTTAGCAAAGATAAAGCTAAAGATTTAGTCATGAAACAAGTTAAAGAAAATATGGCTAAAGAAATCTCTGAGTATATCAGAGAACAAGAAAATGAAGCTAAGTTAGCAGCAGATAAAACAGCCCGTGAAATGATTGTTACTTCAATGCAAAAATATGCTGCTGATATTGCCAGTGATCAAACAGTAACAGTAGTAGAGTTACCAAATGAAGAAATGAAAGGTAGAATTATTGGACGTGAAGGTAGAAACATTAGAACTATTGAAGCTATTACGGGGGTAGATTTAATTATCGATGATACTCCAGAAGCTGTAGTGCTATCTAGTTTTGATCCATTACGTCGTGAAATTGCTTACGTTACCTTAAAAAATTTAATTAAGGATGGTAGAATTCATCCTACTAGAATTGAAGAATTATACGATAAAGTATGTAAAGATATGAAACAAAAGATAATTGAATATGGTAATGAAGCTACATTTGAATTAGGGTTAACTAAATTTGATCCAGATTTAATAGAAATCATTGGTAAATTACATTTTAGAACTAGTTATGGACAAAATGCTTTACAGCATTCTATAGAAGTAGCTCAATTGTCAGGTTTACTTGCCGCAGAACTTGGTGAAAATATTAATTTAGCTAAACGCGCAGGTTTATTACATGACATTGGTAAGGCAATTGATCATGAAATTGAAGGAAGCCATGTAGATATTGGTATTGATATTGCTAAAAAATTTAAAGAAGATCCTGTAGTTATTAATTCTATAGCTTCACATCATGGTGATACTAAAGCAGAAAGTGTTATCGCAGTAATTGTAGCTATTGCTGATGCTTTAAGTGCATCTAGACCAGGAGCTCGCAATGATTCACTAGAAAATTATGTTCAAAGATTAACACAATTAGAAGAAATCGGTAATGAAATAGATGGTGTTGATAAAGCTTATGCTGTACAAGCTGGTAGGGAATTGCGTGTTATTGTTAAACCAGAAGAAGTAGATGATCTAACCGCACATAAAATTGCTAGAAATATTAAAGAAAAGATAGAAGAAAATATGAAATATCCTGGTACTATCAAAATTACTGTTGTTAGAGAAACTAGGGCTCAAGAAGAAGCAAAATAAATACCAAGATAATTAAAATCTAGTTTAAGAGTGTTATAAAATTCAATACTCTTTGTTGTATTTTGAAATTAAAGTGCAAAATATAAAATTTTGCTTTTTTTTATGCGCGTTAACTTTAGAGATAAATGCACGCATAATAAAAAATAAGCGTTCAAAAATTAAATGCACGTAAAATAAGGGAGAA
>CANQZM010000101.1 GCA_947628345.1 uncultured Bacilli bacterium
TATTTAAAAATCTCTCAATTCCTCATAAATAAAGGTATTGGGAGATTTTACCCTTTCAAAACTGATAAATTCAGGATATTATTATTTACTGTGATTATATCAATAGAATAAAAAAAAATAAATAGAAAGAAGTAGATAATCTAAGAAAGATTTACATATAATTAAAAAAGTGCAAAAAACACTTGCAAAATAAGGAAAAGGTATGTTATACTTTTAACTGTGTGACTGCTTAGATATGCAAGGTTGCTGATACACCAGGTTAAGTTGTTAATTTGGATATTGGGTTATTTGCATGGAGCAAGTCTATACTAGATATAGGCGAAGGGAGGATTTATATGTCAACAGAAAAGGTTCGCATTAAATTAAAAGCATATGATCATAGAATTTTAGATAATGCTACTACCAAAATCATTGAAACTATCAAAAGATTAGGTGGAGAAATATCTGGTCCAGTACCACTACCTACAGAAGTTGAAAAGTTCACAATATTAAGAGCTGTTCACAAAGATAAAGATTCACGTGAGCAATTTGAAATGCGTACACATAAAAGACTTATTGATATCAAAAATCCTAGCAAGGAAATCATAGATGCTTTAGCACGTTTAGATTTACCTAGCGGTGTAGATATTCAAATTAAAACAAAATAATAGGAGGAAATTAAAATGAAAGGAATCTTAGGTAAGAAAATCGGAATGACCCAAGTATTTACTAAAGAAGGTAAATTAATTCCGGTTACTGTAGTTTCAGTAGAACCTAATGTGGTTACTCAAATTAAAACAGTAGAAAAAGATGGTTATGATGCTATTCAACTTGCTACAGAAACAATCAAGGAAAAATCAAGTAATAAACCATCAATGGGTCATACAAAAAAAGCTAATACAGAACCTAAGCGCTTCTTGAGAGAAATTAGAGGAGTAAATCCAAGTGATTATACTTTAGGTCAAGTTGTTGGTGTTGATATCTTCAAAGAAGGAGAAATGGTTGATGTTAGTGGAATCAGTAAAGGAAAAGGATTCCAAGGAGTTATTAAACGTCATAATCAATCTAGAGGTCCAATGGGACATGGTTCTCAATATCATAGAGGAGTAGGTTCACTTGGTACAATGTTACCAATGCATGTCCTAAAAGGTAAAAAAATGCCAGGACATATGGGTAATGTTAAGACAACCATTCAAAATCTTGAAGTAGTGTCAATTGATATAGAAAATAACTTAATCCTTATTAAAGGAAATGTTCCAGGTCCAAAAAAATCATTAATTATTATTCGTACAGCAGTGAAAAAACCTAATGTAGTAAATGCTCCAGCTGATTTAGTTAATTATGAAGAAACAAAAGAAGTTACAGATGAAAAAAATGATAACACCGAATCAGTTACAGAAGAAGTAGAAGAAACCGTAGAATAATAAATTGTCACAAAACTAAAACAATTAATAGTATTACGTGATGAAAGGAGGAAGAGATATGAAAAAAGCAAATGTTTTCAATCTTAAAGGTGAAAAAATTAATGATGTTAAATTAAATGAAACTATATTTGGAATTACTCCGAATGATAAAGTTTTATATGATGCGATTATTTTAGGACGCGCATCACTTAGACAAGGAACACACTCAACTAAAAATCGTTCAGAAGTTAGAGGTGGCGGTAGAAAGCCATGGAGACAAAAAGGAACAGGACATGCTCGTCAAGGATCAATTAGAGCTGTACAATGGGTAGGTGGAGGAAATTATGGTACTCCAGTACCTCGTGATTATAGTAAAAAGATGAATCGTAAAGAAAGACAGATTGCTATTAAGTCTGCTTATAGTCATAAAGCGCTAGAAGATGCAGTTATTATCTTAGAAGATTTAGTATTAGAAACACCTAAAACTAAAGAATTTATTAAAATTTTAGATTCATTAAAACTTACTGATAAAAAAATATTATTAGTGGCTAAAGAATTAGATGAAAATTTAATTTTAGCTACTAGAAATCTAGATAATATATTATTAGTAACACCAGAAGAAATTAGTGTGTTAGATTTAGTAGGAGCTGATTATTTAGTGGCTACTAAAGAGGCATTAAAAGAAATAGAGGAGGTGCTAGTATAATGAAAGATACTAAATATTTAGAAATTATTAAGGCACCAGTTATTACTGAAAAAAGCCAAATGGCTAAAGAAAATGGACAATATACTTTTGAAGTAGATCCAAGAGCAAATAAAACAGAAATTAAAAGTGCTATTGAAAAAATATTTAAAGTTAAAGTTACTTCAATAAAGACTTTAAATGTAAAACCTAAAAAAAGAAGAGTTGGACGTTATACAGGGTTAACTAATAGAGCAAAGAAAGCTATTGTTACTCTTGCTGACGGACAAACAATAGATCTTGGTTAGAAGGAGGAATTAAATTATGGCAATAAGAACTTATAAACCTACTACACCAGGACGTAGAAAGATGAGTACTTTAGTTAATGAAGAAATAACTAAGAAAACTCCTCAAAAAAGTCTTACTGTTACAATTAAGAAAAACGGTGGACGCAATGATCAAGGTAAGATAACTGTTCGTCACCAAGGTGGAGGAGCAAAAAGAAAATATCGTATCATTGATTTTAAGAGAAATAAATTAAACGTACCTGGAGTTGTAGCAAGTATTGAATATGA
>CANQZM010000102.1 GCA_947628345.1 uncultured Bacilli bacterium
TATAACCTAAAAGATAAATTATGTAATAATGATTTATGTAAATTAGGAATGCAAAAAGATATTTATATTACTATAAAATATAAAGAAGGAAGATATCAATCAACTAATACTACATATAATATAATATTAAACTTTGACTTTAAATCATTTCATCAAGTAACATATACAGATTTTACAACACCTACAAGTTCATATCCACAATATGTAATGGATGAAGAAGAACATAATTATACATTTACAGAATCAGTTCCAAAAGGAAAAGTAACAATGGGAAATTTAAAAAAAGAATATACATATGAAAATAACCAATTAATTATAAAAAATGTTACAGATGATTTAAATATAACAAGTTTTATTCCGTTGCCATTTAAAGATGATGATTGGAATACAATTAAAGAAAATATTGATACAGGAAAATATAACGTAGGAGATGAGAAACAGGTAACCCTTGAAGGATTAGGGACATATACATTGAGAGTAGTCAACACCTCAACTCCACCTGAAGAGAGTATTTAACTGTGCTCTCATTTTTTATGCCCATTTTATAAGGTATCGGTATTACTAAAATAATTTTAGGTACAATTTAGGTACAAAAAAATTTGATTTTAAGAATATTTAATAATTAATGGTATATACTATTGTTGAGAAAAAGTGGTAAAAGTGGCAAAAATTCTCAATGGACTATTGAAAATATTTTTTAAAAGATTTATAATTGTATTGAGAAAAAGTGGTAAAAGTGGCAAAAATTCTCAATGGAGGTAATTATGAAAGAAATCAAAAGGGATGTATATTTAAACAAATTAATAAGCAGAAAAGAAAACGGTTTAATTAAAATTATCACTGGTATTAGAAGATGTGGAAAGTCATACTTATTAGATCCATTATTTAAAAATCATTTACTTGAAAGTGGTGTAAAAGAGGATCATATCATTAAGTTAGAATTAGATAAAGAAGAGAATAAAAAATATCGTGATTCTCATGAACTTAATGAATATATTAAATCACAGATAAAAGATAAAGAGATATATTACATATTATTAGATGAAATACAATTGGTAGAAGGTTTTGAATCTGTATTAAATGGTTTTTTGTATGAGAGAAATCTTGATGTTTATGTTACTGGAAGTAACTCAAAATTTTTATCATCAGATATTATTACTGAATTTAGAGGTAGAGGTGATGAAATAAAAGTATTTCCATTATCTTTCTCTGAATATGTTGAAGTATTTAAAGGTGATAATCAGTCCGCTTGGAATGAATATGTTTTATATGGTGGATTACCATTGATACTTTCTAAGAAATCTGATGAAGAAAAATCAAAATATTTAAAAGATTTATTTGATCAAACTTATATAAAGGATATTATTGAACGAAATAATATTCAAAGAGTTGATATACTTGACTCTATTATTAATATGTTAGCATCATCAGTAGGTTCACTAACTAATCCTAAAAAAATATATGATACATTTGTTAGCAATGGTGAAAAAGAAATATCATCTAACACTGTTAATTCATATATAAAATATATAGAAGATGCTTTTATAGTAAATAAATCTGATAGATATGATGTTAAAGGTAAAAAATACATTCAAACCCCACAAAAATATTATTTTTCAGATATTGGACTTCGTAATGCTAGATTAAACTTTAGGCAACAAGAAGAAAATCACATAATGGAAAATATAATATATAATGAACTAATTGTTAGAGGTTATAATGTTGATGTTGGAGTAGTTGAAGTAAGAGATGAAAACAAAAATAGAAAGCAATTAGAAATAGATTTTGTATGTAATTTAGGAAATAAGAGATATTATGTTCAATCAGCATTAAACTTAGATACAAGAGAAAAAACGATTCAAGAAGAAAGACCATTAATGAATATTAATGACAATTTCAAAAAGATAATTGTTGTTAAAGATAATATGAAACACTGGATAACTGAAGAGGGAATATTAGTCGTTGGTATTCAAGAATTCTTGCTTGATAAGAATAGTTTAGATTTATAAATAAACATTTAATTAGTGCACATTTAATATGTGGTATTTCACTCATATGAGTGTGCCTCCATTTTGGAGGCTTTTCTTTTTTTAAATAAATAGTGATATAATTATTTAAAGAGGGATAAATATGAATAGTAAAAAAATTACAATAATAAGTGTTGATAAAGAAAACCTTTTTGATGTGACAGAATCATTTGATGTAGGTTAAGATACTAATCTTACAGATAGCCAATTACAAAATATTAAGAAGCTAATTTGTACTAAAAAGGGTGTTTTTAGTATGGGTAGTTTACTTGGATCAGATAATCAAATTACACCTCATAAAGATGGTGACAAATATTATGTTGACTTACTTGAGCTTGATGATAAATTAGATCCTGAAAAAGTAGAATTAGTTAATAATAATGATTGTATAACTTATGATAAAAAAACAGGCAGAGTTACTATGTGTAAGCCATATTCTGGCTTTGATTATTATTATAATAAAGAAGGCTTTGCTAGTAAAGTAAAGTTTTCAGATGAATGTATGTTAGTTAAGATAGCTTTGAAAACAGATATTAAGAAAGAAAA
>CANQZM010000103.1 GCA_947628345.1 uncultured Bacilli bacterium
AGTTCATTTATTTTAATACCTTTTTGTAATTTATAAATTACTCTTTCGGTTAAGACTGCTGTTTTACCAGAACCGGCTCCAGCTGAAACAATTATATTAGAGCCATCCCTTTCAATGGCTTCTTTTTGTTCTTTAGTCCATTTAGGCATTATCTTCACCTCCTAAAAAATCCAAATTAGGAATTTCTTTTAATTTAACAAAATCTTCTTCCTTTTTAAAACAGATATCTTTAAATTTACAATATTCACAACCAATATTTTTATCCATACCATTTCTTTTGGGATTAATTGGAAATTCACCCTTCGTAATGTTAGCAATAGCCTTATCGATATTTTCTTCCGTCAAATCAATAACTTTGTTAATTTCCTCATCGCTTAAAACTTTCGCATTGGCGTTAAAATTACCATCTTTCTTTAATTTCATACTCTTAATTAATTTACTTTCGGTAAAACTATTATCAAACTTAGCTAAAGCATTCATATTACTATTAGAGTATCCTTCTAGTTTTAAGCCAGCTTCTTTTAGTTCTTGATATGTATGATTTATATTTTTATTTATAGATGATGTATTTATAACATGTTGTAAATAGAAACCAGCAAATTGAGGATTTTTAAATAGATTAGATTTTTTAACTAAATATAAATAAATTGGTAATTGTAAACTTAACCCATAAGGTAGGTATTTAAGGTCAGTATTAATAAAACCTGTTTTATAATCGATAATGGCTACATAAGTTTTATCATCTTCTTCTTTATATAAAATTTTATCAATTATGCCTTTAAAAGAAATATTAATATCCTTGCTTTTATCAATAATTATTCTCTTTTCATAAAAATGTTTATCTAAACCAATATATGCATCTTGAGTTCTAATAACATTAAAAGCAAATTTAATCTCAGCAATTATTTTATTTAAATAAAATCTTTCTTTAAAAGTAAAACTTCTTTCATGACTAGCTAAATAATTTCTAATTTCCATATCAATATCTAAATTATTATTTAAGCATTTTTCTAAAACATCATGAAATAAAGAACCAATAAAAGTATCAAAACTTTCAACAAATGGATCTATTTGTAAAATACTCTCTAAATAATAGCGAAAAGCGCATTTATTATAATTATTTAGAGAACTATAAGATAAAGTTAATTTATTATTTAAATAATTTAATAAATTATTGTTATCTATACCTTTAAAAGTATTATCAAATTTATTATAATTTTCTTCCATATCTGTAATACTATTACTATAGATAGATAAAGAATCACTTGTGGTACCATAAGTATTAAAATTATATAAACATTTAGCATATTCTAATTTACTTAAAGCTTTAGAATAACTTTCATCTAGTTTAATATCTATTTTTTCTACTTTACAATTAAGTTCATTACTTAAAGATGATATATAACATTCTTTATGGCCATCACTTTTTTTATAAGTAATAACTAAATTATTAATATTTTCTATTATAGATAAAGTGTTTTCTTTAATAATTTTATTTTTCGTAATTGTATCATATTTAGAAATATCTTTTATATTATCAGTTAAATAATCTTCATCTTGATAAGTTTTAGGCATACTATCAGAATTAAAATTCATTAAAAATATATAATCATTATCATCTATATAATCATCTATATTTATAATATCAACATAATTATCTAGGTTAAAATCATTAATAATCGTATTTTTGAATTCATAAGTTAAGAATTCTTTTAAAATAGATATATTATTAATAAAAACATATTTATTACAAATATTTATTATTTTATTATAAATATTTTGCTTATCTTCTTTGATTAAATCTAGCGTATCATTTAATTCATTTGTTAAATTATTTAAAAATTTTTGGCCGATTTCATTGTTATATAAAGTATTTTGACTAGGTATCTTAATTGGAATATGATAAAAATTAAATACTCTTTTGATAGTATTATAATAATTATCATTAACATTTGCGAGTTTAATATGATTAATATCAATCCCTTTATCAATTAATTCCGCCACTGATTTAGCAACAAAATTAACTTCTTCTTCAATATCTTGAGCTTCATAAATTGTAAATTCTTTATTTAATTTTTCTTTTGTTATTATTTTGGCATTTAAACCATGCAAAATACCTTCTTCATATTTTTCTAAATAAGTATAACCTATTACAATTATTTGATAGTTACTAATATATTTTTTAAATAAAGGATTATAAATTAAAAAGCCTTGATCATCTAATTCACTTTTTAAATTACTTAAAAATTGTAGTTTAGGATTATCTGGTATAATATTTGGAAGAAAATATAAATTATTTAAATACATTTTGGCAATAGATATTTTTAAATTATATTTAGATACTAAATAATGGACTGCTCTTTCATCAAATGAAAATAAATATTCTTGGATAAATTCTTTTTTCGTATAAAATTTGACATTACAAAAAACATTTTCTTTAGTTAAATTATTTAAAATAGCTTTTTTATAACTATTTTCACAAATAATAATTGTATTGTCTGTTACTTCTATGTTCATAATTACTCCATTATATTTTTTTGATATTCATCAATAATATTTAAAAT
>CANQZM010000104.1 GCA_947628345.1 uncultured Bacilli bacterium
GATTATGTTATAATAAGTGTCAATATTTGCTAATATTTATGTAAAGCGAATGTTAGGCACTTATTTTTCTATACATAAAGTGTTAAAATAAAAATGTGGTGATTATTAATGAATTTTTTAAGAGATATTTATACATTCATTAAATGTTTAGGATTTGTCGATATTACATTTTTTATCGCCGTCATAACCTTACTTATTTTAATTGTAACATTAATTTATTTTATTAAAATAAATAAAGATGATGGTTTTGATGAAAATGATTTTTTTCCGCCAATGAATGATAAAAAAAATGATGATGATAAAAAGGAAGATAATATTGTGCAAATAGAAGTAAAGAAAGATAATGAAATAGAAGAACAAGTTGATAATGAAGAATTTGCTTATAATGATGAAGAAGGAGAATTATTAGATTTAGCTGGCTTAACTAAAAAATTGCAAGAAGATAAACTAAATGGTAATATGAGTTGTGATTCTTATGAAAAAGATCAAGAAGAAAAAGCCATTATCAGTTATGATGAATTATTACAAAAACAAAATAAATATGCTATAAATTATGAAAAAGAAGAATTATTAGATGATTTAGTTGTTAAAAAAGTTAATTTAAATGATTTAGTTAATAAAGATGAACCAGTAAAAATTAAAGAAGTAAGAGTTATTAGTTACGAAAAAGAAGAAGCATTTTTGCGAGCTTTAAAAGAACTTAATAAATTATTAAATTAAAGGGTGGTTTTATGAAGTTTTATATTGAAACTTTTGGTTGTAAAGTTAATACATATGAATCAAATTATATTAAAGAGTCACTTCTAAAAAGTGGTTTTCTTTTTGTAGATAAAATGAATGATGCTAATATTATTATCATTAATACTTGTACAGTTACAAATACCGCAGATAGTAAATGTAAGAAATTTGTAAGAAGAGTAAGAAGAGAAAATCCAAATAGTATTTTAGTAGTAGTAGGTTGTAGTGTTCAAAACAATTTTGTAGAGTATCAAGATATGAATATCGATATACTTTTAGGTAATATTGGTAAATCTAAATTAGTAGATATCATTAATAATTATTTAGAAACTAAAGAAAAATATAATTATTTTGAAAAAAATAGAGACTTACCATTTGAAGATATGGCTATTAATGATTTTGATCATACAAGAGCATTTATTAAAATTCAAGATGGTTGTGATAATTTTTGCTCATATTGTATAATTCCATTTATGCGTGGTAAATGTCGTAGTAAGGATTTTGAAGAAATAATGAAAGAAGCTAAAGATTTAGTTAAAACAAACCATCATGAAATAGTTTTAACTGGTATTCATACTGGTTCTTATAATTATGAAGGTAAAGATTTAGTTGATGTTATTAATGAATTATCTAAAATAGATGGATTAGATAGAATAAGACTTTCTAGTGTGGAAATAACAGAATTAAATGATAAATTTATGAATATGCTTAAAGTAAATAATAAATTCTGTAATCATTTACATATTCCTTTACAAGCTGGTAGTGATAATACTTTAAAGAAAATGAATCGTAAATATGATATGAATTATTTCTTTAATAAAATAGAAGAAATTAGAAATATACGACCAGATATTTCGATAACAACAGATATTATTGTGGGTTTCCCTGAAGAAACAGATAGTGATTTTGAAGAAACTTATGAAAATGCTAAAAAATTAAAATTTAGTAAAATTCATGTATTTCCATATTCGAAAAGAAATGGTACTAAAGCTAGTTTAATGAAAGAAGTATCATCTACAGAAAAAACTAATCGTGTTCATAAGTTATTAGATCTTTCCGATATATTAGAACAAGAATATGCTGAAAAATTTATTGATAGGGATGTTGATGTTTTAATTGAAGAAGTACATAATAATGAAAGTGTTGGTCATACATCAAATTATCTAAGAGTAGTTATTCCTAAAAAATTAGAAAAAAATAAAATATATAAAGTTAAATATGAATTGAATCAAAAAGAAATAGTTAACAATTAATGACTATTTCTTTTTTAACAAAATAAGTTGCAAAAAATTTTGGGGATTTTCTTGACTCTCGGGGGGGGTATATTATAATAATCTTATAATATTAGGAGAGTCATACTATGAAGAAAATAATTAAATATAAAAATTATCTATTAGGAGTAATAGGAATATTAATAGCATTAACAATGTTAGTTGGTGTTAAATATTTAATGAAATCAAAATATGAAGAATTACCAGAGGTAAAGTTAAAAGATATAAAGAGTAATAAATCATTTGCAATAATGATTCAAAATGGTGAAAGTTATGAAGAATACAAAAGTGAAGATAATACCTGGCCAGGAAGTGATTATGTGTTTAAAGAAGCAAAGTGTACAGATAATAATGGTGCATTAGTAGAGCATGCTATAACATTTGAGAATGGTAAGGCAATATTAGAAACAGATAAAACTATATATTGTACATTATACTTTGATTATTCAGAAACAGGAGAGAAAGAACATCCATATAGAATAGAATACATAGAAGATTTAGTAGAAATACAAGT
>CANQZM010000105.1 GCA_947628345.1 uncultured Bacilli bacterium
GTAATTCTATATATTTATCTATCATCATATCACCATTAATTATTATAGCATAATCATTTAAAAAAATTCTCAATACTTGTATTTAAAACTTTAGAAATACAGTATAAAGTATAAGTAGAACAACCAACCTTACCATGAGTAAATTCTAATCTTCTGACAAAATCATAAGATTTATTTATATCTACTGCTAATTGTTCTTGCGTAATACCCGCTAGTTTTCTATATTTTCTAATATTTAAAGATATTTTTTCTTTCATTTCTTTTTTACTTAATATAGTAAAATCTCTTTTAAAAGTAGTCATTATATTATCACCAAACATATTGTTTCATTATAAATTTATTATGTCCGGTAACTATTATGTCCTGTTTGTGTTATAATATAAGTGTGAATTATTATGAAAAGCAATTATAATTATTATATTAAACATATTAAACCATTAGAAAAGAAATATAATAAGTTTTGTTTATTATACAATCTTTTCAAATGGCCTTATTTTTATAGTAAAAAATCTTTTTATAATAAACTATTAATAAAATATTATAAGACTATTCAAAACAATCAAAAATTAATAAATACTTTAGAAAAAAGATTATAACTATTTGACGTTTATTAAATATTCTTTATTTCTAATAATAATTGATATATATAATTTTTCCGCATCTAAAGATTCAACTGGTATTTCAATAGCAAATTTATCAGTTAGATTGCTTGGAGTAACATTTTTAATATTGCTTAAATATTCTCTACCATTTTTAACATATTTTATTTTCATAAATGTATTAATAAATTTATTTATATTACTTGATTTAGTATAAAATGGAGCATTTTCATCAATATTTAATTTATAATCTAATACTAATAATGTTTTATCATTATTTTTATAATCAACAATTAACATATCTTTATAAGTTACACAATTATTATTATCACATTTTTTATAATCATATACTAATTTTTTAGTTATATTTGGATTAGAAACTTGTAAAGTTGTTTCTCCTAAATTAGAATTTATAAAAGAAATTTCTTGATTTTGTTCAAAAATACCTACCTGATTAACTTCATTAACTATTACTGGGGTAATGGTTACATAATTAAATTTTCCAACAATGTTATCATCCATTGCAGCAACCCCATTAGCTATTTTTAAACGATATCTTTTTTTAATATTTTGGCTGTCTATTTCAAAAACTAAAGAATAAGTATTTTTAGTTCCTGATTTTAAATTACTTATAAAAATATTTTTGGCATAGTCTATAAAATAGTCTCCTTTACCTTTATCTGGATAAGCATATTTATCATTATCTAATTCTAACCTAAAATTATTATAATCAATTGTCATATCATTATTACCACTATTTTCAATATATAATTTTACTACAAGATAATATTTATCTTTAGCAATAATTTCTCCATTATAATTTAAATTAGTTATAATACTATCTTCTACTTTATAAGTTAAATCATTAATATAAAATATATCTCCTTGATTAAATTTCTGATCTATAATATTGGGAAATGATTTATAAATAGCAAAAAATATTAAGCCAATAGAAAATATAAATATTATCAAGAAAATATATTTATTTTCTTTTAAATAATACAAAAATTCTCTTTTAAATCTTCTAAAATTTCTTTTTAATTTAGTTGAATCTTGATTAATGGTAATTTCTACTTCTTCACTATCTTGTTCTGATATTTCTAACTCTTTTAAATATTCTTTAAAATTATATTTTCCTATATTAAATCCAAAAAAGCGAATAAATAAAAAAATGCAGTATGGTATTTGTAAAACTAATGCAATTAAAGAAATATCACGACATGCCCTAGCTATTTCAGCACTTATTAATTCTTCTTGCATGCCTATCAATATATTACGTATTATAATAAAATATATTAAAAGTACTATATAATAAATTAAGCAAAACGTATATGATCTAGCTTTTTGCTTTTTATGAATAAAGAGTAAGCAGATGAAAGAAAGTCCTAAAATAATTAATATCAAGATAAAAAACACTACTGGAGATACATAATCTTGATAAAAACCGGCATAAAATGTACCAGTATAACTATTATTTACATAATCGCGAAAAAAAGCCACGATTAAATAACTTTTATATATAATAAAGCTAGCTAAAAGAGCAATAATAAAATTTATAATTCGAAAATATTTTATTAAAAATGCATATGGCTTTTTAAATATCATAATTATTCTCCTATTTTATTCTTCTCTTATAATAATAACAAAAACCGAAAAAAAAGTAAATTAAATGAAATGAACTAGATAATATTTAACATATTTCTAGTTCATTTTCTATTTTTTATTAACAAGTAATTGACCAGCCATTAAATAGATAGTTGGATTTTCTTTCATAAACTTTTCTTCATTACTATTAAATACTTTAATAACTTCATCTATGGTATCTCCATCAGCAGTTATATAATAAGAATAACCATTTTTAGGAATAAGTAATTGTTGATTAGGATAAATATAATCTTCCATATT